>NZ_CP095732.1:2884642-3205000 GCF_020447305.1 Abyssibius alkaniclasticus | reverse complement strand
AAGCATGTGAGACGACCAAAACAACCAGGATGTTGGCTTAGAAGCAGCCATCATTTAAAGAAAGCGTAATAGCTCACTGGTCTAGACAAGTTGTCTTGCGGCGAAGATGTAACGGGGCTCAAGCCATGAGCCGAAGCTGAGGATATGCACGCATGTGCATGTGGTAGCGGAGCGTTCTGTATGCGGTGAAGGATGTGGGTGACCTAATCTGGAGCGTACAGAAGTGAGAATGTTGACATGAGTAGCGATAAACAGGGTGAGAGACCCTGTCGCCGAAAGTCCAAGGGTTCCTGCTTAAAGCTAATCTGAGCAGGGTAAGCCGACCCCTAAGGCGAGGCCGAAAGGCGTAGTCGATGGGAACCAGGTTAATATTCCTGGGCCAGGAGATGGTGACGGATCGAAAGCGTAGTTATCCCTTAACGGATTGGGGTGGCTGCCGGACGGTTCCTGGAAATAGCCCTCCGTAAGATCGTACCCTAAACCGACACAGGTGGACTGGTAGAGCATACCAAGGCGCTTGAGAGAACTGCGTTGAAGGAACTCGGCAAAATGCCTCCGTAACTTCGGGAGAAGGAGGCCCCGTCTTTGGGCAACCAGAGGCGGGGGGCACAGACTAGGGGGTAGCGACTGTTTACTAAAAACACAGGGCTCTGCGAAGTGGCAACACGACGTATAGGGTCCGACGCCTGCCCGGTGCTGGAAGGTTAAAAGGAGAGGTGCAAGCTTTGAATTGAAGCCCCAGTAAACGGCGGCCGTAACTATAACGGTCCTAAGGTAGCGAAATTCCTTGTCGGGTAAGTTCCGACCTGCACGAATGGCGTAACGATTTCCCCGCTGTCTCCAACGCAGACTCAGCGAAATTGAATTCCCCGTGAAGATGCGGGGTTCCCGCGGTCAGACGGAAAGACCCCGTGCACCTTTACTACAGCTTCACACTGGCATCAGGTCAGAGATGTGCAGGATAGGTGGTAGGCTTTGAAGCAGGAACGCCAGTTTCTGTGGAGCCACCCTTGAGATACCACCCTTCGCTTATCTGATGTCTAACCGCGGTCCGTTATCCGGATCCGGGACCCTGTGTGGCGGGTAGTTTGACTGGGGCGGTCGCCTCCTAAAGAGTAACGGAGGCGCGCGATGGTGGGCTCAGGTTGGTCGGAAATCAACCGTAGAGTGCAATGGCAGAAGCCCGCCTGACTGCAAGACTGACAAGTCGAGCAGAGTCGAAAGACGGCCATAGTGATCCGGTGGTCCCACGTGGGTGGGCCATCGCTCAACGGATAAAAGGTACGCCGGGGATAACAGGCTGATACTGCCCAAGAGTCCATATCGACGGCAGTGTTTGGCACCTCGATGTCGGCTCATCTCATCCTGGGGCTGGAGCAGGTCCCAAGGGTATGGCTGTTCGCCATTTAAAGAGGTACGTGAGCTGGGTTTAGAACGTCGTGAGACAGTTCGGTCCCTATCTGCCGTGGGTGTAGGAGATTTGAGGAGAGTTGCCCCTAGTACGAGAGGACCGGGGTGAACGTTCCACTGGTGGACCAGTTATCCTGCCAAGGGTAGTGCTGGGTAGCTATGAACGGACAGGATAACCGCTGAAGGCATCTAAGCGGGAAGCCCCCTCCAAAACAAGATCTCCCTGAGAGCCGAGGAAGACCACCTCGTCGATAGGCCGGAGATGTAAGTGCAGCAATGCATTCAGTTGACCGGTACTAATCGCTCGATAGGCTTGATTTGATCCAGTAAACGATGAATTCTACTTCAGAATTCTGCGCAGACCTGAATACAATGAAAGTCATTCGCACCTAACTACATAACGTGAAACGCGTTATCGGTATACTTAGACATGGCGCATTGCACTTTGGAAATGCGATAAGCAAAAGCATTTCCAGCAAAACTGGGAACCGGTTTTGCGGTTCGGAAATGCGATGAACATAAAGACAAATCTCGTGTTGCTGTTCTTTCCTGGTTTGGTGGTCACAGCGTGAGCGAAACACCCGATCCCATCCCGAACTCGGCCGTTAAGCGCCACCGCGCCAATGGTACTGCGACTTAAGTCGTGGGAGAGTAGGTCACCGCCAAACCTGACAAGAACAGCCCATAGCACCAGGCTTCGATTGCTCTCAATACGATCTCATAAACCCCCAATCCTAAACCCATTGGGGCCAAACCGGGCGCGGCCAAACCGGGCGCAACCCCGACGCCGCCACGGATGAAACGGCCAAACACGCGCCCAAATGCGCAACCATCGCGGGGTGGAGCAGCCCGGTAGCTCGTCAGGCTCATAACCTGAAGGTCGTAGGTTCAAATCCTACCCCCGCAACCAAACAAACATAACAATATCAGATACTTACACGCCACCCTCCGGGGCGGCGTTTGCGTTTGAGCCACCCGTGGAAGCACTGTGGAAGCAAGAGGGGCCGAAGTCCTTCGTGCTTCCGGATGAGCCGCTGAGCTGCTGAGCTCAGCGTTCCTCGATGAAAACACTGCACTCCTTCGAGTGGGACATGAGATTGTCGATCCCCGCGGTCACGTCCCATCTCAAGTTGACTCTGGCCCCGTCGTCGACGGTCTGGATGGTTACGACGCGATCATGGAAATGACGGTCGCGTCCGGAGCGGTGATGGAGTTCGGGCGTAACCGAGACTCCGGAAGATCGCAGCTCAGCGCGCACCGCGTTCGACTGGGCTTGCGGCGTGTCCGGCTCTCCATGATCGGGATTCCACACGACCGCGAGCCGCTCTATGCCGACGCCCGCTGCGCCGACCGCAGCGACGAAGCTTGCGAGACGACGACGGTTGTGCGGGCGAACGCCGCACCAGGGATCCTCGATTTCGAGCGCTACACGGCGTCCCGCCACACCTTGGAAAAGCGGCGTGAGTGCACGGGCTGTTCCCGGCCGGAAGCGGAAGACGCGCAAGCGCTCGGTGAGACCAGCCAACGGCCCCGGCAGCGTTCGGACGCTGTCTTGAACAGAGGCGAGCCAGCTCTCGCCTGCTGAACATGAATACAGATGGCTCACCCCCATGAGGGGGCCGTCAAGAGCAGCCGCCGCTTCCTGCTCTGCGTAGAAGGCATCCACGGAAGCCTCAGAACCGCGCCCCTTCAGAACGGACAGGCGAGGCGAATGCAACAAGGCGGACCTATCCAGCGTGCCGAAGCGAATCTGACCGGATCGCTCGTACTGTGCCAAAGCATAGGCAATCTCGCGATCAAGGCCTGTTGGTGTGCCCGCTTCGACTGCTCCCGGAGGAAGGAGGAAGAGCGCATGACGGTTCGCTGCTTCATCGAGCCAGTTTCTCAGTGCCCGGGCGCTTGTGATCGCTTCGGATCGATCTTCGGCGCCCCATAGGGTTGGCGAAGAGACGGCTACAAGCCCGGCTCCTTCCAGACGCACCCGCAGCGTAGCCGCCGCGGTCTGCGCTACCGGGACTGCCGCCTCGGGAGCATGAGAGGGGCGCCGTGTCGACTCCGCAAGCAGGCCGCGCAGCCAATTCAGCACCGGATGTCGATCAAACTGATCCCAATGAACCTGGTTGGAATAATCATTCAGGCACCGCGAACAGCTCGTCTCGCACGCTGAACCTCGGGGGCAATCCAGGACCGCGATTGCTCGACCGAGCAGCACGCGTGCCGAGAAGCGAGAATCGTCGAGCAGTCGGCGGCAATAGCCGGCACCGCCTGGGACCGAGTCCGAGAGGATCACCAGCGGGGCGGCACCGAGCAGCTCGACGGTCGCACGCAGGTCTCTCGGATCGGTTTCAAGGATGTCGGCTGCTGCGAGCCTCAATGCCTCTGCCAACGTTCTCAGAAAGCCATCACGAGCTGCCCGCCGTTCGGTGTCGGTCGGGCGATCGGAAAAGTTGGGGACCGGTTGATCGATGCGGATGCCGCGTAGATCCGTCTCGAAAACGTGCGCCAGGTCCACTGGCCAACGAAGGGACTCGACCCGACACCGGTCGCCGGTACGGGGGTTCTCATGCACTGCCCGGATCTCGGCCCCTCCAAGAGCCTCCTGGGGTGCCGGCCGCGCATGCTCGCAGGCCGGACACCAAAGATAGCCCGCACCCAGCGGTCCGCGGTTTAGGACGAGCATGCGTCCAGGCTGACTTCCCTCCGGAGCAATAGCCGGCGCGAAGAAATGAGTGACGCGTGCGAGGTCCGAAACCTGAAAGTTCTCAGGGCGGGCTCGCGTAAGGAGGCGAGCCTCGTCGACGGGTCGAACCCGCAAGCGAGTCGCGCCGGGATCTCTGCCCTGACGGTCGGTATATGATGTCAGGAACCCGACTGGTTCCACGAAGGCACGGCGCGGGCCACTGGCCCGGGCGCCGCATTGAGGGCAGTTCTCCCCGAAGTCATCCCGGTCGTGATGTGTTTCTGCGTGCTGGCACGTTGGACAAACGCGATGGAATCCACGTTCCATCCAGGCGTCGCCGGTGCCAACTGTGGCTCTCCGTGCAATGCCAGCGGACGTCCATATTCGGCCGCCGGCCACGACTTCGGCGCCCGGCGCATATTCAGCGATCGCCATTGCTGCGTCTCGATCGAGCTGCAGCGCTCGGTCATCTGAGGCAGTGCGAGCGCCGCGCTCAGTGACTATTTCGAGATGAATTGAATGCACGGGGAAGCTGTAGGTTGGGATCACAGCTGCACGCGACAGAGCCTCGACGAGGAAACGATCAAGATATCGACGCATGTCGCCCAAGCGGCCGTTCATTCGACCGGCAGCGCGGCTGCGCGCCTGCTCATTTGCCTCCGGATCATCGAGCGCGGCCCGTGCCGTTTCGTAGGCTTCATTCAACTCACGCCAGCGAGCGGACGTAGCCCTGATCCAGCGGGTGATCTCTGCGCGCGCGTGTTCAGTCAGTTCCCCCGCGGCGAGGCCCACATGATCGAGCCTTGCCGGGAGTGTGGATGCCATTCCTTCGGCGACTGCGCGTGCGGCGACTCCTGCGTCCGAGGCGAACCATGTCGCAAGGTCGGCCAACAGAGCGGCCTCCGCCGACACGTCCAAGCGTTCGCCTAGCACATCGCGCAGACGCGGGGCGCCCGTACGCTCATGGCCTGCAAGGCGACGATCCAGCCAGCCTGCAAGAAGGCATGAGACTTGATGCCGCCGGAAAAAACTGGGGTTGTCCAACGTCAGGTAGGGAGCTGGCGGCAATGCCTCGAGGTAGCCGCGCAGATCGTTGAACTGTGCCTGATCGTACCTGCCGGACCTCGCCATCATCAACGCAACGGGAGCGGCCTGCGCGCGGCGACCAGCGCGGCCCGCGCGCTGTTGATAATTCGCGATGCCGGGTGGAACATTCCGGCAGAAAACCGCTTCCAGCTCACCCAGATCGACGCCCATTTCCATCGTCGTTGTGCAACTGAGCAGATTTACTTCGCCCTGCCGGAATCGCTCTTCGATCTCGGAGCGCTCCGTGGTCGAAATTGCCGCAGTGTGCTCCCGCGCGATCCCGCTGAGTGGCTGTCCTTCATAACGAACAAGGTAGTGGTTGCGCCGACGCATCTCTGCCCGCTCCTCGGCAGATATGGGAACGGTGCGCCCAGTGCAGCGCCACGCCGTGCAGGCGCCGCCAAGATCGATCTGGCTGGACGCGCCGCAGCTTTCGCAGCGGCGCAGTTCTCCTTCCGCGGTCGCTGCGAATCTCATGGCGGCCAAGTTCAAGACATGACCATGCCCCCCGGCTAGCAAGAGGCGGTGCCTAGGGCGCGTCGCCTCCTCCCAGAAAGCAGAGAGAAGGTCTCTTGCTTGATCTTCCGGAATTCCGAGCTGATCGACGAGCACCCAAAGCGGTCGATTGGGACGTCCCGGTTCTGAGAGCAGCGTTCGCAGTCGGCGACTTTGGTGTGTTCGTGTCAGTGACCACGATATGTCGGCGCTTGCCAGCCCTTCTCCCCAAACCGACTCGTCCGTGAGGTCGATATTCTCTAACGTGTTGATTGCTCTCGTTTGCCGGATGAGATCGAGGAGAAAACGGACAAGAGTCGGCACCATACCTCGATACTCGGGCTGGACCCGTTCTGCCAGTCGCTGCGCGATCCTTGCGCTGCCCTCGTAATGGACAGTGATCAGGCCGAGCGATTCAAGCGATAGCCGGAGAGGGCCACCGCAGAGCTCGGCCGCGATCAGGGCCATCAGGCGGTCTTTCGCGGCGCTGCTGCTCAACGGTTCCGGATTGCGGCGGTCATAGAGCTTGAAGCCGGATCGCCGTAGCGACGTCCAAACACCATCCCGCAACCCCATGAGGTCCAGCGCTTCGTTGGACTCTCTGCGCAGCGCTTGGACCATAGCCGCGCGAAGCGCCTGATCCCGAGCGGTACGCTCGAAGAATGGGGCGAAAAACGCCGCGTCCTGCCGGTTGTCGGCAAAGACGAGAAGATTCCGACCCTGCATCGGTGCTTCGGATGACCGCGCCTGCGGCGGCGGCAGAGCCTCGAGCAGCGCCTGGGCCGTTACCGACGCGAGCGCATCGTCGCCAGGATGGATCGGAGTAACTGGCTCGGCGAAGCGTCCGCCGGTGGCTCCGCAGGAGAGGCATTTTCGGACATAGCTGCGACGCTCCTCGGCATCGTCTCGCATCGGCGCTTCGGCAAGGGAGAGGACGCCTTCCTCGGGGCCGTCGGCCAACTCGCCAGTGTCGGCGAAGAACTCGAAAGGGGGTTCGTCCTCGGATCCCTCGTCTTGTTCGTCAGAGTCAACTTCTGTCGCGGCCTCTCCCGCTCTGATCAACCTTAGAACCCGGCGCCTTGATCCAGGACTGATTTCGGGGCGCGGATGGAGCATAGTTCCATCATCCCATCCCTCGACATAGGGTTCGCCGCAGTTGCGGCAAACGAGAAGGGGATAGGCCGGGGCCTCAGCTATATGCATGCCATTGCGAGAAAGCCGGAAGTCCGACCAATTCTCGGCGTCGCTCGCAGACAGCCTCAGGGCCACGCCCTCGACGCCCGAGGCGGCGAGATGAAAACGTGCTGGAAGAAGTGGAAACGCGCCGGGTACAGAAGGGCGAGCCAGAACACCAAGCGAGATCAGAGCCGTCAGAGCTGTCTGCGCCGTCTCTCCAGATTCCGATGGAAATACTCGCGCTGCCAGATCGGCGAAGGGCAGAGCTCGCTCCTTGAGCGCACTGGCCACCGCACGAACCTCTGCAATGCCGGCGAGCCGTGCAATGAGCCCTTCGCCGAATGGTTGTATAGGGTTCAGGACCAGCGCATCGAGGTCGGCCTCCCGCATCGCCTCGTTCCAGTCCTCGGTCAGATAGTCGGCATTGTCAGCCGCGAGGCATCCTTGCTCTCGCAACTCCGAGAGTACCCGTCCTGCTTCGACCCAGGCGGACGCGGACAGAGCTTCTGGTTCGGCACCGTCGACCAATGCTGGATGGAGTCGTCTTTCGGCGGTGATTACCGAACCGTCACCGCTCGGGAAGGGCTCCCCGAACAGGTCCTCCGCGAATCGCGCGAGTTCTTCTCGCCTCGCTGGGTCAAGGCTCGCGGACGTCCCCACACACCGAATCTGCCCTTGGGGTATGCCAAGACGCGCTTTCAGCTTTCGCAGGAGGAAAGCGACTTCGATTGCTTGGGCGCCGGTATATGTATGGACTTCGTCGAGCACGAGCCAACGGACGTCCGCCCCGGCCAGCAATGCGCGGTTACGCGGCAAGAGCAGGATGTGCTCGAGCATGGCGTAGTTTGTGACGAGAATGTGCGGTGGGTTCGCCAACATTTCGCCCCTGGCTAGAAGCCAGTTCCGGGGAGCATGGCGCGCGTCGGGGAAATCGGCCTGAAAAGTGGGCGTGGCCGTCAGTCGTACTTCCTCGTCCGACCTTGTCGCATCTGAGCGCACCTGCCCGGTGAAGCGCCCGAGTGTGATGCCGGGATCACCGAGATTTCGAAACAAGAGCCGTGCGATACGGTGCATCTGGTCGTTTGCGAGGGCGTTGAGCGGATAGACAAGGATCGTCCGAACGCCGGGCCGCTCCAGTTCCCCTTGACGCAAAAGATCATCGATCAGGGGGAATAGAAAGGACTCCGTTTTGCCGGAGCCGGTGCCTGTGGCGACGAGATAGTTTTCGTCGCGCCCGATGGCTGCAGACTGGTGCAGGTGAAGCCGCCTGCGCCACAGGGATCGCCCTTCTTCGCTTTCGGAAAGCGCTGACCAAGCACCGTGCAATGCACCGGTAGCAACGAGTTCCTCGATGCTTCCGCCCTTCTCGAAGTCTGGCAAACTTTCGACGAACGGGCCGCGCACCAATGCCGAGCGCGCGCATGCGTCAGCGACGGCGCGTGAAAGTCGCGGCGCCCGTGCAGAAGAGACAGCGGCGGCTGTTGAGATGTAGCGCGCCAGCGTCGCGCCGAGGTCGTCCCTGAAACGGATTGGGTCGAGTTCGGTCATGGGCGTTCCTTGGCGATTTGCCAGAGCAATAGATGGAAGGCGAAAAGCTCTGGAGCGAGGCGCAACATAAAGGCGATGCTGGTCAGGGCTTGCCTTGGCGACATGTCCGCCCGCGTGGAAAGGCTTTCAACGTACTCGGACACCTCATTCAGGCGGCTTGCCCGGGCAAAGCCGGAAAGGAGCGCCGAGCCCCACAAATCGACCTGAGCCGGCTCCTCCGACTCCTGGTTGCGATGCGGAGCAGGTGGGCGAAGCTTCTCTGGCGCCAAGATCCAGGCTGCGTGCATCAAGCGCTGCAAGGATGCCTGACGCCGGCTGTTCGGCCCTTCTTCGGCCGTGTCCTCGACGAATAGACCGGCGGCGTCGAGCCGCTCGACAAGGCGCAGATGTGCTGCACGCCAATGGTCGGGCCCGAGCAATGGCGTACCACGCCAGAACCATCCCGCTGATGGATCGCCGTCGACCAGCGGCAGGTTTCTGAATAAGCGTGCTGGGTCGAACCCCTCCAACCGCGTTCCCTTGTCGCGCGCCGCCTGCAGGTTCCGGAACGCGAGGTAGACCGTGGGATGAAGATGAGACAGCTCGCGAAGGCGCGCCGTGTCGAGTGTGGCGAGCGCTGCCATTTCGGCAACGCCGGGATCAATGGACGCCGCCAGTGAGGCGAATGCCTGCGGCGCTGCAGCGTATAGATCCGGAGCGAATTGCAAAGGGTGAAGGATTGGTACCCAGCCGGGGGCCGCGTGGTCGGGAGGCGGCAAGCAGGCCGCTCGCATCACCGCTCCGTCGCCGCCGTGAAGTTCTCGCAGCCGATGACCGAGTTCCTGCCAGCGCGGCACCAATGTGCGATCCAGCGTTGGCCAGCACTCTGCTGCATAGCAATCCGACAGCCAGTGACTGAGGGCTTCGAACCGACGCTGAAGCTCTCCGTCCTGCACGAAGTCGTTCGCCGCCGGGTTGATAATAGCGATTGCGAAACAGTCGCCTCGCGAATTGCGCAGCGGTCGCCAGCCATCGCGACCTTCGGGGCGGATCAGGAGCCGGGCCAAGCGGGGGCCGTCATCGAGCCAATCGGCGTCAAGCGTCAGTTCGAGGCCGTGCGCGTCGTTGTCGCTCACCTCGGCATGAAACCATTCCGGCCGACGGGTGGCCACCGGTCGATGCCGCAGCGCAGCTTCGGCGAGAACCACTGCTCCGGTTTCATCCTCAACCTCGACGGCCACTGCGTCCACCGGCTCTCCGAATTTTAGCTGCAGCCGGATCGCGCTACGAGCGGGAAGAAAGTTTATCCCCTGGGGGGCAAGTGCTGCGACCAGTTCGAACAACAGGACTTCCGAACCGTTTCCACGCCGCAGTAGCACACGTTCATCGGACGCAGGTGTCAGAAGATCACGAACAGCTAAACTACGGGTCAACCCGCCAAGGAACGGACGCTCTTCCCGCCTTCCGCGGATGACCAGTTGCGCCTTCTGATCAGGGCACCGGATGCTGATCGTATCGAAGCGATCATCTTCACCAACCGAGAGCCGCGTGCCAATCGGGAGTGGGGCAAGGCTGCCTTCTGCACGGCGCCTGGTTACGGAAACATCGGGCCAAGGCAGATCGAATGGAACATGAACGCCTTCGATCTCGAATACGGCTCGCGCAACGCTGTATCCGCCGCCGGGATCAAGACAAAGACGCCCTTGGTCGTCACGGCCGACATGGAGGCATTCGTCCTGTACGAGGTTACGGACCGGGCGGTCGCTATGGAACACAATCCCGTCAGACTCCCGAAATCCGGGCCATACCCAGGCGGAAAGTCCGATCCCGGAGCCATGAACAGTGGCACCATCAGCACTAGGTGCCATCAGTTCCATCCGAAGACGCACCGGGTCTGCTGCCTCAGCCTCTGCGAAGCCCGCTAGGACCTCTTCCATCCCGACATCGCCAAAACCGTCATCTGAGATCAGTACCTCGATAAGCCGCGACTGCATGCCGAGCGCGACCCGTACCGCACGGGTTTCGGATCGTCCCAATCCAGTTTCGATCCGAAGGCGTGCAGACCTCCCGTGAAGCACGCCCCGTGGACCGCTCGCGATTTCGGCGCCCGCCAGGGAAAGGCGTCTTCGTGGACGGGCCCTGAGGCCTGTTTGAACGCCGTCGAGGTTGAGCGCCACGGGGCGGGGCCCAAGCATCGCAAAGCCGACATAACTCTCGGTTTCTGGTTCAAGAGCGGGTTCGCCTGCTACGGAGAACTGCGCACGTGCCAAGATCGCAATGTCCGTTGAGTCCAGTTCGATCTCTACAGCCCCTCGTGGGATCTCGCGCAGGTAGTGGCCGGTGATCCTGTCGAACGCGGCACATCCTCCGTGCGCGAGGAGTTCGAGCTGGCCGCTCTGGCCAGAAATTTCCCAACGTATCTCGCGCGGCCAGGGCTGCGGAAGTGTCCAGTCTTCGCCTCCACGCAAACGCAGCGGTCGTTGCGCTCCATCGAGCCACAGGCGAATACGTCCCTCGCTTCGAGGCAGTCGCAAGACAAGCCCCCCAGACTGCCAATGGAGCCGGGGCCGTGGTGCAAGTGCCTCGCTTCCTCCACGACTTGATGTCGGCCGCGTTTCCTTCAGCCTCTGGTCAAAGACTTCCTTGAAACACCTCTCGAACTCGATCGCAGGGACGAAGGCCTCTGGATCTTGGCGTATCCGTGCAAACAGGGCGGCATGCCAGGCAGTCTCGTCCCAGAGGATCGCACGGCGAGGCACGATGACCGCGGGTGGAAGGAAATACAGGGCATCGTCTTCCCAGCGGTTGAGTAGCACGGTCGTTTCGACAGGCGGCGGACCAAATGCTGCTTCCTGTCTCAGAAACGCGTCGATCAAATGGGGAAGCTGCGCTTGGCTTACTCCGGCATGAAGAAGGTAGATGTCGACATCGCGATCGAACCCTCGAGTAGGCAACCCGAACCGGTCGCAGACGCCACAGAATGAGCTGAACAGCACCTTGCGATGCTGCTGGTTATCAAGCGGAACGCTAAGAGTATCAGCAATATGCGGGTACACCGCATGGCCGGTGTCTCCATATCCTTCGCTAAGAGAGTGAGTGACGAGCCATGCTGCGAGGCTTGGAAACTGGCGGAACAACACTTTCAGCCTGTCCGGCCGGCCGTCCAAAAACTGTCGCGTGCGCTCAATGGCTCGCACTCGCGCGGCTTCGTCTAGCGGGATAAGGCCAATGAAGGGCGGCGCCCCCGCTTCTTGGCGGCGTCTGTTGATCAAGAAGTCTGCGGTCCTGCAACCCAAAGCACACCCTTCCGTCTACAGTGCCCGCTAGCCGCGAGTCCGCTTCGTTGTTGATACTCTTGGGGATAAGGCGTAACAGTTCGCATATCCGCGAACAAGCGGATTGACAGGGAGAGCAAGCGATGAACCGGCCATGTCCGCCGACGGTGTGACCTTCGGCCAGGCGATTTCGAAGGCCCGCAAGGCACTCGGTCTCAGCCAGAAGGAACTCGCAGCGCGCGTGATGAAGGAAGTGGGCGGCGGGTCGATATCCCCGCAGTATCTCAACGACATCGAGCACGATCGACGCAGCCCCAGCTCGGGGCACCTGATCCGCCAGTTCTCCGGCATCCTGAACATCCCGGAGGACTACCTGTACGCACTCGCTGGCCGGCTACCGGATGATCTTCGGCCGGATGCGTCCACCCCGGACAAGGTCGTCGAGGCCTTTGCCAATTTCAGGAAGACGTTGAAGGAGTAAGGAGGTTCGCATGGTGAAGATGATCCGTGACAACACGGGCCGCTTTGCCGAGCGGCCCTTCTACGCGGCGCGGGATCTCGACAATGAATGCGAGCGGCTGATCCGCGATCTTCTGATGAAGCGCAAGAAGAAGGTCGAGTATCCGGTCTCGACCGAGGATCTGACTGTGCTGATCGCGATGTACGACGCGGATCTCGACCCGTACGCCGACCTGTCCGCGTACGGCGCCGATGTGGAAGGGGTCACCGAGTTCTTCCCAAACCGGGGGCCCAAGGTCTCAATCTCCGAACGGATCGCGGTTGACGAACGGCGCGAGAACCGATTCCGCACCACGCTCACCCATGAGTTCGGGCACGTGAAGTTCCACGGGCCGCTCTGGGCGCGGAAGTTCGCCAACGGCGACCTGCTCGAGCGCGGAATGAATGCCAACAAGGAGATCTCCAAGCGCGACAACATCCTGGACGCCCCGCAGTCCGACTGGATGGAATGGCAGGCCGGTTACATCAGCGGCGCACCGCTGATGCCGGCCACGCCTGTCCGTCGCCTCGTTTCCGACTACTGCGGCCCGCGTGAGCTGCATGGCGATATCCACGTTTCGACGGAGCATGCCGCGCATCTGATCCAAGTGGTCATGGAGCAGTTCGCGGTCTCCGAAGAGGCCGCGCGCATCCGGCTGTTGAAGCTGAGCCTGATCACTTCGACGCACGGGCAGCCCTCGCTCTTCGGCCACTGATCGCGAATCCGCGGAAGTGCGTATTTTTTCGATTGACTCCCCTCTGGCACTAAATACGCTGATTAGTAGATCAGCCGATACATGGAATCACCAGAAAGGAGATCACGGTGACTGCACTGTCCGCCTTCCTTCGCAAGACGCCCGGCGAGGCGCTGCGCGAATACTTCGACCGGCCGGAAATCGGCCTGCCGACCGAGTTCGACTGGAGCGTGCCGGAGGCCGAGCTGTCGAGGCCGCTTCTCGGCGCCATCGAGAAGATGTCCCGCGTTCAGCGTGACCGCATCTCGAACGACGACGAGCGCGTCCATGCGCTGTCCGAGGAGCCGGGGCAGGCCGCGATCTACAGCGTCGCGGACGATCCCGCGTTCCTCGACGGCCTCGCGAACCCGCATGCGCGCTCGCTCTGGATGTTCCTGAATGCGCAGGACCGGTTCCGCCGTGCCGAGGAAGTTCGCTTCACCTAGGACCGCAGGCGCGGCCGGATGTGGGCGGGCTAAATGACCGACGCGGGCTGCGTTGTGCAGCGCGATGCATCGGCCCGTCACGCCTTCATCTCCGCGATCAAGGAGTTCTCGGGCGCCGCCCATGCCCATGTCGACATCTTCGACCGGGTGAGAACGACCCATGAGGGCGACGAATGCGACCTCGTGCAGGCGACGATCTACCGTGAGGGACGGCCCGACGATTTGCTGCGCTTCGACGACAAGGGGTCTCTCGTGCGGCAGGCCTATCGTCCCGTCTTCGAGGCCGCGGTGACCTACGAGCCCGCGACCGGCGGCATCGAAGTGATCGCCAACGACAAGGCGACGCGGGGCGAGATCGTGAAGGCGACGGTCACGCACCTCCTCGGCATTGCGTTCAAGGAGAACCGTCTGCCGCTTCGGTGCTACGACCTTTCCGTGCTGCTGACGCCGTACGACTTCCCGGTCGACCCGGAGGACGGGATCGAAGGTGTCGAGGTGCGCGAGCTGCGCCTCATGCCGATCGACGACAGCAGCCGAAGGGTCACACTGGAGAACATGGCCCGCGCGGACGGTACCATCTGGTCTATGGCGGACGAGATGTTCAAGGAGCGCACGCCTTTGCGCGACGGTTTCGTAATCACGCGAGCCAAACTGGCGGTAAAGCTTGCCAAGCGCCCAGGGGGCGACCGCCGGCGCACACTCACGCTGTCGATCACCTGGCCCCACGGCTGCGACCTGAAGGATCGCACCGCGACCGAGCAGATGATCGGCGAGAAGTACTTGCGGCGCTGGGGGATCCTGGTCGATGACCTGCAGCTCTTCGAGGATTGATCTCGCCGCCTGCCGGCTGCTCTCATCCATCGCCGGGACCCGCGATGCGCGGGTCTCGGCCATGGCGCTGGCGCATATGCGCGGCGCCGGAAAGACGCTGATGGATGCCGGACTGCTCGTGCAGCGCGGCAGCGCGATGTCCGTCGTTGCCGAGGACGATCTGGACGACACTCCGACGTCCGTCATCGCCCACCCGATCACGGGGCAACATGGTCATCTCGGCAACGCGGTCTGGCACGACGAAGAGGCGAGCGTCCGCCGCCTGGTCTATGCGCTGGGCATGGCGGCAACAGCTCGGCGGGTGGTCGCCCGGCTCGATTGCTCGCTAGGAAAAGACCCGGTGCCGTACCTCGACGGCGTGGTGCTGGATTTCGGGACGGCGCGGCTGCCGAAGCGAAGGGCGCGTGTCGGGATCTGGGTCGCTCGCGGTCTGACGACACCGGCCGTGTTCGAGGAGTTCCGCCAGCTCGTTGCGCGCCGCCCGGCCGATGGGCTTCGGGTGGTCCTCGTTCTCGACCCTCCGGATCGGCATCGCTTCCGCTTCGTCCGGGGCCACGAGTTCGTCGCGCTGGCGGATGTGGTCGATCATGAAGATGGGCTCGCCATCGCCCCGGAAATCCTGAGCGCACGTCTGCTGAAGGGACCGTCGCACAAGGGGCCCGTCTGGGTCTCCGGCGACGGCGGCGTGCTGATCGTGCACGGCAGGTGGCACGAGTTCACCGGTGGCAAGCAGAAGATCGCCGTCGCCATGCTCGCCGATGCCTGGCTGGACGGGGATCCGGTGCTGCCCGTCGCGCGCATCCTTGAGGAGGCCGAGTGCGGCCCCTCCGTGAAGCGATTGAAGAATCTCTTCGACGGTCACCCTACGTGGCAGGAGGTCATCGACGGTCACCCTACGTGGCAGGAGGTCATCCTGGAGAGCGGCTCCAGCGCCTGGCTCGAGGTGTGACGCCACCAAACCCACGACGATCAGGCCGTCCTTCGGGGCGGCCTTTTTCGTTTTCGGGGCCCCCGATTTGCATTCCTCCCGTCTCCCCTCCCTCCGCCCTCCCGATCTCCTCCCCTCGCACACCCCAGTCTCGTTCGCAGGCATTCGGCCAATCGCGAAGGAGACGACGATGTCAGTCACGCATCTCAACCAGGTCGAGCTGGCGGCTCGATGGAAAATCAGCCCGCGTACTTTGGAGCGCTGGCGTTGGACCGGTGAGGGCCCCGCCTTCATCAAGATCGGCGGCCGGGTCGTGTACCGGCTCGAGGATGTCGAGGCCTACGAGGCCAACCGGCACTGCTCGAGCACGGCCGACAAGCCCGCCGTGAAGCTGGCGTGAGGGGGCGGCCATGACGATCCCCAACCGCATCACCCTCGACAACCTTCCCACCCTGCCGGTCGGCGAGATCGCCGCGCTGCCGGGCGACCAGCTGGCGCTCCTGAAGCAGGACGCTGACGAGCGGCTGCGCGCTGCCAAGAACCTCAGCGACTGGCTCGATGGCGCTATCGCGCTCAAGTATGGCGACCAGGCGCAGGAGGCGCGCCGCGCGGAAGGCAAGGACACCGGCACTGTCCGGTTGCAGGACGGCCAGGTCACCGTGGTCGCGGAGCTGCCGAAGCGCGTCGATTGGGACCAGGCGATGCTCGCCGGTCTGGTCGAGCGAATCCGGGCGGATGGCGCCGATCCCACCGAGTACGTGGACATCGCACTCAGCGTCTCCGAGCGGAAGTACACCGCCTGGCCCAAGGACATCCGCCAGGAGTTTGAGCCCGCCCGCACGGTCCGGACGGCCAAGCCGAAGTTCCGGCTGCTGCTCGGCGAGGAGGTGCGCTAATGGCCATCTCGCTCGCATCCCTGCGCACCTCGACGGTGCTGCGCCCGCCGCGCGTGCTGATCCATGGCGTCGCCGGCATCGGCAAATCCACGTTCGCCGCGTCTGCCGACGCGCCCGTGTTCATCCTCACCGAGGACGGTCTCGGCAAGCTGCAGGTGCCGCATTTCCCGCTGGCGACGAGCTACGCCGAGGTCGCCGAAGCGCTCGACGCCTTGCTCGACGAGGACCACCCCTATTCGACGGTGGTGGTCGACAGCGTGGACTGGCTGGAGCCGCTGATCTGGGCCGAGGCCTGCCGTCGCAACGGCTGGCAGTCGATCGAAAGCCCTGGCTTCGGCAAGGGCTACGCCGAGGCGCTGAACATCTGGCGCGAATACATCGACAAGCTGAACGGGCTCCGCGACCGGAAGGGCATGGCGGTCATCCAGATCGCCCACACCGGCATCAAGCGCTTCGACAGCCCCGAGCACGAACCCTACGACCGGTACGTGATCAAGCTGCAGGCCCGCGCCTCCGCGCTGCTGCAGGAGCACTCGGACGTGGTGCTCTTCGCCAACTACCGGATCTCGGTCAGCAAGTCCGACGTGGGCTTCAACAAGAAGGTGACCCGGGCGCTCGGGTCCGGTGCGCGCGTCATGCACACCGAAGAGCGCCCCGCCTTCCTCGCAAAGAACCGCTACGGCCTGCCGGAAACGCTCCCTCTCGAGTGGTCGGAGTTCCTGGCCGCCATGCCCCAATCCGCCTGATTACGACTGAAAGGACAGCACGATGGCACGTTTCGACACCGCCTTTGACGCCGCCGGCATCGAGCCCACCACCGCCTACGAGATCCTGCCCGCGGGCAAGTATCGCGCCCAGATCGTCGAGAGCGAGATGCGCGTCACGAAGAACGGGATGGGGAAGTATCTCTGGCTGATGCTCGACATCCTCGAGGGGCCGCAGCAGGGCCGCAAGGTCTTCGACCAGCTGAACCTCGTGAACGCCAATCCGACCACGGTCGAGATCGCACAGCGCACGTTGTCGGCGATCTGCCACGCCACGGGCAAGCTGCAGGTGAACGACAGCGAGGAGCTGCACCTGATCCCGATGACGATCCAGGTCGGGGTGAAGCCCCCGAAGGACGGCTACGGCGAGCGTAACACGATCCGCTACATGGTGCCGGAGGCCCCGGCGCAGGCGACCCCGCCGAAGTCCGCCGCCACGCAGCCGACCAGCGCGCCCGCGCAGTCGGCGCCCGCCCGCCCGGCCACCGCGCCCTGGAACCGCAAGAGCTGAGGCCCTCGGCCGCCGCGGGCTGAGACCTGCGGAGGCCCGGACATCGCCAGACCCGAGAGACCGACCATGACCAACACCACCGACGCGGCCTGCGCGGCCGCGAACGCCCCTGGCTTGCCTGACGACACCCGGCGCCTGATCGAGATCGAGGACGCCATCGCGAAGATCCGCACGCAGATCGCGACCGCGGATCTCACGCGGCAGCGGACGGCGAAGCCGATCGACCCCGACTGGTTTCACCGTGCGCGCACGGCGCTGCGTCACCTCAATCGCGAGCGCGCCGAGATCGTCGCCCGTCAGGGCGGCCGCCGCCGGCGCGAGCGCCTGAAGGACACGATCATCGCCGTCCTGCGCGAACGCCATGACAGCGCCGCCTGGACCGCGGTGCTGGCTGAGGCGCGGGCGCGGCTCGAGCGGGAGGAGGCATGCTGATGGCCGAGCTCCCCACCCCCCCGACGCCGACCCTCTCCGCGATCTACGCCTCCTTCGAGGCGCGGCAGGGCGACGGCTTTCGCGACCACCTCGGCGCCTCGCTGATCGGCAAGTCCTGCGCCCGCGCGCTCTGGTATGACTTCCGCTGGGCGACGCCCGCGCGGCACACGGGCCGCATCCTGCGGCTGTTCGAGACCGGCCAGCTGGAAGAGGCCCGGCTCGTCCGCGACCTGCGCGCCACCGGCGCGACGGTGCTGGAGGTCGATCCCGAGACCGGGCGGCAGTTCCGCGTCGAGGCGCATGGCGGGCATTTCGGCGGCTCGCTCGACGCCGTCGCCCTCGGCCTGCTCGAGGCGCCGAAGACCTGGCACGTCGTCGAGTTCAAGACGCATTCCGCGAAGAGCTTCGCCGAGCTCGTCGCCAAGGGTGTCGTGCTCGCCAAGCCCCAGCACGCCGCGCAGATGCAAATCTACATGCACCTGACCGGCATCACGCGAGCGCTCTACGTCGCGGTCTGCAAGGACACGGACGCGCTGCACATCGAGCGCGTCCCGGCCGACCCCGCTAGGGCCACGCGCCTGCTCGAGAAGGCGGGGCGGATCATCTTCGCCCAGCACCCGCCCGAGCGGATCAGCGCTGATCCCGCCTGGTTCGAGTGCCGGTTCTGCGACCACCACGGGCTCTGCCACGGCGAGGACGCCGCGGCCGTCACCTGTCGCTCCTGCCTGCATTCGACGCCCATCGAAGGCGGCTGGCACTGCGCGCGCCACGACCGGCTGCTCGACCCTGCCGATCAGCGCCGCGCGTGCCCCCGGCACCTGTTCATCCCCGATCTCGTCCCCGGCGAGGTGAGCGACGCAGGCGAGGACTTCGTCTCCTACCGCATGCGCGACGGCTCGGCCTGGACCAACGACGCCCGCAAAAAGGAGGCCGCCGCATGCTGACCCTGCGCCCCTACCAGCAGGCCGCGATCGCCTCGATCTACGGCTATTTCGAGAAGGAGAGCGGCAACCCGCTCGTCGTGATCCCCACGGCCGGCGGCAAGAGCCTCGTCATGGCCGCCTTCATCGACGGCGTTCTCAAGGCCTGGCCCGACCAGCGCGTGCTGGTCGTCACCCATGTCCGCGAACTGATCGCGCAGAACCATGCCGAGATGCTGGGGCTCTGGCGCGAGGCGCCTGCGGGCATCTACTCGGCCGGGCTCGGCCGCCGCGACGCGCGGGCCCGGATCCTCTTCGCCGGCATCCAGTCCATCCACGACAAGGCGACGCGCATCGGCCATGCCGATCTGGTGCTGATCGACGAGGCCCATCTGATCCCCGGTCGGTCGAACACCATGTATCGCCGCTTCCTCAACGATCTGCAGGCGATCAACCCCGCGCTCAAGGTGATCGGTCTGACCGCGACGCCGTTCCGGCTCGACAGCGGCATGCTGCACGAGGGCGAGAATGCGCTCTTCACCGACATCGCCTACGAGGTGTCGGTCCGCGACCTGATCGATCAGGGCTATCTCTCCCCGCTCATCTCGAAACAGACGAAGACCCGCCTCGACGTGACGGGCGTGGGATCGCGGGGCGGCGAGTTCATCGCGCGCGACCTCGAGGACGCGGTCGATCAGGACGCCATCACACGCGCGGCCGTGGCCGAGGTGATCGCCCATGGCGAGACGCGCCGGTCCTGGCTCGCGTTCTGCTCGGGCGTCCGCCACGCCACCCATGTCGCCGAGGAGTTCCGCCGCCGCGGCGTCAGCTGCGCGACGATCTTCGGCAAGACGCCGAAGGACGAGCGTGACGCGATCATCGCCGCCTTCAAGCGCGGCGAGATCAGGGCGCTGGCCTCCATGGGGGTGCTGACGACGGGCTTCAACGCGCCGGCCGTCGACCTGATCGCCATGCTGCGGCCCACCAAGTCGGCCGGGCTCTATGTCCAGATGGCCGGTCGGGGCACGCGGCTCGCCGAGGGCAAGGAGAACTGCCTCGTTCTCGATTTCGCGGGCAATGTCCGCCGGCACGGCCCCATCGATCTCGTGCGGCCGAAACGGCCGGGCGGTCCGGGGGACGGGCCGCCGCCCACCAAGATCTGCCCGAAATGCGGGACCATCGTGGCCATCGCGGCGCTCGAATGCCCCGACTGCGGTTTCGAGTTCCCCGGCCGCGAGGTGAAGCTGGAGCCGACCGCCTCGACGCTGGAGGTGTTGTCTACCGGCAAGCCGCAATGGGTCGGCGTCACCGACGTCACCTACAGCCGCCGCGAGAAGCGCGGCGGGCGTGTCTCGTTGAAGGTCACCTACCGCTGCGGGCTCGCCTTCCACACGGAATGGGTCTGCTTAGAGCACGAGGGCTATCCGCGCCGGAAGGCCGCGAGCTGGTGGCGCGAACGGGCGCCAGAGATGGACGTGCCCGAGTCCGTCGACGAGGCGCTCCTGCTGGCGGACCGGCTGCGCCGTCCCACCGATATCGCCGTCCGCCCTGCGGGCCGCTTCACCGAAATCACCGCCTGCAGGTTCGCCCCATGCCTTACAGCCGTGCCGGGCTCTGCGCCGTCTGCCATCGAGAGCCCCGTGGCTGGGGCTGGTTCGACGCGCGCTTCCGCGTCTCCGACCCGCGGCGCGACACGAGCCGCCGAGACCTCTGCAGCCGGGTTTGCCAGGACATCTGCCACCGGAGGTCGGGCATGATCGATCCGACCCCCAATGAAACCGCGGCCATGGTCGAGGGCGGCAAGGCCGGCGGCGCCTATCTCGACAGCCTTGGCCGGACCGATCTCGCCCTGCTCACCGAGGAGGAGTGGGACACCTTCGTCGAGGTAATTGTCACCGGCTACTGCGACCACCTGCGCGATCTGGCGGCGAAGGACCGCGCGCGGCTCGACGGCATGATCCCGGAGGTGCCCTTCTGATGGCGGACACCTCGTGGATGGCGCGCGTGGGCGCGCGTCTCGTGACCAACGGCTACGCGATCCTGCCGATCGCGCCCGGCACCAAGAAACCAGGCCAGTTCGCCCGCGCGGCCTGGCACGACTACCCGCAGTGGAACCGGCATGCGAGCCGCGCCACGACCGAGTTCGAGGTCGCGACCTGGTCGACCTGGCCTAGCTGCGGCGTCGGGATCGTCGGCGGCGCGGTCGCCGCGCTCGACATCGACGTCGCCGAGGATGGCGAGCTTGCGCTGCGCATCGAACGACTGGCCCGCGAGCGGCTGGGCGACACGCCCGCGCTCAGGATCGGCAAGGCACCGAAGCGGCTGCTGGTCTATCGCACGCGAGAGCCCTTTGCCGGGATCCGGCGCGCGCCGCTCGAGGTTCTGTGCCACGGACAGCAGTTCGTGGCCTATGCCGAGCATCCCGACACCGGCCAGCCCTATGCCTGGCCGGACGAGGGGCTCGCGGATCTCGACATCGAGAGCCTGCCCGAAATCGACGCCGACAGGGCGGCAGCGTTCCTCGACGAGGCGCTGGCGCTGATCCCGACCGAGCTGCGCCCGAAGAGCCTCGGTGCGAAGGGCGCAATCGGGGCCGGGCAACCGTGTCTGCCGGCCCACGCACAGGCCGGCACGCTGGCCGCGATCCGGAGCGCGCTCGCCTGGTTGCCGAACGCCGAGCTCGACTACGACAGCTGGATGCGCATCGGCATGGCGCTGAAGGGCGGGCTGGGCGAGGAGGGCGCGACGCTCTTCGCCGACTGGTCGGCGCAGGCGGCCAAGAACGACCCGGCCGCGACGGCGAAGGCATGGACGAGCTTCAAGCCCGCGCGGATCGGCGCCGGCACGATCTATCACCTCGCCATGGAGAAGGGCTGGCGTCCCGATCCCGACCTGCTGCTCGACGGCAGTCAGAAGGCTTGTGCGGCCGACGCGCATCCCGCGGCGGGCCTCCTGGCGCGGCTCGCCCAGCCCGAAGCCCCGATGCCGATCCTCGCGCCTGTGCCGTCCTTCACGCTGACGATCCCAGGCGGGCTCGTGGGCGATCTCGCGCGCTACATGATCGACACGGCGCGCAGACCGCAGCCGCTTCTCGCGGTGGGCGCGAGCCTCTGCGCCCTCGGCGCGATGATGGGGCGTCGCTACCGCACGACGACCGACCTGCGCACGAACCTCTACATCGTCGGCATCGCGGACAGCGGGTCGGGCAAGAACCACGCCCGCGAGGTCGTCAACGAGCTGTTCTTCGCGGCGGGGCTGGCGCACCACCTGGGCGGCAACAAGATCGCCTCCGGCGCGGGGCTCCTGACCGCGCTCCACCGTCAGCCCGCGATCCTGTTCCAGATCGACGAGTTCGGGATGTTCCTCTCGGCAGCGGCCGACCGCAAGCGCAGCCCGCGCCACATCACCGAGATCCTCGACAACATGACCGAGCTCTACACTGCGGCCAGCGGCATCTTCCTCGGCGCGGAATACGCCAACCGGGACGGCTCGAACGAGCGGCGCGACATCGTGCAGCCCTGCCTCTGCGTCTACGGCACGACGACGCCACTGCATTTCTGGGGGGCGCTGCAGGGCGCCAACGTGGTGGACGGCTCGCTCGCTCGGCTCATCATCCTGCCGAGTGAGGAGGACTATCCGGACGAGAACCGTAGCGCCGGGCTCCGGAGATCGCCCCGGCCGCTGATCGAGGGGCTGCAGCGGCTCGCCGAAGGCGGCGGCCAGGCCAGCGGCAACCTCGCCGGCCGGACATCCGGACCAGAGACCGCGGTCGATCCGATGACCGTGCCGATGGACGACGAGGCGCAGCTTCGCTTCGACGCGCTCCGCGACGAGATCACCGCCGAGCTCAGGGCCGCGGCCGGCACATTTCAGACGCCGATCCTCGCCCGGATCGCGGAAAACGCGGCCAAGGTCGCGCTCGTCCTGGCCGTGGGGCGGGATGCGGTCCATCCCGTCATCCGGCTCGAGGATGCTGTCTGGGCGATCGATTTCGTGCGCCATTTCGCCAGGCGCACCATCGACGCCGTCGAGCGCCACGTCGCCGACACCGAGACAGAGGCGCATCTGAAGCGGGTGCGCGAGATCATCCGCAAGGCCGGGTCGGCAGGCGTCACCAAGTCCGAGCTGACCCGCGCCTCGCAATGGCTCCGGGCGCGCGACCGCGATGACATCCTGCTCACGCTGGTCGAGAGCGGTGACATCGTCACGGTGGAGCAGGAGACCGGGGGTCGGAAGGCCATGCGCTTCCGGGCGCTGCGGTGAGGGCCGGGACGATGCTTCCTTCAACGGCCCCCATCCTTCATTTGAAGGAAGTACCCGCCCAAGCCTCCGTCCTGGAACGGAAATCCGGCGCGGCGGACTTCTTTCAATATTTCACGCAGAGACCCTCGCGCGCGTGGATGGGGAGCGACGCCACACATATACCACATGAAATAACTGAAATATTGAAAGAAGAGATTTATCCTCATTCTGCCAATGGCTTGCGTCCCCACTTCCTTCAAGCGGACGGGGTGAAGCCATTGATGGAAGCGCCGGGCGCTCCCGGCAACGACAACGTGACCCTGACCAGACCTCGCGATCCCGGCCCGGGCGCGCGTGCTGCCCTCACCAGGCAGCCGTGCCGCCCCGGCCTCTCACTCGAAGAGGAGGTCGTCATGGACCGCTCCCCACACATCGCCCCGGCGCCTCTCACGGCTGCCGGCAGATTCAACCCCTGCATTCTCGCGCTGGATCTCGGCACCAGCACCGGCTGGGCGTTGCGCGCGCCGGACGGGCTGATCACCAGCGGAACTGCGAGCTTCAGGCCCGGTCGCTACGACGGTGGCGGCATGCGCTATCTGCGCTTCACCAACTGGCTGACCGAGATCGACCGGCTGTCCGGGCCCGTCGCCGCCATCTGGTTCGAGGAAGTCCGCCGCCACGCGGGCACCGACGCGAGCCACATCTACGGCGGGCTCATGGCCACGCTGACCGCATGGGCGGAACTGCGCGGCGTGCCCTACGAGGGCGTTCCGGTCGGCACGATCAAGCGTCATGCCGCAGGCAAGGGCAACGCAGACAAGGCCGCCATGGTCGCCGCCGTCCGTGCTCGCGGCTTCAGCCCGGCCGACGACAACGAGGCCGACGCCATCGCGATCCTGCTCTGGGCGATCGAGACGAAGGGAGGTGTCGCATGAGATGGCATCCCCATGGCTACGGCGGTCGGCGCCGGGATCCCGAGCAGGTCAAGCGCGAGGGTTGGCAGGAACAGGGCGTCCTCGCGGTCTCCGCCGATGACGACCGCCTTACCTGGCCCGAGCGTGAACTGGTCCGCCAGCTCGGCGAGAAGCTCTACGGCCCGCGCCCTTCCGACAGGGAGGCGCGTCATGGCTGATCGCGAATGGACCGCCGAGTGCGTCGCCGATCATTTCGAGGAGGCGTTCCGCACCCTGCGCAAGCTTCCGCCGGTGAAGGCGCAGGGCTACTTCAACACCTGGCCCGACATCGTGCGCACCAGCCGCGAGATCGCGGCGATGGAACCCCAGCCCATGCGCGTCTGGCCCTCGGCCGCCGCGATCACCCGGCTCGAGCAGACCTTCGACTGGGTGCTCTGGATCGAGGAGGCGGAGCGCAAGTTGGTCTGGTCCCGCGCCGCCCGCGTGCCGTGGAAGCAGATCAGCGGCGAGCTGGGGTGCGACCGCACGACCGCCTGGCGGCGTTGGCAGCTGGCGCTGACCAAGATCGCCGCGCGCCTGAATGCGCAGTGACTCCAATGTGTTGCAACACTTTTTCCTTCGACATCTGCAACATGATCGTGCTATTCCGAAGGCAAGATGGGGAGAGTGCGCTGGAAAGCTCGCTCTCCCCTTTGCGTTGACGGGGGCCTTCTGGACCCTGGTATCCAGCAAGGATCCGGCCGGGGTCCAGCCCACGGCAGTTTCCGGTTCCTTCCTGGGCGATATTCGTATGCTGGCGGGCGAAGCGCGGGACATCGCCAGCGACAGGGCCGGATTTTTGGGAGGCCACCCGGAAGCCGGACCCACGCGCGCCCCGCGCAAACACCAATGAACGCTGGCCTTCCGACCGGACACCGCTGGTGGCCGCTGGACCCCGTGTGGAGTCCAGCCTGGCATCCGGAGTCCGGAAGCCACCGGCATCCACTCGACCGAGGAACCTTGCCCACCATGACGCTGAGCTTCGCCCCGGACGCGATTGAGACCTGGCCGCTGTCGCGCCTCCAGCCCTACGCGAAGAACGCGAAGGCACACGACCCGGACCAGGTCGCGAAGATCGCCGCCAGCATGGCCGAGTTCGGCTGGACGGTGCCCTGCCTCGTCGCCGAGGACGGCGAACTGATCGCAGGCCATGGCCGGGTCCTTGCCGCCACGCAGCTTGGGCTGACCGAGGCGCCGGTGATCGTGCTGGGCCATCTGACCGAGGCGCAGCGACGGGCGTACCGCATCGCGGACAACAAGCTGACTGAACTCGGCACCTGGGACGAGGCGCTGCTGTCGGCGGAACTGAACGATCTGCTGGTCGAGGATTTCGACCTGTCGCTTGTCGGGTTTTCCGATGGCGAACTCGACAAGCTGCTGGCCTACGTCGCGGAAGACGACGGTGAAGAAGGTGGCGCCGGGGGCTCCGTGCCGCCGGTGACCATCCCCGAGCCGCCCCGCAATCCGGCGTCGCAGACGGGCGACCTGTGGATCCTCGGCGACCATCGTTTGCTCTGCGGAGACTCGACCAGCCACGAAGATGTGCGCCGCCTGATGAACGGCGAGCGCGCGGTGCTGTTCGCGACGGACCCGCCGTACCTCGTGGACTACGACGGCTCAAACCACCCGACGCGGAACAAGGATTGGTCGGCGTCCTACGGCACCACTTGGGATGACAGTTCGCAGGGGGCTGAGCTCTACGACGGTTTCATCGCCGCCGCTGTAGCCGAGGCCATCACCGAGGACGCCGCCTGGTACTGCTGGCACGCCTCGCGCCGCCAGGCGATGCTGGCGGCTTGCTGGGAAAAGGCCGGCGCCTTCGTCCATCAGCAGATCATCTGGGTGAAGGACCGCGGCGTCCTGACCCGGTCCCACTACCTCTGGAAACACGAGCCCTGCTTCATGGGCTGGCGTCGCCCGAACCGTCCGCCGAAGGTGGCGGAGGAAACGCTGCCATCGACATGGGCGCTTCCCAGCTTCGCCAAGGATGAGCGCCCCGACCACCCGACGCCGAAACCGCTCGACGCCTTCGGCATCCCGATGCGCCAGCATGTGGCGCGGGGCGGCCTCTGCTACGAGCCGTTCTCAGGCTCCGGCTCGCAGATCATGGCGGGCGCGGCCAATGGCCGTCGCGTCTTCGCGATGGAGATCAGCCCGGCCTACGTCGATGTCGCCGTGGAACGCTGGCAGGCCGACACCGGCCGCGACGCGATCCTCGATGGCGACGGTCGGACCTTCGCGCAGGTGAGGACCGAGCGGCTGGGCGACGATGCCGAGGCCCGGGCCGATACGCCGGACCCGGACGCCGCCCCAGAACCCGCGCGAAAGCGCAAGACCGCCGCGTGACATGCATGACCTGGCTTTACCTTCCTCCGGACGCGCTTCCGGAGACGCAGACGCATGCCTCTTCGGCCTCTCCCTCTGCTCCGGCGCAGGCGGGCTCGATCTCGGGCTTGTCCTCGCCATCCCCGGATATCGTGCTGTGGGCCATGTCGAACGGGAAACCTACGCCGCAGCCACTCTCGTGGCGCGGATGGAAGACGCGTCCCTGGATCGCGCGCCTCTCTGGGACGACGTTGCCACCTTCGACGGCCGCCCGTGGCGCGGCGCAGTGGACATCGTCACTGCGGGCTATCCGTGCCAGCCGTTCTCCGTCGCGGGCAAGCGCCGGGGCGCGGAGGACCCGCGCCACCTCTGGCCGCATGTCGCCCGCATCGTCGGCGAGGTCGAACCGCCCTTCGTGTTCCTCGAGAATGTCGCCCATCATCTCCGCCTCGGCTTCCCCGAAGTCGCCAGCGGACTGGTCGGCATGGGCTACAAGCTTGCGGCAGGCCTCTTCACGGCGGCGGAAGTCGGCGCGCCGCACAAGCGCGAGCGGCTCTTCATCCTCGCAATCCGAGAGGGGGACGAGCTGGCCGACCCCGCGCGCCTGCTCCGGCACCCGCTCGAGTGGCGGGAACCGGACGGAGCTGCTGCGGCTCTGGCCGACGCCGAGGGCCAGCGCCAACGAGAACCGGCAGACGAAGCCGACGCCATCGCAGGAAGCAGGCCAGCACGGCATGAACCTGGCGACGACGGCCGCGCTCTGGCCGACGCCGCAAATCGACAGCTTCCGCAGCCGGGGCGGGGAGCGGAAGGACGAGAAGGGGCTGGACCGCATGGCGCGGGATTGGCCGACGCCGATGGCGAACGACGGCTGCAAGCCGAGCGCGGGCAACCGCAGGAGTGCCGACCTGACCCACGCGGCCGGAATGTGGATGACGCCGACGGCGCGGGACCACAAGGATGGGGCGACGACACTGGCGAACACGCCGGTCAACGGCCTGCTTGGCCGCCAGGTCCTGGTGACGCCGATGGCTGGGACGAATACCTCCGATGCGCGCCGGACCTTGAACCCGCTGTTCGTCGAGGCGCTGATGGGCTGGCCCACCGGGTGGACCGGCTTCGCCTCTGTGGCAACGGCGTGGTCCCCTTGGTTGCGGCGCATGCGCTGCGAACTCTGGCGGCTGAACTGCTGGCCGATGGATGAGGCAGCGGCATGAAGCAGTCCCGCCTCATGTCGCTGGTCGAGTCCGTCGTCAACGTCATCGTGGGCTACGGCGTCGCCGTGGTCACGCAGATCCTGATCTTCCCGGTCTTCGGGCTACACACGACGCTGGCGCAGAACCTGAAGATGGGCGCCATCTTCACCGTGGTGAGCATCGCACGATCCTTCGCCCTGCGGCGGGTGTTTGAGGCGATCCGGATGCGGAGCGCCAAATGATCGACCGCCGCCCCGGAGGGACGGCGGCCATCAGCTTTTCGGGGTCCGGTGCGTCAGGCGGCGGGGAGTCTGTACACGCGCCCGCGCCCCTCGACCTTTTCGGAGGTGACCTCGAGCCCGAGCTTCTTCTTCAGCGCGCCGGACATCGCGCCGCGCACCGTGTGCGACTGCCAGCCCGTTTGGGCGACGATCTCGTCGATGGTCGCGCCGCCCTCTGCGCGGAGCATCTCGATCAGGGTCTCCTGCTTGGTGCCCTTCCGGTGCTTGACCGGGGCGGTCGGCGTTTCGGGCGGCGGCGTCTCGCCCGATTCGTCCGTGATCCCGAGGGTGCTGTAGGCCAGCGGGGTTGCGCGCAGCGTGATCGGGCCGCGCTCCTCGTCGTGCCGCCAGACCGTGTTGAGGTCCGTGGCGGCGATTTCCTCGATCATGCCCTGCTTCAGGAGGCTCTTGCAGACGTTGCCGACGGCGCCGCCCTTGAGGCTGGCGGTGACGGGAAAGACCGCTCCGTCCTCGCGCGCGCAGGCGGTGGACAGGATGACGGCTTGGGCGTCGGAAATCTGGATCTGGGTCATGGGGTCGTCTCCGTATTCGGGCCCGCGTCATGCGGCGCCTTCTACGACCCCGAGCCGCGCGGGGCGCGCGGCGGGAGTTCCGGCGTTGCCGGATATCAGCGGGCGTGTTCGCCCTCGCCGAAAGCGCTGTCGGTGATGCGCTTCAGGAGGCTGGCGTATTGTTCGAGGGTGCCGACCATGGCCCAGCCCACCTCGTCGGGATGGCAGTTGAAATGGTCGTCGCTGAGCGCCTGCAGGCGGGCGAGCATCTCGTCGATCTCGGCCTTCTTGCCGATGAAGGCGTTCAGGGCCGCTTCCTTGTTGCGCCGGGCCTTCTCGGCGCGGAGTTCGTGGCGCGGGGTGGTGATCGGGTTCAGGCGGGTGGTCATCGGAGTGGCTCCTTGGTGAGTTGCATCGTCCTTCTGAACGGACGTTCCCTCTGTCCGCGATGCTTATCAACTCAATAAGCACATGATTCTGAATGATAATCGGAGCTACCGATGCAGGGCATGAGCGAGCGCCAGTACGCCGCGCATGTCGGGCTGTCGCGCGGCGCGATCCAGAAGGCGAAGGCCGCCGAGCGGCTGGTCCTCTATCCCGACGGCAGCATCAACGCGGCCGCCAGCGACGCGCGGCGCGCCGAGACGACGGACCCGTCCAAGACCCGCAAGCCGCCCGCGCCGAAGCTGAAACCCGTCCCCGAGGCGGCGGTAGCGGCCGTCGGCGATACCCTGCGCGAACAGGGTCTGGCGGTCCCGGCCGTCGGCGGTGGCACGACCTTCCTGCAGGCCAAGACGGCGAACGAGGTGCTGAAGGCGCAGGAGCGACGCATCCGGCTGCAGAAGCTGAAGGGGGAGTTGATCGAGCGGGCCCGCGCGCTGGCGCTGGTGTTCCGGCTGGGGCGGGAGGAGCGGGACGCGTGGGTGAACTGGCCTGCACGCGCGGCGGCGCTGATGGCGGCCGAAATCTCGGCCTCGTGCAGCGACGCGATAGGCCAGCAAATCACCGTGGAGCCAGCCGCGATGCAGAAGGTCCTGGAGAGACATGTACGCGCCCACCTCGACGAACTCGCCGAGGTCCGGCCCGACTTCCGGTGATGATGACGCACTGACGGACTTCGACGGCGCGGGCGAGATCCTGCGCGCCTGGGGCAACGGGCTCCGGCCCGACCCGGACCTGACCGTCTCGGAATGGGCGGATCGGCACCGGATGCTCTCGGGACGCGCCTCGGCCGAGCCCGGGCGGTACCGGACGGTGCGCACGCCCTACATGCGCGAGATCATGGACCGGCTGAGCCCCGGCGATCCCACGCAGCGGGTAGTGTTCATGAAGGCCGCGCAGGTCGGCGCGACCGAGGCGGGTAACAACTGGATCGGCTTCGCCATCCATCAGGCGCCGGGCCCGATGCTGGCGGTCCAGCCGACCGTGGAACTGGCCAAGCGCAACTCGCGGCAGCGGATCGACCCGCTGATCGACGAGAGCCCCGAGTTGCGGGAGCGGGTGAAGCCCGCGCGCTCGCGCGACGCCGGCAACACGATGCTGTCGAAGGAATTCGCGGGCGGCATCCTGATCATGACCGGGGCCAACTCGGCGGTCGGGCTGCGCTCGACCCCGGCGCGGTACATCTTCCTCGACGAGGTCGACGCCTATCCGGCCTCGGCCGACGAGGAAGGCGACCCGGTCACGCTGGCCGAAGCGCGGTCGCTGACCTTCGCCCACCGGCGCAAGGTGTTTCTGGTCTCGACCCCGACCATCCGGGGGCTGTCGCGCATCGAGCGGGAGTTCGAGGTCAGCGACCAGCGGCGGTACTTCGTGCCGTGCCCGCATTGCGGCCACGCGCAATGGCTGAAGTTCGATCGGCTGCGCTGGCAGAAGGGCCGCCCGGAGACGGCGGAGTATCACTGCGAGGGCTGCGACGCGGCAATCGCGGAACACCACAAGACGGCGATGCTGGAGGGGGGCGAATGGCGGGCGACCGCCACGGCCGCCGACCCGACCACGGTCGGGTATCACCTCTCGGCGCTCTACTCGCCGATCGGCTGGCTCAGCTGGGAGCGGATCGTGCGGGCATGGGACGCGGCACAGGGTTCGGACGAGGCGATCAAGGCGTTCCGCAACACCATCCTCGGCGAGACCTGGGTCGAGACCGGGGAAGCGCCGGACTGGCAGCGGCTCTACGACCGCCGCGAGCGCTGGACATCCGGCACGGTGCCCGCGGGCGGGCTGTTCCTGACGGCCGGTGCCGACGTGCAGAAGGACCGGATCGAGGTCGACGTCTGGGCCTGGGGCCGCGGGCTTGAGTCGTGGCTCGTCGATCATGTCGTCATCGAGGGCGGGCCCGACCGGCACGATGCATGGTCGGAACTGACCGCGGTGCTGGACCGAAGCTGGCCGCATGAACGCGGCGCGCATCTCAGGATCGCGCGGCTCGCCATCGACACCGGCTACGAGGCACCGGCGGTCTATTCCTGGTCGCGGGCGCAAGGCTTCGCGCAGGTGTCGCCGGTGAAGGGCGTCGAGGGGTTCAACCGCTCGAGCCCGGTGTCGGGGCCGACCTTCGTGGACGCGACTGAGGGCGGCAAGCGCCTGCGGCGCGGGGCGCGGCTCTGGACCGTGGCGGTCTCGACCTTCAAGGCCGAGACCTACCGATTCCTGCGGCTGGCGCGGCCGACCGAGGAGGAGATGGCCGACGGGGCGGCGTTCCCGCCCGGCTCGGTGCACCTGCCGCACTGGGTCGAGAACGAGTGGCTGAAGCAGTTCGTGGCCGAGCAGTTGGTGACGGTGCGCACGAAGCGCGGCTTCGCCCGGCTGGAATGGCAGAAGCTGCGCGAGCGCAACGAGGCGCTGGACTGCCGGGTCTATGCCCGCGCCGCCGCCTGGATAGCAGGCGCGGACCGCTGGCCCGACGAGAAATGGCGCGACCTCGAGGATCAGCTCGGGGCGGCGCCAACGGAAATGGATGGCGCAGGGCGGGTCAACCGACCGCAATCCGCACCCCAAGGAAAGCGGCAGTCGGACTGGCTGGGCCGACGCGGAGGATGGTTCTGACATGACCGACTGGACGGAAACGGAGCTCTCGGCGCTTCGCCGGGCCTACGCCAGCGGCACGACCCGGGTCAGCTACGATGGCAAATCCGTCGACTATGGCTCGGCCGAGGATCTCCTCGCCCGCATCCGGACCATCGAGCGCGCCATCGCGGGGACCACGCGGCCGCTGCCGGTGGCCGGGCTTGCGGGCTTCTCGCGCGGGGATCGGTGATGTCGGCGAACTGGTTCGACCACGCCATCGCTACGGTGGCGCCGCGCATGGCGGCCCGCCGCGTGATGGCGCGGCAGGCCTTCGAGACCCTGACGCGCGGTTACGATGGCGCTGCGCGCGGGCGGCGGACGGAAGGTTGGCGCGCGCCGGGATCCTCGGCCGACACCGAGATCGGCGTCGCCGGGGCGCTCTTGCGCGACCGGATGCGCGATCTGGTCCGCAACAACCCGCATGCGGCCAAGGCCGTGGCGGTGCTCGTCAATAACATCATCGGCGCGGGCATCATGCCGCGCGCCGCCAGCGGTGACGACAAGCTGGACCGGAAGGTCGATGCGCTGTTCGAGCGCTGGACAGCGGATTGTGATGCCGACGGCCAGCTCGACTTCTACGGTCTGCAGACGCTGATCTGCCGTGAGATGGTCGAGGCGGGCGAGGTGCTGGTGCGCCGCCGCCTGCGGCGATCCTCGGACGGGCTGCCGGTGCCGCTGCAATTGCAGGTGCTGGAGGCAGACTTCCTCGACGCCACGAAGTCTGGCGCCCTCGGAGCAGGCCGCCTCGTCCAGGGGATCGAGTTCGACCCGGTCGGCAAGCGCCGGGCCTATTGGCTGCACGCCGAGCATCCGGGCGATGCCTATGGCGCCCTGCAGAACGGGTTGCAGAGCCGCCCGGTGCCCGCGACCGAGATCGCCCATGTCTATGAAAAACAGCGCACGCAGGCGCGCGGCGTTCCCTGGGGCGCGCCGGTGATCCGCAGCTTGCGCGATCTCGACGATTACGAGGTGGCCGAACTGGTCCGCAAGAAGACCGAGGCCTGCGTCACCGCCATCGTGTTCGGCGATGACGAGGCCCAGCAGGCCATCGCGCCCTCCGTGGTCGATGCCGATGGCAACCGGGTCGAGCAGTTCGAGCCGGGGCTGATCGCCTATGCTCGTGGCGGCAAGGACATCCGCTTCAACCAACCATCCGCTATCGGCGGCTACGGCGAATACAAGCGGGCCAGCCTGCACACGATCTCGGCAGGGTTCCGGGTGCCCTACGAGCTGCTCACCGGCGATCTCAGCCAGGTGAACTATTCCTCGATCCGGGCGGGGCTCGTGGAGTTCCGCCGCCAGATCGACGCGGTGCAATGGCAGCTGTTCATTCCGATGTTCTGCGCCCCGGTCTGGCGATGGTTCACGGAAGCGGCGTGGGCCGCGGGCCATATTCCGTCGCCGATCGTGCCGGTCGAATGGTCGCCGCCGAAGTTCGAGGCGGTCGATCCGCAGAAGGATGCGATGGCGAACCTGCTGTCGATCCGCTCCGGCACGATGACGCTGGCTGAGGTGATCGCGAAACAGGGCCGCAACCCCGACGCCGTGCTGGCGGAGATCGCCGCGACCAACGCCAAGCTCGACGCGCTGGGGCTGGTGCTGGACAGCGATCCGCGGCGGGTCACGAAGACCGGCAGCGCGCAGACCGGCGACGCGGCGACCGATCCGGCCGCCGACGAACCAGACACCGACGACCCGGCTGCTGACGCGGACAATGACCCGGCGCAGGCCGACCAACAGGACTGACCTTCATGGACACGATGATCGAACTGCCGGCCATGCGCCGGTCGGCGGAGCTTGCGCCGAACACGGCCGACGCCGACAGCCGCACCGTCGAGGTGGTCTGGTCGGCCGGGGCCCGCGTGCGTCGCGCCACCTTCTTCGGCGAGCCATACGACGAGGAACTGAGCCTCGACCCCGCCCATGTCCGGCTCGACCGGCTGAACGCGGGCGCGCCCTTCCTGAAGGTTCATGATCTCGACACGCTCGACGCCGTCATCGGCTCGGTCGTGCCGGGCTCGGCGCGGATCGAGAACGGCCGCGGCATCGCGCTGGTGCGGATCAGCGAGCGGACCGATGTCGAACCGATCTGGCGCGACATCCAGGCCGGCCACATTCGCGCGGTCTCCATCGGCTACCAGGTCCATCGCTTCGAGGTCTCGAAGCCCGAGGCCGCCCGCGAACTCTGGCGCGCGGTCGACTGGACGCCCTTCGAGGTCTCCGCCGTGGCGGTCGGCGCCGACCCCGCCGCCGGTTTCCGCGCCCAGCATCCCCTTCACGACTGCGTCCTCCACCGCCGGGACGCCCCTTCCAGCATGAAAGGACCGATCCCGATGACGGACAAGACCGAGACCCCGGCGCGCGACGCCGCAACCCCCGCCACCACCCAGCCGACCGAGCCGAATGATACCGAGGACACCACGATGACCGACCCGAATGCTGCTGTGACCGAGCCGAAAGCGGCTGCGCCCGACCCGAAGGTCGCCGCCAGCGAGACGCGCAGCCAGCCGAAGACGCAGGCGACGCCCGCGCCCGACACCGAGGCGGTCGCGACGCGCGCCCGCGAGGCGGAGCGCGACCGCGTCTCCACCATCTACGATCTGGCGGGCCGCCTGAACCTCGAGCGCGGCTTCGCCGAGGATCTGGTCAAGCGCGGCGTCAGCGTCGACGAATCCCGCCGCCTGATCCTCGATCAGGTCGCCGCGAAGTCGGACGAGACCCGGACTTTCCCCCATGTCTTCGTCCCCCTTGGCGGCCGGGACGAGCGGATCACCCGCCGTGATGCGGTCGCGAACGCGCTGCTGCACCGCTACAGCCCGACGCTGTTCCAGCTGGAGGACGCCGCCCGGCAGTATCGCGGCATGACGCTGCTGGAACTCGCCCGCGAAAGCCTCGGCAATGCTGGGGTGAACACCCGCGGCCTGTCGCGCGACGAGGTGGCGACGCGGGCCCTGCACTCGACCTCGGACTTCCCCGAGATCCTGTCGGCGGTCACCAACAAGACCCTGCGGCAGGCCTACGAGGCCTATCCCCGCACCTTCATGCTGTTCTGCCGCCAGGTGCTGGCGACCGACTTCAAGGCGATGCACCGGGTGCAGCTCGGCGAAGCGCCGCAGCTGCTGGAAGTCGGCGAGAGCGGCGAGTTCAAGCGCGGGACGCTCGGCGAGAGCAAGGAGAGCTACAAGGTCAAGACCTATGGTCGGGTGGTCGCGATCACCCGCCAGACGCTGATCAACGACGATCTCGACGCCTTCACCCGGATCCCGGCGATGTACGGCAACTCCATCGCGCAGCTGGAGTCGGACGTGGTCTGGGGCATCATCACCGCCAACCCGGCCATGGCCGACGGCAACGCGCTGTTCCACACCACCCACAAGAACCTCGCGGGCACCGGCGCGGCGCTCGATGTCGGCAGCGTCGGAGCGGCGCGGGCGGCGATGGCCAAGCAGACAGGGCTCGACAAGAAAACGGTGCTGAACGTCCGCCCCGCCTTCCTGATCGTGCCTGCCTCGCTGGAACTGAAGGCCGAGCAGCTGGTCGCGCAGAACCTGGTGCCCGCCGCGACGTCCAGCGTGGTGCCGCAGTCGATCCGCACGCTCGCCCCGATCAGCGAGCCCCGGCTCGATGCCGCCAGCGAGACCGCCTGGTATCTGGCGGCGAGCCCGAACCAGATCGACACCATCGAGTACGCCTATCTCGAGGGTCAGCAGGGCGCCTACATCGAGACGCGCAACGGCTTCGATGTCGACGGCGTCGAGATCAAGTGCCGCCTCGACTTCGGCGCCAAGGCCATCGACTGGCGCGGTCTTTACAAAAATCCGGGCGCGTAACCAGCGCGCCGACATGCTGAACCCTGACACACGGGCGGTCCTGACGGGCCGCCCTTCGTCTTTCCACGAGGATCTTCCCCATGAAAACCTACGTCCAGCCCGGCAACACCATCACCCTGACCGCGCCCTATGCCGTCGCCTCCGGCGATGGCCTGCTCGTCGGCTCCATATTCGGCATCGCGGCTGGCGACGCCGCTCTCGGCGAGCCCGTCGAGACCGCGCTCGTCGGCGTCTTCGACATCACCAAGATCGGCTCGCAGGCCTGGACCGCGGGTGCCAGGATCTACTGGGACGACACCAACAAGCGCACCACCAACGTGGCGACCTCGAACACGCTGATCGGTGTCGCCACCGAGGCGGTCGCGGGTGGCGCTGGTGATACCATCGGCCGGGTGCGGTTGAACGGCGCGTTCTGATGAGCGCCTTCGCCGCCGCCGTCAGCGCGCTCTTCGCCGATCCGAACATCGGCAGGGATGCGGTTTACACGCCCGAGGGCGGCGCGCCCGTCCTGGTGCGCGTGGTCGCCCGGCGCGCGGACGCGGTTACGGATTTCGGCGATGCAAGGATCTGGTCCGAGACCACGCGCGTGGATCTGCAGGTGGCCGAGGTGGCGAACCCGCGCCCCGGCGACAGGGTCGAAATCGACAGCGAAGCCTTCCTCATTCAAAGCGAGCCAGTTCGCGACCGCGAGCAGCTCGTCTGGACCGTCGATCTGAGGCCCGCGTGAAACTGAAGCTCAACATCGATCCCGACATCGTCGCGATGATGCAGGCCGAGGTGGCGGCGGGGGAGCGCGCGGTGACCGCTGCCATGCGCGAGGCCGGGACCGGGCTGAAGGCCGCGTGGCGCGGCCAGATCACCGGTGCGGGGCTCAGCGCTCGCCTTGCCCGCACCATCCGGTCGGAGCAGTTCCCGAGAGGCAAGCCAAGCCTTAACGCCGCGGCGCTGGTTTGGTCGAAAGCGCCGGTCATCGTTGGCGCGCACGACGCCGGCCCGCTGATCCGGTCGAAGAACGGGTTCTGGCTGGCGATCCCGCTGCCTGCCGCAGGCAAGTCCCTACGTGGTGGCAGGATCACGCCCGGCGAATGGGAACGGCGACGCGGGCTGCGGCTGCGGTTCGTCTATCGCCGCACGGGCCCGAGCCTGCTGGTGGCGGAAGGACGGCTGAACACGAAGGGTCAGGCGGTGGTGTCCCGCTCGAAGACCGGGCGCGGCAAGGTCACCGCGCCGATCTTCCTCCTGGTCCCGCAGGTGAAGCTGCCGAAGCGGCTGGACCTCGCGCGGGATGCTGCGCGGGCACATGAGACCGTGCCTGGGCTGATCATCGCTAACTGGGTGGAGGGCAGGATCTGATGTCTGCCGTGCCGACAAAGCCGCCGTTTGCTGCAACTGCAAGTGCAGCTTGAACGCCTTTCCGGAATGGAAACCGGGTGGCAGTGCGGAAACCAGTATTCGCTCGACACAGAAAGCTGCGTATAAGGGCGGCACTTCAAGGAATCTCTACAGGGAAGACAGTATGGGCGGCATTGCCTTCGAATTCGATCCCAAGGAAGGCTTGGGTGATGGCTTCCTCACACCGGTCTACTTCGACAACGAGGTGCTGGTGAAGCACCTTTACAGCCCAACAATCGCGGTAGAATTCGCCAGCGAAACCTATGGCACCGTTTACTGGCCTGAACGCTATATGTCTTTCGGCATCAACTCGAAGGGTGCAGTCATCGCATGGCTGGGAGACTTGAAGGAGCTACCTGTCGCGGAGCAACATCACTGGCGCTAGCACAACATTCCCGCTCAGAACGACATGAGGTCTGAGTTTTTTGACGCTCAAATCAACGCGCAATTCACTCAGCCTCCTGTGGGCATCCAAGTCATCAATGCCTTGGAGGAATGGACTACCGCCTTCGCCCGCAAGAACGGAATAGAGCTCTACAAGCCGAAGGCGTTTAAGGACCGCATCGAAGCCGTAAGACGCTACCGCCGCATCATTATCAAGTCCGAGGACGACTTCATTCGCTTTGTCAGCGAATTGAACGAGATCATCAACGAGAACGTCAACAATGATCAGATTCGAAAATTCCTGAGATCGAATAACGTTACGCCCAAAGACGGATTCAAGGGCAACAAGCTCCTAGAGATGACTTATCGGGACATACTCGGCGACACAAAGAACCTCATCGCGCCATTCTTCTGGCTCTATGATTTGCGTCTGTGGGCAGACTGACCTGAGCCCCAAGTTCCCTCCAACTTTACGTGGAGCCCTTGGGGGGAGATCGTGAATCAGAAAAATCGACCCTCACAACGCCGCTTTCGGTTCTGGCCAACTTCATCCTGCTTTGCAAAGCGAAGGGTAGCTCAGGTTGCAGGGTTGAACGTGATCTTCACGCGCAGTCCGGGCGCATTGTCGAGCAATTCCAGTTTTGCTTCGTGCAGGGCGCAGATTGCGGCGACGAGGCTCAGGCCCAATCCGTTGCCTTGCGTGGTCCGGCTCTTTTCCATGCGATACAGCCGGCGCAGAACCTTTTCGGTTTCACCCTTTGGAATGCCCGGCCCGTTATCGGCGACGCTTAGAATGACATGGCTGGCGGTGGTGGTCAGGGCAACGTCGATGCGGGATCCTTTTGGCGTATGGCGCAACGCATTCTGGATGAGATTGGCAACAACCTGCGACAATAGATGATGGTCACCGTTGATCGTGAATGGCCCGGCACCCACAAGCTGCTGGCGTATCGCGTAGCCCTGGTCGTCGGCCTCGGCGTCCAGAAATTCAACCATATCTGTTGTGATCTGCTTCAAGTCGGTCGTCGCGAAACGGTCACGGACGGCGCCGCCTTCAATCTGCGCCAGTTGCAATAGCGCCTGAAAGGTCTTGTCGATCCGGTCCACTTCGGCGCTGGCCTGGTGCAAAAGTCTTGCCTGTTCATCTGACAGGTTTGTTCGTTCGACGATCTGGTCGACAAGCACGGCAACACGCTGGATCGGGGTTTTCAGATCATGGGCGATATCGGTTGAGATCTGGCGCATTGAAACCATCAGCGCATCTTGCGACGCTGCCATCTTATTGACCGCATGGCCGATATCGGAAAGGTCGTTGCTCTCTTTCCCCGTTGGCACGCGCGCTGACATGTCGCCGCCGGTAAGTGCTGCAAGAGTCCTTTGAACATCCCCGATCTTGGCCTTGGCGCGACCAGCGACAAAGACACCGAAAACCGCCGCGGCCAAAAGTGCCGGCAGCAAGCCGATCATCACAACCGAAAGCATGATTTCGCCCATATTGACGATTTGTTCGCGCGTCTGGGCAATGGTCAACTGGCCCTGCCCGACGCGGGCGCTACGTGCCAGGTAACTGTCGGCAATGCTTTGGTCGGCGTGGTCGATGGCCGATTCAGGAATCACGCCAAACGCGTTGCGCGGCGGGATGCGCATTACATTTGCAATCGGGGCACCCTCATCGGGGCGGTATTGCAAGATCAGCAATTCGGGATTGGCGCTTCGGCTGTCCAAAAGCAGGCGTTCCAGCAGGTCGCCCTGGTTTTCAATGGCCTGATAGGTTGCAAACTTCAAATCTATTTCGTCGGCAAGCGCCGTATCAAAGCTCGATTTGATGACCAGATAGGCCGCCGTAAAACTGGCCGCAGATGACATGATGAATATGGCCATCAGCATGATCGTCAAGCGCAGCGGTGTTGAACGGATGTTGCGCAAAATCATGAATCGATCCGATAGCCCGCGCCCCTGACGGTTTCGATCAACTCGGTCTTGAAGGGTTTGTCGACCTTGCTGCGCAACCGGCTGATATGCGTGTCGACCACATTGGTCATCGGGTCATAATGAATGTCCCAGACGGCCTCCATCAACATCGTGCGGGTCTGAACGCGGCCCTTGCGGCGCAAAAGATGCTCCAGCAAGGAAAATTCGCGGGGCAACAGATCTATCGTTTGTCCGGCCCGTGTTACCTTGCGCGTAAGCAGGTTCATTTCCAGATCACCCGCCGTCAGAACGGTGGGCGCTTCCTGCATTTGCGGGCGGCGGCCGAGGGCCGCAATGCGGGCGCTCAGCTCGCCAAATGCGAAGGGTTTCACCAGATAGTCGTCGCCGCCAGCATTCAGCCCTTCTATGCGGTCATCCACGCCGCCCATCGAGGTGAGGAAAAGCACAGGCGTGCGATTTCTGGTGCCGCGCAGGGTTTTCACAAGGCTGACACCGTCAATGCCGGGCAACATGCGGTCGACGATCATCACATCATACTGGCCGACACTGGCCTGAATCAAACCTTCCGAGCCGCTGGTGAACAGATCAACAGAGTGGCCCTCTTCGCGAAGCCCGTCCGAAACATAGGCGCCGGTTGTCTTGTCGTCTTCTATGACCAGAATTTTCATCGCCCACCTATGCAAAGTCATCGGCAGGGCGAATGCCCTGCCGACTGCGCTTCCAAAGCCAGAAGGCTTTAGTTGCTTTCATTCTCGCCACCATGCTCATCAGAGTCGTTCTCGGCGCCATCCTCATCGGCGTTGTCCCCGGCGCCATCATGGTCCATGTCATCAGCGGGTGCAACTTTGACGGTGCCATCGGCCGGGTTGACCAGCAGTTCGCTGACAGAACCATCGGCCAGAGCGAGTTCAACTTTATACCAGCCGGCATCGGGGCCATCGGATTCAAATTCGGCGGTCATCGCCTTGCCGCCAGACTGGGCTTCGGCGGCGGCGATTGCATCGGCGATGGACCCGGACGCGGCAAGGAAGCTTTGGGCTTCAGCAGTGTCACCAGCTTTTGAATGGCTATTTGCCGAAGCCATCGTTGCGGCACCACCGACAAGGCCAAGGGCGAGCAGCGCGCTTGCGCCAATTTTGGTAATCGTGTTGCGTTTCATTTTTGTTCTCCAGTTTCGTGGGGCTGCACCTTGCCGCCCTCTGTTACCAAATTGGGGGCCGAATTTTTCTGGTGCATGTCGACTGGATTGCAACTTTGTCATGTTTGAATTTTTGCCCGGATGTGCAGACATAAAAAAAGCGCGAAGTTTCCCCCGCGCTTTTTTTCTTTGCAAACCGCTCTGTCAGCTGGTCGCCTTGTCCTCAAACCCAAGGTCTTCATCCTGGGGTGTTGCGCTGGGTTGGTCGGCGATGCTGCGGCTTGCCAGTTTGGCAGACAAGGCCAGCATACCGCCGATGACAACCCCGGTCGCGACGATAAGAACACCGGCACCGATTGCCGCCAGACTGGCCGTAACCGCGATTGTCGCAGCCCCAAAGTGATAGAGTTTCTTCATTTTAGCCTCCTGTAAATCGTATAGGCAGAAGATGTAGCTGCATTCTGTCAAATACTGCTCGTAAAGATTGTAATTTCGTAACCTTGGCCATGATCACCGCACGGGGTGCGTTTTCATATGTCATGGCGGGGCAATGGTTTCGCGGGCGGGGTTTTCCGCCGGGCCGTTGGCGCAAATGCCGGCTATGCGTTCAGGGCCAACACACCCAAACCTTACAAAACTGTATGGTTGCAGACAGGCTGCAGTCATCTGACCGGCGTAAATCCTCAAAATGGCATCGCATTTGCCAGGCAGACAGGATTGACAGCATGATCAGTATCAGCAGGCTTTCGCAAAACTACGGGCAGTTTCAGGCGCTCAAAGACCTGACGCTTGAGATACCGCGCGGTGAGGTGTTCGGCTTTCTTGGCCATAACGGCGCGGGCAAAACGACGACCATCCATATATTGACGACCCTGGCCAAACCAAGCGCCGGCAGTGCCAAAATTGGCGGGCAAGACTGTGTTGCCGCCCCGCTTCTGGTGCGCCGGCTTATTGGCTATGTGCCCGAGAATGTGCGCCTATACGATACGCTGACGGCACATGAAAACCTGTTGTTCTTTGCGCGGCTGTCCGGGGTTGAAAGCCCGGAACACCGCATTGCCGAGGTGCTGGATTTTCTTGATGCCAGTGCGCTCGCCCCCAGGCGGGTAGGGGGGTTTTCCAAAGGAATGCGGCAACGCATCGGCTTGGCGCAGGCAATTCTTCACCAACCGGATGTGCTTTTTCTGGATGAACCCTCTTCGGGCCTCGATCCGATGGGGATGAAAATGCTGCGCGATCTCATCGTGCGGCTGAACACCGAGGCGAAGATGACGATATTCATGAACACGCATCTGATCAGCGAAATCGCCAAAACCTGCACATCGATCGGCGTGCTGAGCCAGGGTGTCCTTGTCTATCACGACCGGATGGAAGCGGTTGTTCAGAAATATGGCGATGATAAATCTCTGGAAGAGCTATATCTTTCCGTCACGCCGGTCTCTGTCGAGGGGCGGGCGGCCTGATGGAAACGTCACCCCGAATTTCGGCGGCCCGTATCATTGCGCGCCACAGTGCGCTGCTGATTTTTCGCGAGCGCACGGTTGCGCTTTTGTCGGGCCTGTTCGTGCTGCTTGTCTTTGTCTCGGCCTATCTGGGCTGGTCGGCCACAAGCACGGTAAATTCAATCTATGCCGATGCGGTCGTATATCTTGGCGCGGCTGGCCAGCCCGTTCCGCCGAACCCTGTCAGCACGGTTTCACCCCTGTCATTGCTGCGCAATATGTCGATCTATGTCAGCCTGATCGGGGCGCTGGCGTCCATTGTCATTGGCTATCAGCTTATCGCGATGGACCGAAAAGCCGGTGTCCTGCCCTTGCTTGGCGCGCGCCCCTTTGGCACGGGCGCCTATGCCGGTGGCAAACTGATGGCGCTGTTTGCGGTCATTGGCATTCTGATGGCGGCAACCGCGATCATCAGCATCGGCACGTTCCTGGTTTTGCCCGAATTCACGCTTTCAGCCGCGGGCTGGGGCAGGCTTGCCTCGTTCTTTCTGCTCAGCCTGATGTTCATGCTGCTGTTTGGCCTTATGGGCCTGGCTTCGGCGGCATTGGCCCGCTCGGAATCGGTGGCCCTGCTGGTGCCGATGACGATCTGGCTGACCGTAACCTTCATCCTGCCCTCGCTGACCTCGAACATCCATCCAACCGCGGCGATCAACCCGATTTCCGCCTTGGCCCCGGCCCCGGCATCGACATTCTTTGACTGGTCGGCCTGGCTGATCGGGCCGCTCTCCATTGCCGAAAGTTTCAAATACCTGTCGGCCCAACTGTTGGAATTTCTGCCTGCATCGGCGGTTGCAACTTCGGCCCTTTCGCCGCTGGTCGACCTGGTTCTGGCCCTGGCGATTGCGATTGGCGCCGCCATCTGGGCGGTTGCGCATATGGAACACACAAAAGGTGATTATAATGTTTAAGCCCGTTCTGGTCATTGCCCGCAAGGATATTTCCGATGCATTGCGCGACCGATTTATCACGATTGTAACGCTGTTTCTTGCCATCGCGGCTTTGGTATCGCTGGTCACCGGGGCGATCTCGCTTTCGGCAGATGTTGCTGCCTATGAGGAAAGCAAAGCCTTGCTGATCGGTTTGGGAAAGGATGCCTCGGCGCTGAGCGCGCCAAATTTCCGCCCGCTCAGCCTGCTGCGCGGCGCGATTGAGCAGATCGAGATCATCGGGGCCGTTCTTGGCATTCTTGCGGGCTTCCGGTCGGCGGCAAGCGAGCGTGGCCGTCAAACCCTGGCATTGATCATGACGCGGCCCGTGGCGGCCTGGCAGTTTTTGGCCGGCAAACTTGGCGCGGCAATGGTTCTGCTCGGCTCATGTCTGGCCATTGTTCTTGCGCTTGGCATGGTTTTGCTGCCGCTCGTCTCCGGCCTTGGGCTTGGTGGGGGCGATGTCGGGCGCATCTTTCTGGTCTGGCTTGCTGGCACCGCCTATACCAGCGTGTTTTTCATCCTGTCATTTGTTCTGACACTCTGGATGAAACACACCGGCAATGCGCTTCTCATCGCCTTTGTTGTTTGGTTGGTTCTGGTGCTTGTGGCCCCGCAGATCGGCGACACGATGGACCCGGACAACCAGGTGGCGGGCGGCGTTTTCCGCCAGCTTCAGGTGCCCAAGGCCGAAGAAGACCGTATCAAGGCAAGCTACGGCACATTCGAGTCGATCCGCACGTTTATCGAAGCCGCCTCGATCACCAAGCATTTCGAACGGTTCAGCTTTGCCGTGCTTGGCATCAAAGACACCTATGCCGGAAAACCCCTCGGCCCGATCCTTGTCGAGAAAAAGGGTGACGCTCTGTGGATCATTTTCGCCTCACTCGGGCTGGCTGTTCTCATGTTCGCCCTTCCCCTCAATTCCAACCGTCTTGCAAAGGAATAATAGACATGGACTATAAAATCGCACCCCGCATTGGCGCATTGTTTGTCGCCATTGGGTTGGCTGGCGCGCCGGCCTGGGCCGGCAACCACGATCTTGACGGCGATGGCATCCCCAATGCAGCCGAACCGTTGCTGAACACCGATCCGCTGAATGCCGACACCGATGGTGACGGCCTGAATGACCTGGCCGACGACAAGCCGGTTTTCGCTGAAAACCCGATGCGCCTGACCGGCGCGGCCGCGCCCTTTTCGATTGGTGAAGCCCTTGTCGAAAACAACTTCGATTATGCGCTGAACAAGGATGCGCCTGACCATCTTGAAATACAGATCATGAATCCGGGTGCGGCGGCGCTGAGCGGGTTCAGCATCTACTACACGGTTCTCGATCTGGATGCGGGCACAACCGAGGCCTATTTCAAACCGCTTGAGGGGTTTTCTGTGCCCGCAGGTGGTGATGCCCGCATTCATCTGGACAGCGGCGAGACGCCCGGCCATTTTCGCGACAATCCAAACGGCAGCTACGCGACCAGCCAGGCAGCCAAATTGATGACCGTTACGGTTGGCATTGAGGGTTTCGCGCCGGTGACTGTGGAGATCAACAAGGATGCGGGCGGGGCGGAAGCCGCCGATTGATCATCCGACATTGCGTTCAAGGCTCGGGCCGTCGCCAAAAATTGGCGGCGGCCCTATTGGTTTTGCAAAGCCAGCACACGCAAGGTTTGCACCGATGGGCCGGGCTGCGTGATGTCTTGTGCAACCGCGCGCAGCGCCTGGTCAGGCCCGGTGGGCGCAGCTGGCTGAATGGCGGCAGCAAAGGCGCGGGTGCCATCAGGCAACTGTTCCGAAACCGGCCAGATACGCAGGATCGTTTGGCCAGCGCCGGGCGCGCCATCATCTTTGGTGAATGTGGCGAAAACGGGCTGATTGCCCCAAAAAACCCAGGCGCGCGCGGTTGGGTGTTCGTCTTGCGCATCGCTTCCAAATGCGGCGAGTATCGCTTCGGCCAGGCCGGGTGCCGGGCTTTGGGCCCAGCCAGCCACGCCAAGCTGTGCGATGATGGCATCCATGTCGGGCGCCATGATCACAAGCGCAATCGGGGCAAGCTCTGTGCCTGTCATCGAGGTGGTTGCAGGCGCGATGCTGGCGGCAATCTCGGCATCGGTTGCCACGAGTCTCGGGCGTTCGGTGTGAATGCCGGTCACGGCCGGAGCGTAGGTAATGATCGTATAGGCGGCAAAGATCATCGCCGCAGCAATTGGCAGCGCCGGCACTGCGCGCAGCGGCGATTGGCGCGGCTGTATTGCGAACCGCGCGCGCCACCATTCGGTGACGGCAACGCCGATCCCAAGCCACAGCGCGCCGATAATGGCGCCGTTCAGCACATCGCTCAGATAATGCTCGACCAGATAAAGACGGCTCAGGCCGATGCCGAATGCCATGACCAGCGCAAAGACCAGCGCCAATACCGGCGCAACGCGGCGCTGGCGCCACAAGATAAAGGCCAGCATCCCGTAAAAGACGACCGAAATCGCGGCATGGCCGCTTGGGAAGCTACCGCTTGTTTCTACATAATAGGCGAATACCGGGCGCGGGCGGCCAATGGTGTATTTCAGGATTGTCACCGTCAGAACATTGCCAAAAGTCGCCAATGCAATGCCAAGCGCGGGCGCCCATTGTTTTTGAAGCGCCAGCGCCAGCACCACGCCGAATAGCAGCGCGGCAATGACCCTGGAATCGCCAAAGGCGGTTATGGTGCTGAAAACCTGTATCAACCACGGGTCGCGCAATGCGAACAGCAAGGCGGCCAGCCGCTGGTCGATCTGGCTGGCAAGGCTTGCCGGAAAGACGTTTGTCGCAGTGACAACAAGACTCCAGCCCAGATAGGCGGCGGCCAGCCCTGCCAGCGTAAGGCAAAGCCCCGAAAGGCGCGTCGTGTCAAACCTGTGGGACATGAAGCGCGCCAGGCCGGGCCAGCGCAATGCGCTGCGTTTGATCCAGCCAAACCCGGTGATCATCGCTTTGCTCCAGGCCAGCATTGCGTGCAGCCCCGCCATGTTGCGGCGAATGCGGTTGGCAACGAACCAAAGGCCGAAAAACACGGCCAGTGCAAGCATCAGCACGAACAGCACACGGCCCGCCTTCGGGCCGATAAGCGCAAGCGCATCTGCCATGAAATACCCCAAAGCAGGCAAAACAAGTGCATAGGGCACCGCGCTGAGAATGTTCCAGACAATGAATTTGCGGCGCGGCATTCCGGCCATAGCCCAGCTAAAAGGCACAAAAGCCGAAACCGGGCCCAGAAACCGCGAAACCACCATTGAAAAACCACCGTAGCGGCCAAGCATGTCCTTGGCTTTCGTGGCGTATTTCGAGCCCCGAACCTGTGATTTTTTCGACAGGCGCAAAGCCCCGATGCGGCCAAACCTGTAGCTTATTTCTGCTCCAATGATCGCGCCGATGGCCACAAACCATGCCAGATCGAAAAAATCGATCGTTCCGGCCCGCACCAGCAGCCCACCGGCAATTACCATCATCGAGCCGGGCAGAATGATGCCGATGAAAATCACCGCCTCGCCCATTGCGGCAAACATCAAGACCCAATAGGCCCCAACGCCAAACGCCTGAAGCGACGGCACGATCTGATCCAGACTTGTGGGCATGTTCTGCTCTTTTCTGAGTGTTATCTGCGCAATAGCCCCTTGGCCCCGCCAGAAATCAGGAATGTGACATCGCGCAAGGCGATGACGGGCTGCAATCCTCCCGGCACGGCCAGAAACCTTGGCTGCCAGTCTGGATGAAACTTCTTCTTGAAAGCGCGCAGACCTTCAAAATTGTAAAATGCGCCGCCGTGGCGGTAAATCGTCCTTGCAAACCGGTTCCACATGCGCGTGCCATGATGGGCCTCCAGCCCCGCCAAAGGCGCCATTCCAAGGCTGAAATGCTTTGCGCCGGCTTCGCGGTAGTGTTCCATCAGCTTGATGAACACGAACTCAATCATGCCATCGGCTTCCTGGGGGTAATAGCGCATCAGGTCGATCGCGACATTGCCCGCATCCCCCGGGGCCATCACATTGGCAAATGCCAGAATGCGCCCGTCGCGCCTGGCCACGGCAATGGGGAAATGCGCAAGATATGCGCTGGAAAACCGGCCAACCGAAAACCCCTTTTCCTTGGCATTCTTCTCGCCAAGCCAGGCCTTTGAAATGTCTTCCAACTGGGCAATCAGCGCCGGGTCATGTGGCGCTTGCAGAATTTCGAGCGTCAATCCGCTTTTTACAGCCTTGTTATGGGCGGCGCGCATTTTCTTGAAATCGCCCCCCGCCAGCGAAAATGACTGAAGGTCTATCACGGCTTCTTCACCCATCTTGTGCAGGGTCAGGCCCATTTCTATCCACAAGGGCAGGAATTTTGCGCTGACCTCGTAAAAGACCGGGCGGCAGTTTGCACGATAGGCGGCATCAAAAAATGCCCAGGCCAGCTCTGAAGCCGCAGCTTCATTGCCGACAGGGTCGCCATAGGCTATCCAGGATCGGCCCTGCACCGCATACATTATGAATGCGTCCATGTCTTTGGAGAAGAACAAGGTCTTGTCGCCGCTCAATGCAAGGCAGCCTTCGGGTTGCCCGGCGCTCATGGTAATGTCCTTGGCAATGGACAGGGCGTTTTGATCGATCACCGTGCCGCGCGCGCGGGCAGGCTGAAGCAGCAGATAGACCGTTGCCAGCACCGCCAGCCCCGAAACGGCAAGCGCCGTGCGCAGCGCGCGCGGTGCGCGTGCATCGCCCGAGAACTGGCCCCAAAGCTCGTGCGAATAGGGCACCGCCTGATAGAGCAAGAAAATGAACCCGATAACGCTGAGCAACAGTGCCGCAATCAGGATAGCCCATCGGAGCGAAAACAAGCCCTGGGTCAGTTTGGTTGCGCGGTAGAATTCCGGGCGCATTGGCCATAGAACGGCCGCTGAAACCGAAAGAACCAGCGCCGCCTCCCAGTCGCGCTCCAGAATGACGGTCGCGACAGCACCAAAGCCGAGGGCCGACAAGGTAAGCCAGAACGCGCCCGAAATGCGGCGAAACAGCCCCTGGGACAGCACGACAAGCAGCAGCCCAAGCGATGCCGAAAGATATGCGCCCCCCTCGACCAGTATGATCGAGAGCAGATCGCCCGGGTCGATATCTTCAGGGCGGGCCGAGGGTATGACCGCGGTCAGCACCAGATAGATGCCAAGCGCAAAGCCGGTAAGCCCGGCGGCAACCGGTGCAACCGAAGAGACGATCTTCAAAGACGGTTCCATCTGCGCGGAAACGGCGCCAAATCGTTTTGCAATAAATCCGGAAGCCAGCCGCCCTTCGTTGAGAGACACGAAAACCACGGCCAGACCGAATGGCAGCAAGTAGTAAATGACCCGATAAAGCAGAAGCGCCGCCACCGCCTGATCCAGCGGCACGGTTGCAGGCATTGCCGCAAGCACAATGCTTTCAAACACCCCGACGCCGCCCGGCACATGGCTTGCAACGGCAATAAGCGATGCAGCGGCAAAAATGGCAAAGAAGGTTATAAAGTCGGGCGCGCCAGCCGGCATGAGAACATAAAGCGCAAGCGCGGCCATCAATGTATCAACGATTGAAAAGCCGATCTGGCCAAACAGGATGGAGGGCGACGGCGCGGAAACCGAAAACCGCCGCCAATGCGCAACTTTTCCTGTAAACGACAGCCATGTCAGGAAGGTCAGGGGCAATGCAAAGGCGGCAATGGCAATTGACCTTGTCGTTGCTGGCGACCAGCTGACCAGATAGTCCAGTGCTGCGGGGTGTATGGCGAGCGCCGCGAAGCCGACAAAGGTGATGCCCAAGCCGAAGGCCAGCGAAACGAAGGTTGAAATCGCCGCCACGTCAAACGCATTCAGCCCGAAGGCGGAATAGATTCGATAGCGCACGGCCCCGCCCGATACCGCACTGATGCCAACCGTATTGCCAAAGCTGTAGCCCAGAAAGCCGCCAAGCATGATGATCTGGAATGGCAGCTTCTTGCCCAGATAGCGCAAGGCAGACCAGTCATAGCCAACCAGGGCGAAATACCCGACAAATGTTACCGCGATGGCAGTCGCGATGCGCGGCCAGGATATTAGCCGAACCTGCGCGCGGACATTGGCAAAATCGATTGTGCCCAGCAGGTTGTAAAGCGCATAAGCGCCAAGCAGGAACAGGCCAAAGCCAAGTATGATTGGCGCGACCTGTCGCAGTTGCGCGAATTTCGAGGCGCGCTCTGGCGGTGTATCTACGGCGATCGTCACGGCACAGACCCTTCAGCGGCTAAAAGCATTGTCAGGACCACATTCCACAAATCCCGCGCCAGTTCCACGGATTTCCCGGATTGTTACCGATTTGTAATTTCCATGAAAATTCCCGGTGTTCCATGTTCGGGTCTGAAACGCGGTTTATGGCTGAACGGGTTGCGCGTAAGCAAAAGTCGGGAAAGGCGCGCGCCTTTGACACCGCGCAATGCCCGCGCTGCGCCCGATATCCGGCGCGGCTGGCGCAAAGCTGACAATTGGCTGACAGCCCTGTTCAGCAAGTTGTGTGGCCGGGCTGCTAAGCATAGGTCAGGCCAGATCTGCGGCCTTGAATATGCACATATCGAGGAGATACATCATGAAAGACGAAACCGAAAACAAGACAGTGTCGCGCCGCAAGGCGCTTGGCCGAATTGGTGTATTGGCGGTGGCGGCCTATACCATTCCGGCTGTGACCACATTGTCGGCGGCGCGCGCGGGTTCGGCTGCAAGCGCGGCTTCAAACCCTTCGGCACCCTCAAAACCCTCGGCCCCGTCCGAGCCGTCTGAACCATCGCCAGCCTCCGCGCCTTCGGCGGCCTCCTCGCCAACCGGGCCGTCCCATGTTGATCTGCCCGTGGATGAGGCAAGCTGCACCGCGGCAAATGGCAGCTGGGATGCGGTAAACGGTGTTTGCGTTCTCAGCTAAGCCGGGGCGCGCTGCAAAAAATGCCACCTTGCGCGACCGTGGAACGCCGCGCAAGGTGCTTAACATTTGCTATCTGCCTTGCGCCGACTAGACTGGCGCAAAACACAGGAGCGGTTGCGTGGGCGACACCATCTATTTGCAGTTTGATGGGTTGAAAGCGCCGGTTCAACTGATCCGGGCGCAAAGCCTGTTGCCGCTTCTGGCCAAAGCATTGCCCAACTGGCCGGTTCACATGCACCATAGCCCGCCTGACACCCCCGCATTCATCCGGATTCTGGGGGTCGAGAGCAATATGTTCGCGGTCGCCGTGACAGCCGAGAAAACTGCGCCGCGCAGGTGGAATGCTGTCAACGCGATCTGCGATCTGATTTCCGAAATGGCCTGGGCGAAACTGCGTTCGCAGCCCGAATTGCTGTGTGTGCATGGCGCGGCGGTTGAATTCTGCGAACGACTGGTCCTGTTTCCAAACACCCGCCGCGCGGGTAAAAGCACGCTTGCGGCGGTGCTGGCGCGCTTGGGCCAGACAGTATTCACCGATGATTTTTTGCCGATAGAGATTGCCCGAAACCGGGTGATAAGCGGCCTTGCCACGGGTGTGGCCCCGCGCATTCGCCTGCCGATCCCGCCGGAATTTTCACACGCTTTCAAAGCCTGGGTGGCCGCCGATTCCGGGCCTGCAAACCCGCAGTATAAGTTTTTGAGCGATGCGCCACTGGCAAAGGCGGGTGCCGCGCGCCCCTTGGGGGCAATCGTTACGCTTTTGCGCCGCGATGACCCGACGCCGCCACGGCTAGAGCCCATTTCGCGCGCCGCGGCAATGGAAGCGATGATCGTGCAGAACTTTGCGCGCGCAATTGAGTCCGGGGCCATTCTGAAAACGGTCGAGGCGCTGACAGCCAGCTTGCCCGCCTATCAACTGACCTATCATTCCGGCGAGGACGCGGCGGCGTATTTGCAGGCTCATACGGCATTTTCGGGTTTGCCCGTTGCAAAACTCGGCCCCGATATTGTCATGCGCCCCGCGCCGCTTGACCTTGGCCAGGCCGGGGCGCACGCATTTGACAGCGCGCAGCCCCACAGGCAATGCGCCGGTGTTACCGAGATCAAAACCGATGATGCGCATTTTCTGACCGACAAGAACGGCATGGCGATTCACCGGCTCAACCCGGGCTCTTCGGCCATTTGGCGGCTGCTGGCCGAACCGATCGGGCTTGACGAGATTGTCGCGGTTCTGTGCGCGGCCTTTCCCGATATTGCGCCCGCACAAATTCGCGCCGACAGTCTAGCAGCGCTGCAACAGTTTGCGCATTCGCGGCTGATTGAAGCCGCGCCCGCCGCGGCGCTTCAAACGGCGGCAGCCCGATGAGCCGGGCCGTGAACCTGTCGCGCCGCGCAGCCCTTGCGCGGATCGGGCTTTCGGGGCTTGCCGCCTATGTTGCGCCCGGCCTTGCCCAGCTAAGCCAGGCGCGCGCGGCGACATCGCCAAGCAACCCAACGCCACCCAGCAACCCAACGCCACCCAGCGCACCTTCTGGCCCCGACGATACGACCGGGCCAAGCGGGGCGGCCTCTGGCACGAACGGGCCGGGGGCCTGCCGCGTGCCGCAATCCGACAGGCCCGCACAGATAACCCGGCAGGACTATCAGCGCGCGCAACGCGCGATTTCGCGCGGCGATGCCCGGCCCTTGCGCGAAGTTCTCAATGCGGTCTTGCGCGTTCATCCGGGGCGGCTTGTGCAGGTCGGCTTTTCGGAGTCCGGCGCTTCGCCGCTTTACCGGCTGCAAATTGTCAACGGCGGTGGCGCTGTGCTTGCCGTATCGGTCAATGCGGCCACGGGGCAAATTCTTAGTGTGCGGAACTGTTGAATGCGCGTGCTGATCGTTGAAGACGAAACCAGGATCGCTGACTTCATTGCCGATATCCTGCGCAGTGAAGGCTTTATTCCCGAAGTTGCAAACGATGGCGAGGCTGGCTGGTTTCTGGGGTCGACCGAAACCTATATCGCGGCCATTCTTGATATCGGCTTGCCAAAGCTCGACGGGCTTTCGGTGTTGCGCAACTGGCGCGCCGAGGGGCTGGACATGCCGGTGATCCTGCTCACTGCCAAAAGCAGCTGGAACGAGCGCGTTGACGGCATTGATGCAGGCGCCGATGACTATTTGGGAAAACCCTTTCATATGGAAGAGCTTGTGGCGCGGCTGCGCGCCCTGATCCGCCGCGCAACCAGCCAGAAAACCACCGTGCTGGAGGCGGCAGGCCTGAAAGTTGACATGCGCCAGATGCGGGTGTTCATCAACGGGCGCCCCTTGAAAGTAACCCCGCTTGAATATCGCCTGCTGGTGCATTTGCTGCTGCACCGGGGTGCGGTTGTCAGCCAGGAAGCACTGGTCGAGCATATCTATTACCGTGATCAGGAACCGGAGAGTAACGCCATCGAGGTGCTTGTGGGCCGGTTGCGGCGCAAGATGGGGGTTGATCTGATCGAAACGCGCCGCGGCTTTGGCTATGTCATTGCGGATGCGCCCGCATGAGGGCATCGCTTGGCCTGCGCCTGTTCCTGACGGCTGCGGCCACAACCATCCTTGCGCTGGCGGCAACCGCGCTTGTGCTGAATGTGCTGTTTCGCGACTATTTCGAAGCGCGGGTGCATGACGAGCTTGATAACTATCTGCTTTTGCTGACCGGCAATATCGCACTGGATGACGAGGGGGCGCTGGAAATCGCCCCGATGTTCGACCAGCGGTTTGAACAGGCGCTTTCGGGCTATTACTGGCAGATCGAGCTTGAGGATGCGCCGCCCCTGCTGTCGCCCTCGTTCTGGGCTGCACCGCTTGAGCTTGCGCGCCCGGCGCAGCGCGGCACGATCTTCTATCAGGATGTGATGACCGGAACCGGCGAGCCGGTTTCGGTGGCAAGCTGGATCATCGAACTCGGCGAGGCGGAAGAAAGCCGCGACATCCTCATTTCGGTTGCCATGGAACGCAAGGATATTGATGTTTCAGTGGCCGGGTTTGCCAGCAATACAGCAATCTGGCTTGCGATTCTGGGCCTGTTCCTGCTTGCGGCCAGCGCATTCACGGTGCGTGTCGGGCTCAAACCGCTGGACCGTGTGCGCAACGAGCTGCGGCGCATCAATGCGGCGCAGAACCGCCGCCTTTCAAACGACTATCCGAGCGAGGTTTTGCCCTTGGTCAAAGAGGTGAACGAGCTTCTGGACCAGAATGATGCGACCTTGGCGCGGGTGCGGGTAAGCGCGGGCAACCTTGCACATGGGTTGAAAACGCCGCTGACCGTGCTGCGCGGTGTGCTGCGGAAACTGGAACTTTCGGGCCAGGCGCAAATGGCGGCAGAGCTTGGCGCCGAAATCGACGCGATGCAGCATATTGTCGAACGCGAGCTGGCCCGAAGCCGCGACAGCCACCAAAAGCGCAGCCATACCGCTGTTGCACCCGTTGCCGAGCGGCTTTGTGCTGCACTGCGCCAGCAGCCCGCGGCCCGGCATTTGCAATGGACTATTGATGTGCCATCCACCCTTGCCGCCCCGTTTGATGCCTATGACTTGACCGAGCTGTTGGGCAACCTGCTGGATAATGCCATGAAATGGACCCGGACCAGCGTAACCATTCTGGGGGGTGAAACCGGTAAGACCGCATTTTTGAGTGTTGTCGATGATGGCCCCGGCATAGCTGAAGACAAGGTCGAGGCGGCGCTGGCGCGCGGCGAACGGCTCGACGCGCAAAACTCCGGGTCGGGTTTGGGGCTGCATATCGTGCGCGAAATGGCAGATTCCCACGGCTGCACGATCACGCTTGGCGCAAGCAAGGCGGGCGGGCTGGAGGTGCGGCTGACCTGGGCCTTGGGCTGAGAACGCAGGTTGCGCGCATGAAAACGGGCGCCCTGTTGCCAAGGCGCCCGCATTCAAAAAGCCTGTGCCCAAAGGGCGTCGGCTTAGGCCAGAACGATGTTCGTCGCGCTTTCGCGGCCATCGCGGCCGGCTTCGATGTCGAAGGTGACTTTCTGGTCATCTTTCAGACCCGAAAGACCAGCCTGCTCAACAGCAGAAATATGCACGAATACATCTTTGCTGCCGCCATCGGGCGCGATGAAGCCGAAGCCTTTAGTTGTGTTAAACCATTTGACGGTGCCAGTAGCCATCGTCGTTCTCCTGAATAAATCTGCCCGCAGGATGCGGCAGCGTGGCTAAGTCAGTTCAAGATCGAAAGACTGAGCCAAAAGGAGCAGAATCGCCGATAGAGGTAACGTCGCCCCCCGGACATGGGCTTTGTGCGGCCAAATAGCAAGCAACTTGCGCCATATTTGCCAATTTAACTTGATATTAGGCAGGACTCCCCGGTTTCTGACAAAAAATCGCAACTTTGCCGCGCTTGATTGGCTGAGATATGTAAACCTGCAAGCCCGAGATTCATAAAGAAGATTGCAATGCCATCTGACCAGACGCTGATTATCGGAATTTTTGCAATATTGTTTGCGCTGCTGGTCTGGGGCCGGTTGCGCTATGACCTTGTGGCCTTTGGCGCGCTGGTGCTGGCGGCCATGCTTGGGCTTGTGCCGGCAGGCGAGGTGTTTTCAGGCTTTGGGCATTCGGCGGTGGCAATCATTGCGCTGGTGTTGATCGTATCGCGCGGGCTTGTGGGCTCTGGCGCGATTGAAAAGCTGGCTGCGCGGCTGCTGGATGCCGAGCGCCCCCTGCCGCTGCATATTGCCATAATGGCGGTGGTCGGGGCCGGGCTTTCGGCGATTATCAACAATGTTGCGGCACTTGCCTTGCTGATGCCGCTGGACCTTGATACCGCGTCCAAAGCCAAGCGCGCGGTCAGCCTGTCGCTGATGCCGCTGTCTTTCGCCACCATTCTTGGGGGCATGATCACGCTGATCGGCACGCCACCGAATATCGTTATCGCCGCCTATCGCCAGGATGTGTTTGGCGCACCCTTTGGCATGTTCGACTTTACGCCGGTCGGCCTGACCGTGGCGCTGGCGGGCATTGCCTATGTTGCGCTGCTTGGCTGGCGCTTGCTGCCCAAACGCGACGGGGCGTTCGGCTCGAAGGCCGAAACAGCTGAAGGCCGCTATATCTCTGAATTGCGCGTCAGCGAAAAATCGATCGAAGGCACGCCCAGCGTGGCAGACCTGTATCCGCTGGCAGACGAGCATGATGTGCATATTCTCGGGCTGGTGCGCAGCGGCAAGCGCCTGCCGGGTTTCGCTGCAAAGCAGGAAATTCGCGCCGGCGATTTTCTGGTGGTTGAAGGCGAGCCAAAGGCGATTGAAGCCTTCATGGGCAAGGGCGCGCTGGAATTTTCGGGTGCGGAAAAATCGGAAGGACGCCTGACATCGGGCGGGCTGACACTGAGCGAAGCGATCGTGCCGGAAGGGGCGCGCATTGTCGGGCGCACGGCGCGCAGCCTTCAGCTTTTATACCGGCATTCGGTTACGCTGCTGGGCGTGTCGCGCAACGGCAAGCGGTTTTCCGACCGGGTGCGCCTGCTCACCATCCGGCCCGGCGATGTGCTTTTGCTGCTGGGCGATGCGCGGCGCAATGCGGCGGCGGCCGCCTATCTGGGCGTATTGCCGCTGGAGGGGCGCGAAACGCAGGTTGTGCAACGTTCCAAGGCGGGGCTGTCGATTGCCATTTTCCTGGCGGCGATTGGGGTGGCGGTGCTGGGCTGGGCCACGCTTCCTGTGGCCCTTTCTGCTGCTGTTATCGGGCTGATCGCCATCGGGCTTGTGTCTGGCAACGAGGTTTACAATTCGATCGAATGGAAGGTGATCGTGCTGCTGGCCAGCCTGATCCCGCTGGCCGAAGCGTTCGAGCGTTCGGGCGGGGCGGAGTTGATCGCCTCGCAAATCCTGCTGCTCACACAGGGGTTTCCGGCCTGGGTATCGCTGCTGGCGCTTATGGTTGTCACCATGACCCTTTCGGATTTTCTGAACAATGTCGCCACAACGCTGATCGCCGCGCCCATTGCCGTGGGCATGGCGGCAGCGACGGCGACCAACCCGGATGCCTGGCTGATGAGCGTGGCCGTGGCCGCATCCTGTGCCTTTCTTACCCCGATCGGGCACAAGAACAACACCATCATCCTTGGCCCCGGCGGTTATCGGTTTGGCGATTACTGGCGCATGGGGCTGCTGCTGGAAGTGCTGGTGATTGTCGTGGCCCTGCCGATGATCTTGCTGGTCTGGCCGCTATAGCGCGGGCTCGTTTGGCGCATGTTCGGCCCGTTCGCGCTGCAAGCGCGTGGCAGAACTGCCGGGCGCTGCACCCCATACTGCCACCCAGCGGTAAAATACCGGCGTCAGAAACAGGGTGAACACGGTGGCAAAGCCAAGCCCGCCCACAATGACCCAACCCACCGCAATCCGCGCCTCGGCCCCCGGCCCCGAGGTCAGGATGAGTGGCAGGCCGCCAAACACGGTCGAGATCATCGTCATCAGAACCGGGCGGATGCGCAGGCGCAAGGCGTTGCGGATGGCGGTGTCGATATCCTGGCCCGCCTCGCGCAGCTGGTTGGCGAATTCGACAATCAGAATGCCGTTCTTGGCCATGACCCCGATCAGCATTACCAGCCCGATCTGGCTGTAATAGTTGAGCGAACCGCCGGTAAGCTTGATGGCCAGCAATGCGGCGGCCAGCCCGAAGGGCACGGTCATCATGATCACAATCGCGCTGGCGAAGCTTTCAAACTGCGCGGCAAGCACAAGCAGCACAATCAGGAAGGCCACGCCGAACACCGTATACATGGCGCTTTCAGACGCCGCGAGTGCTGCGGCCTCGCCGGTGAAAATGATGCTCATGCCGCTTGGAAGTGTCTCGGCGGCAAGCGCGCTCAGCCGCTCCATCGCCGTGCCCAGATCGACGCCTTCGCCAAAATTGGCCTGGGCCGAGACCGCAAGCGCGCCGCCCTGGCGCACCAGGCCCGCTTCTGTCACCACGGTTTTCAGCGTTGCGGCCGCCGAAAGCGGGATATAGGCGCCGCCGGGCAGGCGGATGAAGATGGATTCAAGGTCGGATTCATCGTCGATGGGCGGACCGCCGGGCACGATATTCACGCCAACCGCGGCATCGTCAACGAAGACATCAATAGCCGTCACACCCTGAATCATATTGCTGATCGTGCGCGAAATTTCGGCCTCGTCCAGCCCGAAATAGCCAACCAGATCATCGTCGAATTGCACCTGCAACTGCGGCTCGACAGATACGCTCGACATTTGCGGGTTCAGGAATGTCGGATCCTCGGCCATTGCGGCAACCAGGGTTTCGGCGGCGGCGGTCATATCGGCAAGATTGGTGCCGCTTACAGCAAAGCCCAGCCCTTGCCCGCCGCCACGGATGTTGAGGCTGTTGGACGAACGCGCGGAAACCTGAACCCCGGCGACAGAGCCAAGCGACGCGCTCAGCTCGGCAATGATTTCCTGCTGGCTGCGGCTGCGATTGGCCCAGTCATCCAGCCGCACAATGGCAAGCGCGCTGCTGCCAAATATGATGCTTTGCACGGCGCTCACCTCGCCGCTTTCGCGGTAGGGGGTGAGCAGGTCTTCGATTTGCACGATCTGGGTTTCCAGATAGTCGACGGTGGAATCCGATGCGCCGCGCGCAAAGACAAGGAAAAAGCCGCGGTCCTCTTCGGGTGTAACGGTTGATGAAAGCGTGCCCGCCGCGCCCGCCGAAATGATGACAAAGCCAATGGCGACCGAGATCACCAAAAGCGGTGTGCGAATGGCGTGGTCCATGACTGCGTTGAACGCACGAATGCGCATGGGTTCGCGCGGGGTTTCGGGCGTGTAGGTTTTGCCGGGGTCCAGAAAGGCGGCAAGCACGGGCGCCAGTGTCAGCGCAGTGACCGATGAAAGCGTAACCGCAAAGGCCAGCACAAGGCCGAATTCGCTGAACACGCCCCCCGCCTGGCCCGGCAGGTAGGAAATGGGGATGAACACTGCCGCCAGTGTCGCCGTGGTTGAGATGACCGCAAAGAACACCTCGTTGGTGCCCGCGGCGGCGGCGGCAAATGCCCCCATGCCCTGTTTGCGCTTGCGCACGATATTCTCAATGACCACAATCGCATCATCAACCACCATGCCTGTCGCCAGCACCAGCGCCAGCAGGCTGATCGTGTTGACAGAAAACCCGGCCAGCGAAATGGCGGCAATCGTGCCAAGCAGCGCAATCGGGATGGTGACGGCCGGAATGATCGTGGCGCGCAGCGAGCGCAAAAAGGCGAAGATCACCACCACAACGATAAGCGTGGCAAGGCCGATGGATTTGATCACCTCGTTGATAGACCCTTCGATGAACACGCCATCATCAGACGTGATCAGCAGATCAACCCCTTCGGGCATTTGCGGGCGCAGTTCTTCAACCGCGGCGCGCACATCCTTGGATATGGTCAGGGTATTGCCCACCGACTGGCGGGTAATTTCAACGCTGATCGCCACCTGCCCGTTGACCCGCGCTGTCGAATTGCGCGCCTGTGTGGTGTATTGCACGAAAGCCACATCGGCCACGCGCGTTGTGGCGTTGATCGGCATCTGGCCGACCATGTCAACCGTGACATCGGCATTGCCAACGCTCAGCGCCATCGTTTGCGAACTGGTTTCCAATGTGCCAAGCGGCGTGTCGACGCGCAGCGCCGAAAGCGCATTGGCAACATCGGTCATGGTCAGCCCGCGGCTAAGCAGCGAAGGCATATCAAGTGTGACGCGAAACTCGTAAGCCTGATCGCCGCGAATGGTCACCTCGGCAATGCCATCGACAAGTGCGAGCCGGTTATAGATTGTGGTTTCGGCAATATCGGTAAGCGTGGCCAGCGGCACATCGCCCATAACTGCAAGGCGGATAATGGCATCGCCGTTGGAATCGCTTTTGCGCACGGCGGGCGTGTCGATGCCGTCGGGCAGCTGGCGCATGGTTTCGGAAACGATCTCGCGCGCCTCGTTGGCGGCCACGTCGATATCGGTGCCTGACGACAGGTCGAGCGTGATGCGGCTGGACCCGCTGGAGGAGCTGGATTCGATATAGGACAGCCCGTCAAGCCCGCTTAGCGCATCTTCCAGCACCTGCGTGACCTCGCGATCAACCACGGCGGGCACAGCGCCTTCATAGGTTGTGCGCACCGAAAGCACCGGCTGGTCAACATCGGGCATTTCGCGCACATCAACCGTCAGCAGCGCGGCGATACCTGCGATGAGGATGAGCAGGTTGATGACGATGCCAAATATCGGGCGGGCAATGAACAGGCTGGCAAAGCCCGATTTTTCGGGCGTGTTCATGTCGGTGCCCCCGCGCGCGGCGCCGTGTCCCGGCGGGCGTTCGGTGCGGCTGCATCGCCGGCGCTGTTGCGCCCGCGCGGTGCATCGGCAGAGGTGATGGGAGCGCCATCGCGCAGCTTTTGTGCGCCTTCGGTTACAACCAATGTGCCTTCGGGCAGGTCAACCTCCAGCCAAACGCTTTCATCCTGCCGATACAATATCGTAACCGGCACGGCCAAAGCGGCGCCGTCATTGTCGATCCAGATGCTGGCACCGCTTTGCGACCAGGTGATCGCGGTTGAGGCAACCATCGCCAATGGCGCGCTGGCCTGACTGAGTTCAACAGAAAATGTCATGCCCGACCAAAGCAGCCCGTCGGGGTTTTCAATGCGGGCGCGCACGGTCACGCTGCGGGTCACAGGGTCTACCCGGCTGTCAAACGAGGTGACGCGGCCTTCAAATACCCGCCCCACAAAGGTGGGTGTCATGGCGCGCACAACCTGTTGGGGCTGCAAAATACCGATGGCACGCTCGGGCAGTTCAAATTCGACAATCAGCGCTTCGGCATTGTCGATGGTCACAATCAGGCTGCCATTGGCCAGGCTGTCGCCAACATCCATGCTGCTCAGCCCCAGCCGGCCGGCGATTGGCGCACGAATCGTGCGATTATCAAGCGAAACCCGCGCCAGACCGGCCTTGGCCTCGGCCAGACTCAGCGCAAGCCGCGCTTCGGAAAGGGCAACCCCGGTGACGGTAGAGTTGCCATTGGTTTGCAATTGCTCGTAGCGCGCCACGGTTTCACGCGCATAGGCCAGTTCGGCCTCGGCAATTTCCAGATTCAGGGCTTCGTTCCGGGCCTCAAGCTCGATCAGAATATCGCCCGCGGCGACCATCTGGTTTGCTTCAAGATTGACGGCCGTCACCTCGCCCGAAACTTCGGCCATGACATTGGTGCTGCGCAGCGCGGTTGCCGTGCCAATCGCGCGCAACACATCCTGATAGGGCTGGATTTCAATCGGCGACAGTACAACAGTGGTGCTGCGCCCGCCGCCCCGCCCGCCAAACTGCCCGCCACCACCGCGCCCGGATGGAGCGGCGCCGGCAGAACTGTCTGCCGCTTGCTGGGGGCCAAAATAGGCGGCAACTGAGCCTGGAACGCCAAATGTATAGACATAAGCACCGGCCAATACGGCAGCCGATATGACGAGCGAAAATAAGGTGCGTAACACTATCTGGCATCCTGCATGAATAGGGGTCTGGGCTGTTATACGTTCAGCGCGCGCGACTCCGTCGCAAATTTTTGTGTTTATTACACATGAATGCGCAGATTGGCGCAATGAGAACACATTCCGCCACCAAACCGGGGGGCAGGGGCTGTTTTGCGCGTCTATTTACCATAAATTGTAATTAGTGCGCTTTGCCGCATAACAATTCGCCTTAATGTCGTCTACATCTCTAAATATACATGGTGTATCGGGGCCAAATCCCTATGGTGCGCCAAATATTAGGAGCGAATCGATAGATGAGAGTGAAGCGTGATAGCGGACGGACGCAAGTGCTGGACAGTATTCGCAATTCCGGACCAATCGCGCGTATTGAAATTGCCGAGGCGACGGGTTTCAGCCCGGCCACGGTTACGGCAATTACGGCCGAGTTTTTGCAAGCGGGCCTGATTGTTGAAATGCCGCTGGAAAGCCCCGCCCCGGTTGAGCAAAAGCAGGGGCAGGCCCGTCGCGGCCGGCCGCGTGTTCTGCTCAGGCTGAACGGTGCGGCGCATGTGGTGGCGGGTCTGAATGTTGCGCATCGCAGTATTTGTGTGCAACTGACCGATTTTGCCGGCAGTGACATTGCCGAATTTGAAATGCCGCTCGCCCAGCCCTGCATGGCGGCCGATACGCTGGGTCACATGATATTGATGGCCGTCGCGCAGTCCTGTGATCGCGCGGGGATTCCGATCCAGTCGCTCTCAGCAATCGGCGTCGGCATCGCCGGGCAGATCAACACCGAAACCGGCTTTGTGCATTGGTCGCCCTCGCTGAAGGCACGCAATGTTGCGCTGGGTCCGCAATTGCAGGCTATCGCACCATGCCCGGTTTTCATTGGCAATGATGCCAATCTGGTTGCCAAAGCCGAACATTTGTTCGGAAAGGCGCAAGGTATCGATGATTTTCTGGTTGTGACCATCGAACATGGCGTTGGGCTTGGCATTGTGCTGGGGGGGAGGCTTTACAGCGGTCTGCGCGGCTGCGGGGCAGAGCTTGGCCATATCAAGGTAGAGTTTGATGGCGCGCCGTGCCAATGCGGCCAGCGTGGCTGTCTGGAGGCCTATGTGGGCGAATATGCCATTCTGCGGGCGGCGCAGGCGGAAAATGATGCCTATGACGATGTGCAGCAGGTTTTTGCCGCCGCCGATGCGGGTGACGCCGCCGCGCGCAAAGTGCTTGCGCGCGCGCGGCATATGCTGGCAACGGGCATTGCCAGCCTGTTGAATATTTTTGACCCGCAGCTGATCATTCTGGCAGGCACGCGCAGCACGATTGCGCATCTTTACGATGACGCGCTGCACAAAGACATTACCGGCATGGCCGTAAAGGTCGACGCGCCCTTGCCGCCGATTGAACCGCACCATTGGGCCGGGGCGCTTTGGGCCAAGGGCGCTGCGGCCTATGCGATCGAGGGTGTTGCGCAGCTCACCATTCGTGATCTTGCGCAATCACCCGTCTGACAGGCTAACCCGCGCGCAAGGCGCTATCATCGCTCAGCGCCGGATAAAGCGCACGGTAGCGCGCATAACCGGCCGCATAGCGTTCGGCCAGATCGGCGCGCGGATCGATCGTTTCGGCAATGGGCGGGGTTTGCATGATCTCATCCAGCCCGGCCGCGCCCGATGCCGCAATCGCCAGCCGTGCCGCACCCAGGGCGGCGCCAAATTCGCCACCGGCAGGCAGTGAAAGCGGCAGGCCAAGCGTTGAGGCCAGTGTTTCCAGCCAGAAGCGCGACCGCGTGCCACCGCCAACCGCCAACACCTGGTTGAGCCTGGCGCCGGTTACAAAAAGCGCCTCCAGACTGTCGCGAAGGGCGTAGCACACCCCTTCCATGACCGCCTGGGTAAGCTGTTCCGGCGTGTCGGCCACATCCAGCCCGACAAGAGCCCCGCGCAGTTGCGCGTTGTTATGCGGCGTGCGTTCGCCCGAAAGGTAGGGCAGGAACATCACATTTCCCGGACCATTGGCGGCATCGGGCAGGGCGGTGGCAAGATCGCCGGCGCTGCGCCCCAGATTGCGGGCCAGCCAGTTCAGGCAATCGGTCGCCGCCAGAATAACCCCCATCTGATACCATCGCGCGGGCACGGCATGGCAGAATGTATGCACTGCCGTCGCCGCATCGGGCGCAAACTGGTCGCGCGCGGCCAGCAGCACCCCCGATGTGCCAAGCGAGACAAAGCCGCTGCCTTCGGCAAAACAGCCCGCCCCGCAGGCGGCGGCGGCATTGTCGCCCGCACCGCCCGCCACAACAACCGGGCCGCTTATTCCCCAGTTACCACGTAATTCGGCGCGCAACATGCCACCCGCCGCACTGCCTTCAACCAGCCTTGGCATCTGCTCGGCGCGCATATGGGTCAGCTCCAAAGCCTTGTCCGACCAGGCGCGCGCGCCAACATCCATCCAGGATGTGCCCGCGCTATCGGACATATCGCTGACATGCTCACCCGTCAGCCAGAGGCGCAGATAGTCTTTGGGCAGCAGCACTTTTGCGGTTTTGGCAAAAATCTCGGGTTCATGGGCCTCGACCCACATCAGCTTTGGCGCGGTAAAGCCGGGAAAGACGATATTGCCGGTAATTGCGCGCATGTCGGGCATGGCATCGAGCATGGCGGCCTGCTGGCTGGCGCGGGTGTCATTCCACAGGATGCAGGGGCGCAGCACAGTGTCGGCGCTATCCAGCAAAGTGGCCCCATGCATATGGCCGCTCAGCCCAATGCCACCAAGTGCTGCAAGCTCTTTGGGATGGGCGGCGCGCAGTTTTTGCATGACAGCATCAAAGGCCGCAAGCCATTGGGCAGGATCCTGTTCCGACCAGCCGAATTGCGGATGGCGCGCCGAACAGGCCGCCTCGGCAGATCCGATGACATTGCCATTTTCGCGCACCAGCAGGCTACGAAGGCCCGATGTGCCCAGATCGACACCCAAATATACTGCTTCTGTCACGTGATTGTCCTTATGAAATGCAAACGGCCGTAGAATTGGCGCAGCGCGCCGGGTCAGTTTGTTTCATATGCCAAAAGCAAGCCATGTTGCTAGAGGCGCGCTTTGGTTATACTCGTGCGGCAGGTAAAACAGGCAGGTGGCACTATGGGTGAACAACAGGCGCGTTTGAACGCTGCGGAAACATTTCGGCTTGGCGCCACGGCGCGGCGGTTCTTGCTGGCAACATTGCTACTGCTCATTGCTGCGCGGCTCATGCTGATATTCTGGTTGCCGGTGATCGACCCGACCGAAGGGCGCTATATCGAAATCGCCCGTAAAATGCTTGAAACGGGCGACTGGATTACCCCGCAATTTGACTATGGCGTGCCGTTCTGGGGCAAGCCGCCCCTGCATACATGGCTTTCGGCCCTTGGCATGAAGCTGTTTGGCGTCAGCCAGTTTGGCGGTCGTATCCTGATTTTTGCAACCGCGCTCGCAACCGGCTGGTTATGCCATGACTGGGTGCGCCGCCATTGGGGGCGCGACCTTGCCCTGCTGTCGGTGGTGGCGATTGCCGCCGCGCTGGTGTTTTTCGGCGCATCGGCCTTTGTGGCAACCGATATGGCAATGGTTTTTGGCACCACGCTCAGCATGGTGGCGTTTTTCAACTGCGTCACGGCAACCGAAAACCGGCGGATCTGGGGCAATCTTCTGTTTGTCGGGCTGGCCGTGGGGATGCTGGCCAAAGGCCCGACCGCGGTTGTGTTAACCGGCATTCCGCTGTTTTTCTGGCTGCTTTTGGGCAATCGCTGGGCGCTGCTGCTGCGCTTGCCCTGGGGGACCGGGCTGGCCGTGCTGGTCTTGCTTACAGCGCCGTGGTATGTGGCGGCCGAGCTGAAAACGCCGGGTTTTCTGCGCTATTTCATCATTGGCGAGCATTACGAGCGGTTTGTCGTGCCGGGTTGGGAGGGCGACCTTTATGGCCGTGGCCATGCGCGCCCCAAAGGGTTGATCTGGGCCTATGGGCTGGCGTTTTTCCTGCCCTGGACCTTTTTTGGACTGGCGCTGCTGGCAAAGCCTGTGCGCCTGTTTGCGGCGGCCAAGGGCCTGGGGGGCGGTGCTGGCATGTATTTGCTGCTTTGGGCGCTCTCCCCGATGATCCTGTTCACGCCGGCGGCCAATATCCTGCCATCATACGTGCTGCCATCTATCCCCGCAGCGGCGATTTTGGTGGTGCTTTTGTGCAGCGCGGTCTGGCAGGGCGGGCGCATCTTGCGCCTGGCAACAGCGGCCACGCTGGTGGCAACGCTTGCTGTCTATCTGGGTCTGGCGGGCCTGGCCTATTTTGCACCGATGCGCATTTCTGCCAATACCGAGCTTGCGCTTGTCGCAAAAGCGCGTGCGCTGGAGCCGCAAATGCCGATCATCTATTGGGGCGCGCGCGCGTTTTCGGGCGAGTTTTACAGCAACGGGCGGGCGCAAAGCACTAGCGATGCTGCTGTGCTGGCCGGCCTTGCGGCAAACACCACGCGCGATGCGGTGGCCGTGTTGCCCGAAGACCTGGCGCAGGTTCAGGCGATTTTGGGCGACAGCGTTTCAAATGAGGGCCAGTTCGGCGCGCGGTTTCTGCTTGTCGAGCCCGCGAATGGCGGGGCAGGCCAATGACACATGCCACGCCAAGCCTGTCGCTGATCGTTCCGGCCTATAACGAAGAGGCGAATATCGCCGAAACCGTGCGCCAGATTGCCGCCGAGGCGGCGCGCCTGGTGCCGGGTTTCGAGATTGTCATCGTAGATGACGGCAGCCGCGATGGCACCTGTGCGGCGGCTTTGGAGATTGGCAAAACCATCCCGCTGCGCCTGCTGCGGTTTTCGCGCAATTTTGGCAAGGAACAGGCGATCATGGCCGGGCTGAACGCGGCGCGCGGCGATGCGGTCGTAATTCTCGATGCCGATCTGCAAGAACCGATCAGCTATCTGGAGCCCATGCTCAAGCACCGTGCCGAAGGTTATGATATGGTCTATGCCGTGCGCGCAAACCGCGCGGATGAGGGTATTGCAAAGCGGCTGTTTACCCGCGTGTTTTACAAATTCATCAACTATGGCGGGGAAACCAGCATTCCTGAAGATGCCCGCGATTTTCGCCTGATGGACCGCAAGGTGGTGAACGCGCTTTGCGCCCTGCCCGAGAATAACCGCTTCATGAAGGGGCTTTACAGCTGGGTCGGGTTTCGCAGCATTGCGGTGCCAATCAAGCTGGCGCCGCGCAAGGGCGGCAGTTCCAAATTCGGGTTTCGCAGCCTGTTGCGCCACGGGCTGACGGGCATGACATCCTTTACCAACTGGCCGCTGCGGGTTTGGACAGGCATTGGCTTTGGCATTGCGGTTCTGTCGATTCTTTACGGTTTCTGGATCTTTCTGCGCACATTGTTTTTTGGCGTCGATGTGCCCGGCTGGTCAACGCTGACCGTGGCGGTGTTCCTGCTTGGCGGTGTGCAGCTCATCTCGGTCGGGGTGCTGGGCGAATATCTGGCGCGGGTCTTTGCCGAGGTCAAGGGCCGCCCCGGTTACATCATCGCCGAAGAGATTGAAACAACATCCGAGGGCAAGTGATGCTTGGTCAACTCATCCGCTTCGGTCTGGTTGGCGGGCTGGCAACGCTGGTGCATATGCTGGTGGGCATCAGCCTGATCGGCGCGGGCATGGCGGCGCTGTTTGCCAATCTTGCCGCGTTTCTGGTGGCTTTCGGGGTGAGCTTCATCGGGCATTACGGGTTCTCGTTTCCCCAGAAAACCGCATCGCTCTCATCGGCGTTCAAACGCTTCATTCTGGTCGCCATCGGTGGCTTTCTGATCAATGAAAGCCTGCTGGCGCTTTACCTGTGGCTGGCCCTTGGCCCCGAAGTTCCGGGGTTGATCCTGTCAACCGGCAGCGCCGCTGTGGTAACGTTTTTCGTAAGCCGCAACTGGGCGTTTCGCGCCAGGTAGAAAGCGGGCAGCCCAAACGCCCGAATTGGTTTTGCACCTGCCCAAATGCGCGACCGGCTGGCGCATGGCCCGGAATATGCGCGCAAAAAAGCCGCCGGCACGCGCGTGCCGGCGGCAGTTGGGGAGAGTTATTCTTTGTCGACCAGACGGTAGTAAACAAAGTCGGAGGTCGCGCCGTTCACATAGCCGCTTACATCATTGTCCATTGCCACCTGATAAGAGGCCTGGAACATGATGATGATGGGAGAGCTTTCCTGAACGCGCTGCTGAAGGTCGCGGTAGATGTTGAGCCGCGCTTCGGCATCGGTTTCAACCAGCGCATCGCGGGTCATCTGGTTCAGCTCTTCGGGCACGGCCCAGGCATTGCGCCAGGTGGTTGTGGCGGCATAGGCATCATCGGAATTGTCCGAATTATAGGCGAAGGCCTTGGCGTTTGAATGCGGGTCCATAAAGTCTGGCCCCCAATAAAGCAGCATCGCCTGATGGCTGCGCTCACGATATTTGGTGATGACCTGTGAACCCGTGCCGGGCAGGATTTCGAAGTTGATCCCCGCTTCGGCAAAGCTGGCCTGAAGCGATTGCGCCATATCGGTGAAGGGGGCTGCGTTGATCACGTCCAGCGTAACGGTGATCGGCAGTTCGATACCCGCATCGGCCAGAATTTGCGCAGCGCGCTCCGGGTCATAGCTGTAGGGGGTTTCGTCATACGAGCCCGGAAAGCCGCGTGGCCAAAACGCCTGATGCACTTCCATCTGGCCCTTGATGATGGTCGAGGTCATGCCCTCGTAATTCACCAGATAGCGGGCCGCTTCCCACACGGCGGGCGGTGTCAGGCTGTCGACCTTCTGGTTGAAGGACAGGAAGTGAACCGCCGCTTGCGGAAAGACTTCGACGTTGATTTCGGTCGGGTCGATCGAGGCGATCTGATCGGGTGTCAGGTTTTTCGCCATATCCACATCGCCGGATTCCAGCAGCAATTGCTGCGTTGCGGATTCGGCCACATGCTGGATGATCACACCGTCAACCAAGGGCGCGCCCTTGAAGTAATTCTCGTTGGCGGCAAGGCGCACAAGCTCGGCCGGGCGGTAGGTTTGCAGGCTGAAGGGGCCAGAGCCTGCGCTGTTTTCGTTCAGCCAGGCATTGCCCATATCGCCATCAACCTCATTGGCCATGACCAGCGCCATATCGACCACCGAAGCCGGGCGCGAGGCCAGCACGTTCATCACGAAGGCTGGCGAGAAATCGCCATCATAGCGGATGGTGACGGTGTTGCCCTCGGCAGTAACCATTTCATCGACATTTTCAGGTGTCCAGCCAAGCTGCACCAGAATGAAGGCCGGTGTCAGGTTCAGCTTGATCACGCGGCCAAGCGAATAGACCACATCGGCGCCGGTGACAGGGTTGCCGGAATGGAAGGTCGCCCCATCGCGCAGATTGAAGGTGATGGTCTTGGCTTCGGCGTCAATCTCCCAGCTTTCGGCCAGGCCGGCGGCCAGCACGGTCGGGTCTTCGGCATCGTATTGCACAAGACGGTCATAGATATTGGTGACAAGCTCGCCCGAGGTGAATTCGTAAGCCTGAGCCGGGTCGATTGCCACGATATCGTCGATGTTTTGGGCAACGACCAGAATATCGGGCGGGGTTTGCGCCCAGGCGGGCGGGGCTGCCAGCGGCGCAACAAGCGCGGTGGTCAGCAGGGCAGTCCGTAGTAGTTTCATGGCTCTCTCCAGTGTTGGGGGTGGATCATTTTGGTGACGTGGGTGAGGCGGTGACACGGGGCAGGCGCCTGGTTTCACCGCTGCGCAGAACGGTCAGCGTGCCAGTCCAGAGCAGCCGCGCCGTGGTATTGCCGGGGTTCACCCATGAATGCGGGGTGGTGCCGGCGTAATGCAGCGCATCGCCGGGGCGCATGGTGAAGTCTTCGCCGCCGAGCGATTGAATGATCTCGCCATCAAGCACCACAAGCAGCTCTTCGCCCTCGTGGCTGACGGTTTCGGAAACATAGCCGGGCGGGATGTGCAAGATATACGAGGTGAGTTCGGAGCCGGGATAATCGGAGCTGATGGATTCATAGACAATCGACGAGCCGGCAATTGAAAAATGCGGCCGGTCTTTGGCACGGCTCAGCGCATCGGCGGGTTTGTGTTCGATGATGAAGTAATCAAGCCCGACATCAAGCGCCGCCGCGATCTGCGCCAGGGTGCCAAGGGTTGGCACCGCATTGCCACGCTCGACCTGGCTAAGGTAGCCAACCGAAAGTCCGGCCTGCGCGCAAAGCTCCTGCAAGGTCTGGCCGCGCGCCTTGCGCCGCTTGCGCATCAGCGGGCCGATTTGCGGGGTTTTTGCCCGGGTCAGTTTTGAGTCGGATACGGTCACGCGGTTTGCCCTGTTGGTGGCTGTGTCAGAATAATTTTTTTGATGTAAGCAAAATATTTTGCGTCACGCAAACAAAATTGTCATAAGCGTTACAGGTATTTTGAAACGAGGCGCGTGAATGGCCGCGACAATCGGAACCAGCTCGTGGGCGCAAAGCCCTGCTATGATGACGCTCAAAGCCTTTACAGGCTTTGTTATTGTCGTCGCGCTGACCTTTTTGGGGCTGCTGGCCATAACCTTCTTCATTGGCCGAATCGTTCCGATCGATCCGGTGCTTGCGGTTGTGGGCGACCGCGCGACTCAGGCGCAATATGAAGCTGCCCGCGCCGCGATGGGGCTGGACCGGTCGCTGTTTGTGCAGTTCATCTCTTATGTTGGCGATGTGCTGGCGGGCGATCTTGGACGCTCGGTTTCCACCAACCGCCCGGTGGCCGATGATCTGGCGCGCGTTTTCCCCGCAACACTGGAAATGGCCAGCCTTGGCATTATCATCGGTGTTGGGCTTGGCGTGCCACTGGGGGTTTATGCGGCGGTGAATCAGGGCCGCTGGAGCGATCAGCTCATCCGCATTTTCGCGCTTCTCGGCTATTCGGTGCCCGCCTTCTGGCTGGGGCTGGTCGGGCTGGCGGTGTTTTATGCGGGGCTTGGCTGGGTCGCCGGGCCGGGCCGGGTGGATGTGTTCTATGACGGCGTGGTCGACCCCGTCACCGGCCTTTTGCTGGTTGACAGCATGATGGCGGGTGAGTGGGATATTTTCCGCAACGCAGTCGACCATTTGCTGCTGCCCGCCACCATCCTTGGCTTTTTCTCGATGGCCTATATCGCGCGGATGACCCGCAGCTTCATGCTCGACCAGCTGGGGCAGGAATATGTGACCACGGCGCGCGTGAAGGGTGTTTCGGAATGGCGGGTGATCTGGGTTCATGCCTTTGGCCCCATTCGCGTGCCGTTGATTACCGTGATCGGCCTGTCATTCGCCGGGCTGCTTGAAGGCTCGGTCATGATCGAAACGGTGTTCTCCTGGCCCGGCATCGGCAATTACCTGACCGTGGCGCTGTTCAATGCCGATATGAATGCGGTGCTTGGCGCGACCCTGGTCATCGGCGCGGTCTTTATCATCATCAACAAAACATCCGACGTGCTTTACCGCGTGTTGGACCCAAGGGGGCGCTGATGTCGGTTTCAACCTGGCTGAACAGCGATGCGCCCGGCTCGCGGATGCAGGCGAATCTGGGCAATAGCTGGCGGGTGGCGCGCAACCTGCTTGGCAACCCGCTGGCGCTGGCGGGGGCGATCATCATTCTGGCGCTTGTGCTGACCGCCGCCTTCGCCCCCTATATCGCGCCGCAAAGCCCGATCGGGCAGAACCTTGATGCGCGTCTGCTGCCGCCCTCGGCTGCGCATCTTATGGGCACCGACGAGCTTGGCCGCGATATCTTTGCCCGCGTTGTATATGGCGCGCGCATCACGCTGATGATTGTGGCCTTGGTCGCCATCATCTCGGCCCCGCTGGGGCTGATCATTGGCGTGGTGTCGGGCTATTTCGGCGGCTGGATCGACCGGTTTCTGATGGGCGTCACCGATATTTTCCTGTCGATGCCCAAGCTCATACTGGCGCTGGCCTTTGTGGCCGCGCTTGGGCCGGGCATTGAAAACGCCATCATCGCCATTGCCATTACCACATGGCCCGCCTATGCGCGCGTGGCCCGCGCCGAAACGCTTACTTTCCGCAATTCGGAATTCATTGCCGCCACGCGCCTGCTGGGCGGCTCGCATCCGCGTATCATCTTCCGGCATTTGCTGCCGCTTTGCACATCGTCGATGATCATCCGCGTCACGCTGGATATGGCGGGAATTATCCTGACCGCCGCCGGGCTTGGCTTTCTTGGCCTTGGCGCGCAGCCGCCTTTGGCCGAATGGGGCGCGATGATCGCGCGGGGCCGTGCCTTCATCCTCGATCAATGGTGGGTGGCAACCATGCCGGGCTTTGCCATCATCATCGTCTCGCTTGGCTTCTGCTTTCTGGGCGACGGGCTGCGCGATGCGCTGGACCCGAAGAAAGGCGGCAATTCATGACCGCGCCCTTGTTGACGGTCGATGGGCTGCGCGTGACCTTCCCCACGCCGCAAGGGCCGGTCGATGTGGTGAAAGACCTGAGCTTTACACTGGGGCGCGAACGCCTGGGCATTGTGGGCGAAAGCGGCTCGGGCAAGTCGATGACCGGGCGCGCGCTGCTGCGCCTGACCCCGCGCCCCGGCATGGCCACCGCGCGCAAAATGGAGTTTGAGGGGGTGGACCTGATGGCCCAAACCCCGCGCCAGATGCGCGCTATGCGCGGGGCGCGCATGTCGATGATCATGCAGGACCCGAAGTTTTCGCTCAACCCCGTCATGCGCGTTGGCCGCCAGTTGACCGAAGCCTTGCGCGCCCATAGCCGCATTTCCAGACGCGCCGCTATGGCGCGGGTGATCGAGATGCTGGAGGCTGTGCGCATTCACGATGCCAGCCGCGTGGTGCGCATGTATCCCCACCAGCTTTCCGGCGGCATGGGTCAGCGCGTGATGATCGCCATGATGCTGATCTTGCGCCCAAGCCTGCTGATTGCTGATGAGCCGACCAGCGCGCTCGATGTGTCGGTGCAGGCACAGGTGCTGGACCTGATCGATGTGCTGGTGCGCGACAACGGTATGGGGCTGATCCTGATCAGCCATGATTTGCAGCTTGTCGCGCGTTACTGCGACCGGATTTTGGTGATGAATGGCGGCGAGGTGGTGGAAAGCTGTGCGGCGCGCGATTTGCACAAAGCCAGCCACCCCTATACGCGCGGGCTGTTGGCCGCCGTGCCGAAAATGGATGAAGACCGCCGCGAATTGCCTGTTCTGGACCGCAGCACATGGGGGGGCACATGACCGCGATTTCGCTGAGGAATGTTACCATCGCCTATGACCGCAAGGCCGTTGTGCATGATGCCAGCTTTGATGTGGCGTTGGGCGAAAGTTTTGCGCTTGTGGGCGAAAGCGGTTCGGGCAAATCGACCATTCTGCGCGCCATTTGCGGGCTGGCAACCGAATGGCAGGGCGAAATTTCGGTATTGGATGCGCCGCGCGGCCACGGCCCGGACCGTGCGCTTGCCCCCGTCTGCCAGATGGTGTTCCAGGATCCCTATGCCAGCCTGCATCCGCGCAAAACGGTCGATGCGGTTCTGGGTGAGGCGCTGGCCATTCACCGGCTGGGCGACCAGGACAAGCGCATCAACGCTGCTTTGGACGAGGTCGGGCTCGACCGCCGCTATCGCTTCCGCTTTCCGCATCAGATGTCGGGCGGGCAGCGCCAGCGGGTTGCCATTGCGCGCGCGCTTATCCTGCGCCCCCGGGTCATGCTGCTGGACGAGCCGACCAGCGCGCTTGATGTCTCGGTGCAGGCCGAAATCCTGAACCTTCTGGTGCGGCTGCGCGCCGATCATGGCCTGTCTTACCTGATGGTCACCCATAACCTGCCGGTGGTCGGGTTTTTATGCGACCGCATGGCCGTAATGCAGCATGGCCGCATTGTGGAAATTGCGCCCGCGAATGTGTTGAAAACCGGAGCGTTCACGCACGAATACAGCCGCCAGCTTTATGCGGCCAGCCTGGGCGAGACCCAGAATAACGGAGACCGAAATGACTGACCTGAGCCGGGCGCGGCATGATTTTGCAACAGCGATTGCCCAAGCCAAAACCAGCCTTGCGGCGCATGAAGCCCTGCACGCCTTTGCGCAGTCGCTCGTGCCGGTCAGGCTTTACACGGTCATGACGGTCGATATGGACAAGATGCTGGCCGGGCGCGCCTATTCGAATGACGAGGTGACCTATCCGCTGCTGGGCACCAAGCCGGTTGAAATGAACGCCTGGTTTGAGGTTGTGCATGGCCGCCATGAAAGCTTTGTATCCAACGATCTTTCGTCTGTGCGCAACCTGTTTCCGGATTATGACACGATCGCCGGGCTGGGATGCGGGGCGATCATCAACCTGCCGGTGCTTGGTGCAGGGCAGCTGGTGGCAACGGTCAATATGCTCGATATACCGGGCTATTTCACCCCCGAACGCGTGGCACTGCTGGAGGCGGAATTGCCGATGCCCGCGCTGGCAACATTGCTGGCAGCGCGGGCATACGGCTAGGGGGGCGGGCGTTTCAGCACCGACAAGCGGCACAGAAACCCTTGGCCTAGTTCACCAGATTGGTGATGCGGCGCACGGCCACGCGGCGGTTCAGCCGTTCGGCCTTCAACGTCGGGATCAGCAAGAACCGTTCGCCATAGCCCTGAACGACCATGTTTTCCGGCCAAACCCCGAAATACTCGGTCAGCGCCAGCGCCACGGTTTCTGCACGGCGGTCTGACAGAAGCAGGTTGTAGCTTTCATCGCCAACCGCGTCGGTATAGCCCTCGATCAGAAACAACTCATTCGGGTTTTCATCGATCAATTCCAGCATCAGCAGCCCGATTTCGCGCAACCGCCCAGCCTCGGAAGCCGCAATGGCGGCAGAGCCTGTCGCAAAGGTGATGCGATCAAGGTTGATCTCGGGGGCCAGATTGCGCAGCTCGCGATACTGGCGCACCTGGCTCAGGCTGAACGTGCGGCCAATATCGCGCTGTTCGGCGGCGCGCAACGCGGCGCGCAGACCGGCGGTATCGGTGGCGTTCAGATAGGCCAGATCAACAGCCGATGGCTCGGGCAGAGCTTCGATTTCGACCGGTTCAAAATAGCGGGTGTCGTCGATCAACAGCACTTCGTTCCCGTCAATATCGATCTTTGAGCGGCGCAAGACGCGGCCTTGCGCATTGATGATCGTCACGATCTGGCTGCCATCTTCGCGGGTAACAAATGTGCGCATGGACCCATCGTTGAAGGTTTCCGTGCGAATGTTGGAGCCGGGCGTCTGCACCAGCACGTCCTCGTTTTTCAGCACGCTGAAATTGCCGTATTGGTCTTGCAGCACCACGCGGTCATCGGTTCGTGCCGTAACACGCTGACCGTTGGACAGGATGGCGCCAATCGCGAGCGCGCCAAGTGCGAAAAGGCCGGCACGTTCAAGGTCGCTTATCCCGCTACGTCCTGCTTCGGCCTCGGCAAACTCCTCGCTGCTGGTGCGGGCAGAGTCTTCGGCAATGGTTTCGGTCGTCACCACGACATTTTCATCGGCTGCCGCATCGGCGGTTATGGCGGCAATTTCGGCCTGACTCATCTCGTCAGCACAGAGTGTGGCGCCCGTTGCATCAACCAGTTCAACCGTGCAGTCCTTCGCTTCGGCTGCTGCACGCGCGGCCGCCTCGGCCTCGGCTTCGGCCTGGGCACGCGCCGCAGCGGCAGCGGCATCAGCCGCCGCGGTTTCAGCAATGGCGGCGGCAACGGATTCGGCTGTCGCAGCCTCGGCCTCGGCTTCGGCGTCTTCAGCGGCCAGAGCTTCCGCCTCGGCTTCGGCTTGCGCCTGTGCTGCTTCCACCTCGGCCGCAGCAGCTTCCGCTTCAGCGGCAGCCTGAGCTTGTGCGCTTGCTTCCGCTTCAGCCTCAGCAGCAGCTTGTGCTTGCGCGGCGGCTTCAGCCTCGGCAGCGGCCTCTTCTGCAGCCAAGGCTTCCTGTTCCGCCGCCGCCTCAGCCTCGGCAGCAGCTTGTGCTTGCGCCGCCGCCTCAGCCTCAGCCGCCGCAGCAGCTTGTGCTTGTGCTGCGGCTTCAGCCTCAGCCGCCGCAGCAGCTTCCGCCTCGGCCGCAGCAGCAGCTTCCGCTTCGGCTTGCGCCTGTGCTGCTTCCGCTTCGGCTTGCGCCTGTGCTGCTGCGGCGGCGTCTTCAGCGGCACATGCCTGGGCATTGGCGGTGCGCAAAATCCGCGCGGCCACGCTTTCCAGCGGCTCATCGCCGTTGCCCGGCCCGGCATTGCCCCCAGCGCCAGACAGGCCCGGATCGCAGGCAACGCCGGACCTTACAAGCGTGTCGAGGCAGGCGCTTTCGGCTGCGCTGGCATCGCCGCTGAAGTTTTGCAGGCATTGCAGCACAGAAGAGGATTGCGCCAAACCGGGCAGCGGTTGCAAAAACGACAAAGTAACAATCATTGCCGTTGTCGAATTCAATTTTCTGTTCTTCATTTGCTATCCTTGCGTTCTGTATGAGGTGAACTTTGGAGGGCTGAGGACTTTTGGGAAAATCTGTGAACCATCAGGAAACGGCTGGCACAGTCCCTTGCGGCCTGATGGGGTTGCGCAGTTGAGCGCAGTCACCAAAGCCCAGTCGCGGGGCGCATTCCCAAGATATCTGAGGAAATTCTATACCGTGCTGGCCGCTTTGTCCGGTTTCTATCGCGCCACAAGAAATTTGGGCGTAAACCTGCCGAATGCAGCCTGGGCGGAATTGCGAAATCAGGCCGGGGCAGGGCCGGTGGATTTGCCCACGGTCAACTCGGCTTCCAGCAAAATCGTTTCTGGCGCGCCATCAGGGTTTGCGATTTGGTCGATCAGCATTTGCGCCAGACGGCGGCCGGCATCGCGCACCGATGAGCGTGTCGCCGTAAAGATCGGGATCGGGCCGCCGTTTTGCAAATAGGACAATACATCGTCATGCGTGATCACCGATACATCGCGCCCCATCACCAGCCCCCGGTCTTCGATGGCGCGGCGCACACCCAGCGCGCAGATCATCGATGAACACAGGATTGCGCTGGGCGGATGCGGCAGGTCGAGCATTTCCAGAACCGAGTGGTAGCCATGCGCCTCGGTCATTTCATTGGCGCGCATTATGGCCGGATCAATCGCGATGCCGCGTTCCTGCAGCGCATCTGTATAGCCTGTGCGGCGGCGATGCGCAAAATCCATATGTTCAAGCCCGTTGATCAAGCCGATGCGCCTGTGGCCAAGGTCGAGCAAAAACCCCGTTGCCCGCTTGAAGGCCGAGCGGTTATTCACATCCAGCCAGGCATAGGGGCCGGAATGCCCGGTGGCACGGCCATGCACGGCAAAAGGCAGGCCGAGCGAGTCGAGCAGGGCTATACGCTCATCGTTCATGCGCGGGCCATGCACGACAACACCATCCACAACACCACGGGCGCGCAGGTTGCGATAGGCCTCGGGCTCATTGCCGTTTTCAACGACCGACAGCAGCATATCATAGCCGTTGCGCGAATAGGTCTCGCTTGCGCCGGCTATGAAATCTCCAAAGACCGGGTTGACCATTTCATGCCGCGTGGCAACCGGAATGACATGGCCAATCGCATGGGCGCGCCCGGTGGCCAGCCCCTTGGCACGGGTGTTCGGGGCATAGTTGTGCTGGCGGGCTGCGGCCAAAATCCGGTTGCGCGTTGTCTCGCTTACCTCCGGATAGCCGTTCAAGGCGCGGCTGACGGTGGTTTGGCTAAGCCCCAGATTCTGCGCGAGTTTCTTTAGGTTCATGGGTGGCTGCGGCCTCAAAGCGCTTTCAAAAATTCAATGAACTTTAGCGCCAGTTTTCTGAAGCGTCAAAGATAATTGCGCCATCGGAAATTGCTGCACCTGCACAAAACAAACGAAAAGATGCGCGTTCATGAAAGTTTCGTTGACAGAAAGCCGCACTTGCGCAAGGTTAAAGCATTGCCAAAGCGCTTTGGGAGATGATTCCCATTTCGCGGCGGTCGAGTCCATCGCGCGAAAACGCGCAGTTCAAGGGCGCGCAGCAATGCGCATTTGGGAGGAAGATTCATGAAGACAACACTATATATTGGCGCGGCCGCACTGGCCCTGACCGCCGGAATGGCCCAGGCACAAGACAGCCTGGTCTTCACGCCGGGTGAAGGAGATTTCAGCTGGGACAGCTATGATGCCTATATGGCCGACGCCCCCGATCTGAGCGGCCAGTCGGTCACCGTTTTCGGCCCCTGGCTCAGCCCCGAAGCCGAAATTTTCACCAGTATGCTGGCCTATTTCGAACAGGCGACCGGCGCCGATGTCACCTATACCGGGTCAGACAGCTTCGAGCAGCAGATCGTGATCGATGCCGAGGCCGGCTCGCCACCCAACATTGCCGTATTCCCGCAGCCCGGCCTTGCCGCAAACCTTGCCGAGCAGGGCTTGCTGACACCGCTTGGTGCTGAAACCGCGGCCTGGGTTGCCGAAAACTATGCCGCTGGCCCTTCCTGGGTTGACCTTGGCACCTATGCCGATGCGTCGGGCAATGACCAGTTCTATGGCTTTTTCTTCAATGTGAACGTCAAATCGCTGGTCTGGTATGTGCCGGAGAATTTTGAAGATGCCGGCTATGACGTGCCGCAGACAATGGAAGAACTGATCGCCCTGTCCGAGCAGATCATCGCAGATGGCGACACGCCGTGGTGCATTGGTCTGGGGTCGGGTGCCGCAACCGGCTGGGTTGCAACCGACTGGGTTGAAGACATCATGCTGCGCACCCAGACCCCCGAGGTTTATGACATGTGGGTTTCCAATGAAATTCCGTTCAATGACCCGCGCGTTGTGGAAGCCATCGAAACCTTCGGGATGTTCGCCAAGAATGATGCAATGGTTGCAGGCGGTTCCGGCGCGGTTGGCACAACCGACTTCCGCGACAGCCCGGCTGGTCTGTTTGCCTCGCCGCCGCAGTGCTATATGCACCGTCAGGCGTCTTTCGCCCCGGCCTTCTTTCCCGAAGGCACTGAACTTGGCACCGATGCAGATTTCTTCTACTTCCCGTCCTTTGCCGGTAAAGACCTTGGCAACCCGGTTCTGGGGGGTGGCACCTTGCTGGCTGTAACCGATGCCAATGAGGCCACGCTTGAATTCATGCGCTTCTTGCAGACTCCGATCGCGCATGAAATCATGATGGCGCAGACGGGCTTTCTGACACCGCATCAGGGCGTGAACCTTGCCACCTATATGGATGATACGCTGCGCGGTCAGGGCGAGATTTTGCAAAACGCAACCACGTTCCGTTTTGATGCGTCCGACCTGATGCCAGCCGCCATTGGCGCGGGCACCTTCTGGACAGGCATGGTCGATTTTGTCGGCGGTGCATCGGCCCAGGCTGTGGCCGACCAGATCCAGGCAAGCTGGGATGCGCTGAACTAAGCGCCATACCGAATGTGGCGGCGCCCTTGCCTTGGGGCCGCCACAGCTGACTTTTAGTCATTTTCAATAACCTGGGGGGGGCAGATCATGCATCCGGCACTGTTAGGTCTGATAACGATCGCGGTCGCTGTAACGGGCTGTGTCGGCTATTTTTACGGCGCGAACCTGTTTTTGGACAAGGTTCTATACCCCGCCCGCGGCCCGAATGCCGGCCGCAACATCAACCGCGCCAATATGATCCGCCCGTGGATATTTCTTGGCCCGGCGATTCTGGCGCTTGGCCTGTATCTGGCCTATCCGGTGGTGGCCACGCTCATCCTCAGCTTTCAGGAACGGCTTGCCGGCAACGAGCGCGCTTTTGTGGGGTTCAGCAACTATACCAAAATGTTTGCCGAGCCAAAATTCGGCGAGGCCATGTTCAACAACATCCTGTGGCTGATTGTCGTGCCCGCTGCGGCCACCGGCTTTGGCCTTCTGGCCGCACAGCTGACCGACCGTTTGCGCTGGGGCAATATCGCCAAATCCATCGTCTTCATGCCGATGGCGATTTCCTTCGTCGGTGCCGCGGTGATTTTCAAACTGATCTACGAGGCCCGCCCCGAAGACGTGGCGCAGATCGGCATTCTCAACCATCTTTACCTGCAATTCGGCGGGGCAGAGCCGCAGCAATGGCTGACCATCCCGTTCTGGAACTCGTTTTTCCTGATGGCCGTGCTGATCTGGATTCAGACCGGCTTTGCAATGGTCATCCTATCGGCCGCCTTGCGCGGCATTCCCGAAGAAACCATCGAGGCGGCGATTGTCGACGGGGCCAACCCGTTCCAGATATTCTTCAAAATCAAAATTCCGCAAATCATGGGCACAATCGTGGTTGTCTGGACGACGATCACCATTGCCACGCTCAAGGTGTTCGACATCGTGTTCGCCATGACCAACGGGCAATGGGAAACGCAGGTTCTGGCCAATTACATGTATGACAAACTGTTCCGCGCGAATGATTGGGGCATGGGTTCGGCGGCGGCGATGATCATCATGCTGCTGGTCACGCCGATTCTGGTTTGGAATGTCTATACAGTCCGCAAGGAGATGCGCTGATGGAGAGCATTGCCGGCACCAAGCCCGCCGTCGTCTGGGCGCTCAATATCTCGGTTCTGTTGCTGACGCTGCTGTGGCTGTTCCCCACGCTGGGGCTGTTCGTGTCGTCTTTTCGCACAAGCGAGCAGATCACCGCATCGGGCTGGTGGTCGGCAATGTTTCCTGCCGAGCAAACCGTGCAACTGCGCGTGGCCGACCCCGATACCAACCGAACCGAGGTTGAGCCGGGTGTCTTTGTGGTAACCGGCAGCATTTTCGGCGACGATCTGGCCGAGGTGGAAATAGACAGCTGGGGCACATCTTCGCGCGATTTAAGCGCCTATGGTCCGGGCGACGTGGCCGATATGGGCGATGGCGAAACATTAACGCTGAATGCCGATGGCACCTATATCTGGCGGGGCGATGATGGCCAGATTTCGGGCCGCGCGCAGCGATTGTTCGTGAACGCAACCATTCCGCCCGAATTTACCCTGGACAATTACGAGCAGGTTTTGTTCGACGAAAAGAACGCCGAAGGCATGGCGAAAGCGTTTTTCAACACGCTGACGGTTGTGATCCCTTCAACCATCATTCCGATATTGATTGCCGCCTTTGCCGCCTATGCGCTGGCATGGATGGAGTTTCCCGGCCGTGCGCTGCTTGTGGCTGCTGTCGTTGGCCTGCTGGTGGTGCCGCTGCAACTGGCGCTGATCCCGCTGCTGTCGCTGCATGTTGGCGCGATGGAGCTTCTCACCTCGGTCATGGGCACGGTTGATGCTGACAGCAAGCTCACCTCGGTCAACTGGCTTGGCGATTTGTTCGGGCTGAGCGAGGGTGAAAAGCTGGCCGGTAAGGGCTATATCGGCGCATGGCTTGCCCATACCGGCTTTGGCCTGCCGCTGGCGATTTACCTGCTGCGCAACTACATGGTTGGCCTGCCGCGCGACATCATCGAGAATGCGCGCGTTGATGGCGCAACCGAGTTTCAGATTTTCACCAAGATCATCCTGCCGCTGTCTTTCCCGGCACTCGCCTCGTTCGCGATTTTCCAGTTCCTGTGGACATGGAATGACCTGCTGGTCGCGCTGGTGTTCCTGATCGACAGTTCGGGCAACACCACGGTGATGACCAAGCAAATCGTCGAGTTGCTGGGCACGCGCGGCGGCGATTGGGAGATTCTTGCCACCTCGGCCTTTGTGTCAATCGCCGTGCCGCTTTTGGTGTTTTTCACCATGCAGAAATACCTCGTGCGCGGCCTGTTGGCCGGCTCGGTCAAATAAGAAAGAACACGCTACATGTCGAAAATGGAACACCTGTCGGGCGATGCCTTCCTTGAAAAAGACAAGGATTGGTGGCGCGGTGCGGTTCTCTACCAGATCTATCCGCGCAGTTTTCAAGACAGCAATGCCGATGGCATTGGCGACCTTGCGGGCATTGTGCAGCGCATTCCCTATATCGCCTCGCTCGGGGTGGATGCGATCTGGATTTCGCCTTTCTTCACATCGCCGATGAAGGATTTCGGCTATGATGTGTCGGATTATTGCGATGTCGACCCGATGTTCGGCACCTTGGCGGATTTCGACGCGGTTATAACCACGGCGCATAAGCATGGGCTGAAGATCATGATCGATCTGGTCTTGTCGCATACATCCGACCAGCACGACTGGTTCAAGAATAGCCGCAAAAGCCGTGAGGCCGACAAGGCCAACTGGTATGTCTGGGCCGACCCGAAGGATGACGGGACGCCGCCGAACAACTGGCTTTCAATTTTTGGTGGCTCTGCCTGGCAGTGGAACGGCGAGCGCGAGCAGTATTACCTGCACAACTTCCTTGCCGCACAGCCCGATCTGAATTTTCACGAGCCACAGGTGCAAGAGGCGCTGCTTGATGTTGCGCGCTTCTGGCTCAAACGCGGGGTCGATGGCTTCCGGCTCGATACGATCAACTTTTACGTGCATGACAAGCAGTTGCGCAACAACCCGCCTTTGCCGCGTGAATTGCGCAACGGCACGATTGCGCCTTCGGTGAACCCCTATAACCACCAGTTGCATTTGTATGACAAGAACCAGCCGGAAAACCTCGACTTTTTGCGCAAGCTGCGCGCGGTGATGGAGCCATTTGGCGCCGCCGCCGTGGGTGAGGTGGGCGATGCGCAGCGCGGCCTGCAAATCCTCGGTGAATACACCGCCGGCGATGACCTGATGCAGATGTGTTATGCGTTCGAGTTTCTGTCGAACACCCGCCCCACGGCCGCCGAGATGGCCGATGTGATGGCCCGGATTGACGAACACGCCCCCGATGGCTGGGCCTGCTGGGCTTTTTCCAATCACGATGTGATGCGCCACGCCACCCGCTGGGACATGCCCGCCGAAGGCCTGCGCATGATGACCACCTTGCTGATGTGCCTGCGCGGTTCGGCCTGCATCTACCAGGGCGAAGAGCTTGGCTTGCGCGAGGCCGATGTCGCCTTTGAAGACCTGCAAGACCCTTATGGAATAGAATTCTGGCCCGAATTCAAGGGCCGCGATGGCTGCCGCACCCCGATGGTTTGGGAAATATCCAACACCCATGCCGGGTTCAGCAACGCCAGCAAAACCTGGCTGCCAACCAGTGCCGAGCATATACATCTGAATGTCGCCCGACAGGAAGAAGACCCGAGCGCGCTGCTGCATCATTACCGCCGCGCGATTGCGCTGCGCCACGCGCACCCGGCGCTTGCCAAGGGCGCGCATGACGGTGTGAAAGCGGCGGGTGACATCATCTATTTTACGCGCAGCGATGCGGCCGAGACGATTTTCTGCGCCTTCAACATGGGCGCCGATGCCGCCGATTTGCCCATGCCACCGGGCGCATGGCAGTCAATCGGCAATGCTTTGGGCGGCGCTGACGCCCCGGCAGGCGATACGCTTTCTTTGGGCCCGTGGCAGGCGTTTATCGCCCAGGCCACGCGCGCTTAGTTCAACGAGAGGGACACGGAAATGGCTGATCTCAAACTGACGAATATCGCCAAAACCTATGGCGGCTCGGTCGATGTGCTGAGGGACATCAACCTTGATATCAAGACCGGCGAGCTGGTCGTGTTTGTCGGCCCTTCGGGTTGTGGCAAATCTACGCTTTTGCGCATGATCGCCGGGCTTGAGAAAATCACCGGCGGTGAGTTGCAGATCGGCGGGCAGGTGGTGAATGACGTGCCCCCCGCGCAGCGCGGCATAGCAATGGTGTTCCAGTCTTATGCGCTTTATCCGCATATGACCGTGCGCGACAATATGGCCTTTGCGATGAAGCTGGCCAAAAAGCCCAAGGCGGAAATTGATGCCGCCATCGCCAATGCCGCCAAGATTTTGCAGCTTGAGGACTATTTGGACCGTTTGCCAAAAGCCCTGTCGGGCGGCCAGCGACAGCGCGTGGCCATTGGCCGCTCGATTGTGCGCGACCCGAAGGTGTATTTGTTCGATGAGCCGCTGTCGAACCTCGATGCCGCTTTACGCGTGGCCACACGCATCGAGATTGCGCAGCTCAAGGAATCCATGCCCGAATCCACCATGATTTATGTCACCCACGACCAGGTCGAAGCGATGACGCTCGCAACCCGCATTGTTGTGCTGGCCAACAAGGGCATTGCACAGGTCGGCACACCGCTGGAGCTTTACGAGCGCCCGGAAAACGAATTTGTGGCACAGTTCATCGGCTCGCCGGCAATGAACCTGCTGGCGGGCGAAATTACCGGCACGGGGGCGCATACCACCGTGGCGCTTGAAGCGGGCGGCAAGGTGGTTTCAGCCGCGCCCTCGCAGGCCTCCGATATGGGGCTGAAGGTCAATGTCGGCATCCGCCCCGAAGATATGGTCAGCACCGATGGCACGGATTATGCCTTTGAAGGCAAGGTGAATTTCACCGAGGCGCTGGGCGAGGTCACGCTGCTTTATTTTGACAAGGTCGGCAATAACGACGCGGTCATCGGCAAGCTGCCGGGCATTCATGCCGATCTGCGCGGCACGGCCGTGCGCATGGCCGCTGCGCCTGAAAAGGTGCAGGTTTTCCATAACGGACAGTCGCTTTACTATCGCTAGACCCGGCGGCCCCGGGCGGGCGCGCATCCTGGCCGTGCGTCACAGGATTCAGCCACAGCTTCCCTGTCAAACATTCTGTGATTGGACGAAGCCGTGCCTGACCAATAGGCTTGGCATTTGGCAGGCAAAAGGCGCAGCCTGGCCCTAAAACCGGGTAAAAAGGGCTTATGGACATTACCGCACAAGCACTTTTGCTTGCCTTTGGCCTTGGCTTGCTGGGTTTTGTCGAGCCCTGCACGATTGGCGCCCATATGCTTTTCCTTGGTGGCCAAAAAAAACGACGGCTGGGCAAGCGCCTTTCCGCGGCACTGACATTCCTGCTGGCCCGGCTTGTCGTGATGGGCGGGTTTGGCGGCTTGATCGTCATGTTGGGCCAAAGGCTTATCGGGGTGCAAACGGGCGCATGGCTTGTGTTCGGCGCGCTCTACCTTGCCCTCGGTCTTTTGATTTTTGCCGGTGGGGACAGGGCCATCCGGCGGCGCATCATGCTTTCACCCGAGGGTTGGAAACTGGCCTCAAACCCGGTTCTTCAGGGTTTGGCCTATTCGTCGACCCTGTCGACTGGAGCCGGATCTGACGCGGTGCCGCTATCCGGGGCATGAAACAGGGCCGCGTGTTTGGCAGGCCCAACCGCCTTGCGGGCAAGGTGAACACATACTGCTCATGGGCCAACAATGGGTGCGTTTGGCATTGGTGCGCCTTTATATTTGGCCAAAAGCCGTGCCGACCACCCCCGAAAGCTTTGCTTCGGCCTCAAATTGCAGCGCGCGGTAGGTTTCGATCACGATAGAACGGATCCAGATGCTGCCTGCATCCTGTGCCAGTCTGGAACTCCAGAAAAAGCGGACCTTGACCTGATCCAGCGCAACGGGTGGCTTTAGCGCGCACAGCCCGTGGGCCTCCATATCCCAGGCCAGAAGCAGCGCCGGAAATGTTGCAATAAAGTCTGATTGCGCAAGGATAGAGGCGACGGCAGATGAATCTGCGACCATTGTGGTTATTCGCCGCCGATCTGTGCTGCCGCCAAAGGTTTGCGAGAACGGGTTTCTGAGCGCGCGTGTGACATTCACCATAAGATGCGGGTAGCGGTGCCAGGCCTCCAGCCCCCAGTTGCGCAAGCCCGGATGCCCCTTGCGCACAAAGGAGACCCAGGAGAACGGCTCCATCACCTGTTCTTGCAGACCGTCTGGCAACCGGGGCTCGCCCCCCAGATGTGCGATGTCGATCAGCCCTTCGCTAAGCGCCGAATAGGCTTCGTGATGTGCGGGCAACCATTCAATTCTTGCATTGGGCGCTTCACGGGCAACGCGCGAGGATACCTGCGCGATCAGCCGGGTCAGCGTTGGGGCCGCAATACGAAAGACCCGGTCGCTGGTTGCGGGGTCGAACAGTTTGGGCGGTGCAAGCACACGGCGAACGCCGCGTAACAACGGCTCGATATCTTCGGCAAGCTGCGCGGCAAACGGGCTTGGCTGCATCTGTCCGCCAACCCTGACCAAGATAGGGTCGCCAAGCTGCTCGCGCAATCGGCCCAAGGCGTGGCTGACGGCAGATTGGGTTTTGCCAAGCTTGTCAGCCGCCGCCGTGACGTTGCGAAGCTCCATAAGCACTTCGAATACCACCAGCAGGTTAAGGTCGATCCTGGCTAAATTAATTTCGTTCATGACGTATGAAATCGTTTCGTTGGTGTTTTTAAGGGATTGCCGGCATGAAAATGGATACTAGCAACAATCACAGCAAACATCATCCACAACTTTCATAAGGTGAGATACTCAAATGGCACTCAAAATTATTGGTGCAGGTTTTGGCCGGACGGGGACATATTCGCTGAAACTGGCACTTGAAACGCTTGGCTTCGGCCCCAGCCACCACATGTCGGAAGTTATTGACGATCCAAGGCAGATTGGCCTTTGGGGCGGCGTGGCAACCGGCAAGCCCGATTATGATGCGGTTTTCGCCGGTTTCGGATCGGCGGTCGATTTTCCGGTTGCGGCCTATTGGCAAGAGGTGCTGGCCGCCACCCCCGATGCCCGGATCATCCTGTCGCATCGCGACGCCGATGATTGGTATGCCAGTTTTTCCCAAACCATTCTGCCGCTGATTCTGGATAAAAGCGCCTGGCCCGGCCACCTTGTGCAATGGTTCGAGCTGATCGAAAAGGTCATCATTGGCAAGGCTCTGGGCGGGCGAACAGATCGTGACGGCATTCTTGCCGCCTATCGCGCGAACGAAAAAGCCGCGATGGCGCATGTCAAGGCGGGCCGCGGTCTGGTGTGCCGCGCAACCGATGGCTGGGCGCCGCTTTGCGATTTTCTGGGGGTCGAGATTCCCGACTTGCCATATCCAAGAACCAACCCGCGGGCCGATTTTTTCGCTTCGGTCAAATCGGGTGGCGACGCGGCCAGGGCTGCCGCCGCGCGTTGAACCCGGCCGCCATCTGCCTGCCCCGCCCTGCAGGCCATTTCCCCCGGGAAAGGGAGGACGGTTTGAGCCTTTTCCCGTAAGATGGAGCAATCACATGACAAGCAAAGACGAAATCCGCCAGGCTTCCAGCCGGTTCTATGATGCGCTGAACAGCATGGCGCATGGCGATGCCAACCCGATGCGCGCGATCTGGGCCCATAGCCCCGATGCCACGGCGCAACACCCGATTGGCGGGCGCGATATGGGCAGCGAAACCGTGCTGGGCTCGTTCGCCAAGGTCGCCGCAATCGCCGAAGGTGGGGAAATTGCCCTTACCGACCAGCATATAGACATGGCCGGCGATATGGCGGTGGAGACCGGGATTGAGGCCGGCAGCATAACGCTTGCCGGGCATACAGCCGCCATCAACCAGCGCGTGACCAATGTCTATCGCCGCGCGGATGGCGGCTGGAAAATTCAGCATCATCACACAGATGTTGCCCCGGCCATGCTGGATATCCTTGCAAAACTGGCCCCGCCCGCCTGACCTGATGGGCACAAGGTGCCTGCAAGCTGGGCGAGCGGGTCTGTGCGCAACAAAGCCAGAAAAATGTGCCCCTGAATCGATGCGATATCTGCGGTTCATCCATGCAAAACGCATTCCGCGCGCCAAGCCCCGGCGCGCGAAGATTTTTGCGCATGAGGCCGCCGATGCGGGTTTTCGCAAGCGGTGCCGACCTGACCATGTTTCGGTTTTGAATTGAGACACGTCAAAACAGCCATGCGGGACAAGACGATGATGCGTTGCGCGCGCATATTCCTGTAAAAATGGAACAAAGTTTTCAAAAAAGCCACAATTGTGTGTTGACATTTGGAATTATACGGGAGACCTTCGCGATGTCGGGTGAACTTCCGCGCTACGGTCTGGCGGCGTTGCACCTTTCTGAATGAATGATGGATTTATGCAAAACACCCCCGTTCCCGACACGCTGGATGACTTCGTCAATAGTCTGCGAATGTCGCGGGCCGCGATGCCGAAGCGTTTGCGCGCCATCGCCGATGCCATGATAGAGCGCCCTCATGAATTGGCAATTCTGTCCATCACTGAAATGGCCGAAACCCTGAACGCGTCGCCATCTGCCTTGGTGCGGTTTGCCAAAAGCCTTGGTTTCGACGGCTTTGCGCCAATGCAAAAAATGCTTCGCCGCACATTGCTGGATGATAGTGAAAGTTACCGCGATCGCGCCCTCAGGATGGGTTCGGCACTGCATGGCGAAGAAGGTGACATCAGCCATGTTCTGAACGCGTTTGTCCTGGCAAATACCAAGGCAATCGAAGCTCTGACAACCTCTCTGGACCTTGCCTCGGTCGCGCAGGCGGTCGCCGTTATGCGTAAGGCGCGGCTTGTTGGCGTTGTCGGGCAGAAACGGTCTTTTCCGCTGGCTGCGTATCTTTATTACGGCCTGATCCGGCTGGGCGAAGATGCATTGCTTCTGGATGGCGCGGGCGGGATGCTTGAAACCCACGCAACGCCGCTTGGCCCCAAAGATGCGCTGGTGGTGATTTCTTTCGCGCCATATGCCGAACATTCCATCAAGGTCGCCAAGGAAGCTGCAAAGCGGTCAAGCAAGGTGATCATGATCACGGATCGTGAAGACAACCCGCTGGGCGATTTGGCGGATATCACGATCCTTGTGCGTGAAAGCAATCTCAACAACTTCCGGTCGATCACAGTGACCGCTACCGTCATTCAAACAATATTTGTGGCGTTGGGCATGACCGCGCCCACATCAAAAAATCAGGATCGCGAATGAATACCAACACCATGCAGGGCGTTACCAAACGCAGCGCCGATACGAATGACGTGGGATTGGTGGAGCATCCTTTGCCTTCGGCGCGTCCGGGTCATGTTGTATTGGAGGTCGCCGCTGCGGGGATTTGCGGCACCGATCTGCACATCTACCGCAACGAATATGCTTCAAACCCGCCCGTCATTCTTGGCCACGAAGTCTGCGGCCGCGTCAGCGAACTGGGCGCAGGTGTGGATGCGGCCCTGTCCGGGCGGCGTGTGGTGTGTGAAACATTCTTTTCGACCTGTGGGCAGTGTCGCTATTGCCGCGAAGGGCGCCCGAATATGTGTGGCAGCCGCAAATCCATCGGCTCGCATGTGAATGGTGCAATGGCGCGGTTTGTCGAGATTCCGGCGCGCAACCTGCATGTGGTTTCCGACCATCTGAGCGATGCGGAAGCGAGTCTTGCGGAGCCGGTCGCATGTGTTGCGAATTCGCTGTTTGGCGAGGTCAGCTATGTTGAACCGGGCGACCGTGTGCTGGTGACAGGCCCGGGGACGATCGGTTTGCTTGCAGCACAGGTGGCGCGGATTGCGGGCGGAAATGTGACCGTGCGCGGGACGCAGGATGATGCCGTCAGGCTGGCAATGGCCAAAACATTGGGGTTCGAGATCAGCACCGTTGGAGATGACTTGGGCGAGGCGTGTTTTGACAAATGCATCGAATGCTCGGGTTCGGGGCACGCATTTGCCGATGCATTGAATTTCCTGGTGAAGGGCGGGCATCTTATGAATATGGGGCTGAGCGGGCGCAACTCGAATTTGTCGCTCGATCCGATCTGCATGAAAGAGTTGTCAATCACATCCGGTTTCGCTTCGACCCCGCGCTCGTGGCGTCGGGCAATGGGGTGGTTGCAATCGGGATCGATGATGCTCGCGCCCCTGATCACCGATGTTTTGCCGCTATCCGCGTGGAATCAGGGCTTTGATCGTTCATTCGCCGCGGATGGAATCAAGTTTGTGCTGGATCCCCGGCTATGAGGCCACGCGTTCTTTTCGAGGCCGGATTTGAAACAGGCGAAGGGCCGGTTTGGGATGCGCGACTGGCGTGCCTGCACTGTGTTGACAGCACCAATCCGGCCCTTTGGACCTTCAATGCCGATGGCACGGTCCTCGATCGGATTGCCTTGCCACAATGTATTGGGTTTGCGGTGCTGACGAATGACCCGAACCGTTTGGTTGTCGGCCTCGAAGACGGGCTTTACATATTGGATCGTAAGGGGCGCAGCCTGGAAAAGCGGCTCGATCCAGAGCCCGGTGTGACGAGCAACCGTATTAATGATGGCGTGGTCGATCATGACGGAAGCCTTGTTTTCGGAACGCTGCACAGGTCTTATACCGAACCGGATGGTGCAATGTATCATCTGTCTGTTTCGGGTGATCTGACGCAGTTTGACAGCGGTTACATCGTGTCGAATGGCCCTTTTCCGCACCCTGACGGCCAGCGGTTTCTGGTCGCAAATTCAGAAATCCACGAAGTGTATGTTTTTGACCGTCAGCCCGATGGCAAATTCGGGAACAAGCGTCTGTTTTGCGACTGGCAGGTCGGTTGGGGGATTCCGGATGGAATTGTATGCGATACCGAGGGCGGCGTGTGGATCGGCTCTTGGGGCGGCGCGGCGCTGTTTCGGTTTCATGAAAACGGACGCCTGGACCAACGGATTGCGTTTCCGGTTTCGCAGGTCACAAAGGCTGCCTTTGGCGGGCCGGGTCTGAGCGAATTGTATGTAACCACCGCCAGTCGTGACCGTGACAGAAAGGTTGAAACGCTGGCGGGCGCACTGTTTGGCATCTCGACCGGTTTTACGGGAATTCCGGCAGGGCATGTTCAGGCATTCCAGCCCTGATATGAAAAATATATGCCAATATTGCATCTTTTGGCGAATAAAAATGGAAATATTGTTGTAAAGCAGTGCGACTCGGTTAATAGTCGGCCATGCATTGGCCGGGTTTTGAGCCGGGGCAATCTGCAAAACTAACCGGGAGGAATTCGAAATGAAAACAGGACTTAAGTCAGCCGTCGTCGGGCTTGCGCTCATGGCAGGGCCCGTTGGGGCGCAGACGTTTTACTGGGTCTCGCACGGGTCGCCCGCCGACCCGGTTTGGACTTACTATCTCGAGGGCGCCAAACTCTGGGCCGAAGATACCGGCGTGGATCTGAACACATCTTTCCACTCTGGCGATGTCGCATCACATCAGGAAGCCATTCGCGCAGCCATAGCATCTGGTGCTGCGGGGATTGTCACCAGCAGCCCTGATCCGGGCAGCCTTGTTGGTGTCGCCGCAGAGGCCAATGCAGCGGGCATCCCGATCATAAACTTCAACACACCCGACCCGACGGCGAGTTTTGATGCTTATGTCGGGGGCGATCTGGAATTCTATGGCCGCAGTTGGGCGCAGTATCTGGTCGACAACGGGCTGGTCGAGGCGGGCGACTTTGTCTGGATGCCGGTAGAGGTGCCCGGCGCCACCTATGGCGTTGAGGAGGAGCGGGGCATTGCCTCGGTTTTTGAACCTTTGGGCATAACATGGGAAGTGACCGACGCCACGCTGGATCAGGCTGAAATCATCTCGCGTATGTCGGATTATCTTCTGGCCAACCGAAGCGACATTGACGCGATTATCGGGCTTGGAGACCTTGTGACAGGGTCGATCAAGCGGGTCTTCGACCAGGTCGGGGTCGCGCCCGGTGAAATTCCGGTCGTCGGCTGGGGCAACTCGCTTGATACTACAGGCGAGGTGCTTGAAGGTTATGTGAATGCCGCACAATGGGCTGATCCGCTGGCAACCAGCTATATGGCACTGTCGATCGCAGCAATGGCGGCAAGTGGCATTCCGCCGGGTTTCAACGTCACAACGGGCGCTCTCTACGAAAAAGATACCGCTCAAGTCTATGACGACATCCTGTCGGGCAACTAGGCCGGCTGCGCCAAACTGACAGACAGGCCGCCCCAACCTCTCACTCTGGGGCGGCCATTCATCTACGGAAAAGCAAAATGAATATGCGCAGAGCCCTGAATAATTCGATCGCACGGCCGGAATTTGGCCCCTTTATCCTGCTGGTCATCGTGATCGTCGTTTTCGGCGCACTCAATCCGGCATTTCTATCCCCGCTCAACATTTCCAACACATTGACCTTTACCGTCGAGCTGGGGTTGATCGCCCTTGCGATGACGCTGTTGATGACCTCGGGTGAGTTTGACCTGTCGGTCGGCTCTGTGTTCGGCTTCACCCCGGTTCTGATGTGGACACTTGTGAATGCGGGGGGATTGCCGCTTGAATTGGGCTTTGCCCTGGCTATGCTTGCGGCAATGGGCATTGGACTGTTCAATGGCTGGTTCGTAACGCGCCTGAAGATCCCCTCCTTTCTGGTGACCCTGGGAATGCTTCTGGTGGTGCGTGGCGTCGCGCTGGTCATCACAGACGGGTTTCCGCAACGCACCTGGGATTCACAAGATCACTGGCTGTCAAACCTTCTTGTCGGCGACTTCCGCTTTGGCGGGTTTCGCTTTTATGCCTCGCTGTTCTGGTTTGCAGGCATCGCATATATCATGCATTTCGTGCTGACCAAGACAAAGGCAGGCAACTGGATACAGGCTTCCGGCGGCAATCCGGAAGCGGCACGGGCGCGGGGTGTTCTGGTGAACCGCACCAAGGTCTGGCTATTCATTGTGTCATCTTCAATGGCGGCACTGGCGGGGGTAATCAGTTCGATCCGCACTTCGGCGGCCAACCCAAACAGTGGCACTGGATACGAGCTTGAGGTGATTGCGATGGTCGTCATCGGCGGCACCGTATTGACGGGTGGGCGCGGTTCGATCATCGGCACGGTTCTGGGTGTTCTGATCTTGCGGGTGATGCGCAACGGGATCGTTCTGGTCGGCGTGCCGGGCCTGGCTTACAATATTTTTATCGGTGCTATCATTTTAGGCATGATGGCTTTGCACGCCTCGCTTGACCGGCGGCACGTCGAAAGGGGGCGCTGAGATGACTGACCTTATCCGTATGCAAAATATCGTCAAAAACTACGGCCCGGTTCAAGCGCTGAGCGGCGTGGACCTAAGCGTTGGCGAAAGCGAAATCGTTGGGCTGCTGGGCGACAATGGCGCGGGAAAATCGACCCTGATCAAGGTCTTGTCAGGTGCTGTGCCAATCTCAAGCGGGCAGATTTACGTGCGTGAGGAAGCTGTCACTATCCGATCTACGACCGATGCTATCGGTCATGGCATAGAGACGATTTATCAAGATAGTGCCTTGGTGACCCAGCTCTCAATCGCACGTAACCTGTTTTTGGGGCGTGAACCTTATATCGGTCCGGCCTTTCTGGGTCGGCTCGACGAGGATATGATGAATGCCGTGGCCAGCGAGCTTTTGCGCAAGGTCGGCATTTCAAAGAACATTCCGCCGACCACGCCAATCGGCGCGCTGTCGGGTGGTGAACGTCAGGCGGTTGCGATTGCGCGCGCGATGCATTTTGACAGTGATCTGATCATACTGGATGAGCCGACCAACAACCTTGGCGTGGCTGAAACGCAGGGTGTTTTGAACTTTATTCGCAGTGCGCGCACCTCCGGGCATTCATGTATTTTTATCGCCCATAATATCCACCACGTCTTTCAGGTGGTTGATCGTATCATCGTCATGCGAAGGGGCCGGGTTGTCGCAGATGACATCGACCCAAAAACGACCACGGTTGATGCGGTCGAGCGGGTGATAACCGGCATGGATGAACACGCACTCGCCTAGGTGACGAGATGCCCCGCAAATGGCGCGCTGGTTCCATCCGACAGCACCACTGTTTCGGCTTCGATGTGCAGCCTGAGCGGTGTGCGCGCAGAGGTTGGCAGGGCGCCCATCGCGGTCCGTATCTCGACAATTTTGGCGGCACGCAAATCAATAGCTGTTGCGATGCCAAGTTCAGTCAGAGGATTATCGCGGGTCGATGCAATTCGCCCGCTTGCGCCGAAACTACAGGCCTCCTCTATGCCCAGAACGCCAACATGCTCGCCGTTCCAGGGGGCGTAAGAGCGGCCACCATTCGACAACCAGAGCATTGTCTGGGGAAGTGTGGAAACGGGTTTGATCAGCATGGCAACGTCATGCGATGCTGGCCGCAGGGCAGAGGCCCAACCAAGTTCAACCGATGGATCATCCACCAACATGACAAAGTCGTCATGCTGGTCTGCAATCGGATACCGCGTGAGGTCTACAGCGCCAATGCGCGATGGGAATGAGGTCAGATCGTTGGATTTGGCCGGGTAATGCAGAACCGAATGCGCCCCTTCAGCCCCGGCATCAATCGGGCTGGCCGGCGTTTGCGCCCATAATTTGGGGGAAAATGCCAGCAGCCCACCACGGCGCAAATCCAGCATCATGTGATGCGCCATAGGCAATGCGGCGTTGCCGCCCGTAAAGCGGTGGCATTGGTAAAGAAACGGATGATCATCCAGCAGGGTCCAGACCTTGTGAACCCGCGCCCCCGCAACCTTTTTTTCAAGCACGAACGTAGCTTCGCGTCCGTTCTCGATTGGCAGATCGTTGACCAGTGACCATCGGCCATTTGCTGGCCACCCATGAGCGGGCGCGCCATCAACATCATCCAGAACAAATGGCGCGCAAAAGAAATCGGCTGACATGCGGCGCAAATGCGGCGGCATTTCGGCCCCAAACCGAGTTTCATCGTCAGGCGCATCCGCCCAGGGAACACGTGCCCAGGGGTTTATGTCGCGTGCGTTGCGGCGCACAACAAGGCTGTGCAACTGACCAAGACCAAGGTCGAGTGTTGCGGAGATTCCGCGAGCCTGCAATTTGTGCAGAGAGATCACAGGCGGCACAGCTTGGTCAGGCCGCCGTCGACCAGAATGTCTTCTCCGGTTATGAACGCCGCCCCGTTACTTGCCAGGAATGCCACGGTTTTTGCAACTTCCTCAGGCCTGCCAAGGCGTTCAAGCGCGTGCATATGCTTGAATTTCTGCTCCAGCATCCCGGTTTCATCACGTTCAAGGATATCGCGTGTCATCTGCGCATCTATGGCGCCCGGAGACACCGAGTTGACCCGAATATTCCACGCACCCCATTCCGCCGCCAGTTGGCGCGTGACAGAGATCACCGCGCCTTTGGAGGCGGCATAGGCCGTCCAGCCAGCCAGAGAATGACTTTGATGAACCGATGACAGGTTGATCACTGAACCGCCGCCCGCCTTGCGCATCGCATTGAATGTCGCGCGACAAAAACGAAGCATTCCCATGACATTCACGTTCAAAACGCGCGAAAGATCGTCGTCGGAAAGCTCTGTGACCGGCGTTGGAGGCAAAGCAATTGCCGCATTGTTCACCAGAATATCGGTGGTCCCAAAGTTTTGCTCTGCCTCGGCCACAGCCTGATTGACGGCGGCGGCCGATGTAACGTCGCAAGACAGGTATTTTGCCCGCCAACCCCGCGCATTTATCTGACTTTCCAATGCAGACCCCGCCGCGTCGAGAATATCGATCAGGGTGACAGACACGCCCTTGCTTGCCAGTTCGAGCGCAATACTTTCACCCAGGCCGCGGGCCGCGCCAGTGACAATCGCGGCCTTGCCGCTCAGTTCCTTCATATCTGTCGATCTCGCTTTTCTGGTTGGAGACACCCACGAATGGCGCCACAATGGCAGGAATATTCTAAAATCGGACAAAATAAAATAGCGAAATGAAAATTATTGCTTGAGAAAAGCCGAAAGAGGTTGCATCACAAGGGAAACCGGAAAAAGGGCGCAATCATGAACAAAACATTGGATATCATCACCATCGGGCGCTCATGTGTCGATCTTTATGGTGCGCAAATCGGCGGGCGGCTTGAAGACATGCGCAGCTTTGAAAAGTATGTCGGGGGGTCGCCGACGAATATCGCCTGTGGTGCCGCACGGCTCGGGTTGCGAAGTGCTGTGATTACCGCCGTCGGCGATGAGCATATGGGCCGTTTCGTGACTGAAGAACTCGATCGCTTTGGTGTTGATACAAGCATGGTAAAAGTTGACCCAGAGCGTATCACCGCCCTGGCCATTTTGGGAATACGTGACCAGGATCGCTTTCCGCTGCTGTTCTTTCGCGAAAACTGTGCCGATATGGGCCTGACCGAAGACGATATCGACCCGGCCCAAATTGCCCGCGCGCGCGCTGTGGTCGCAACCGGCACACATCTGAGCCTGCCAAGCACCGAAGCGGCTGTTGTCAAGGCATTGCGCCTTGCACGCGCGGGCGGGGCGCGGTGCGCCCTGGACATCGACTATCGTCCGAACCTGTGGGGGTTGGGCGGGCACAATGCTGGCGAAGAGCGATTCATTGCCTCGCAAAATGTAACCCGCCGTCTTCAGGCCCATCTCGGGTTGTTCGACCTGATCGTTGGCACAGAAGAGGAATTTCACATTGCAGGTGGCAGCACTGACACGATTGCTGCTTTGCGGGCCGTGCGCGCCCTTTCAGATGCGACTTTGGTCTGCAAACGCGGGCCTATGGGTGCCGCGGCCTTTGTCGGGCCAATTCCCGACACGCTTGACGACGGCCAGGCCGGACCACGCTTTGCAATCGAAGTGTTCAACGTGCTGGGGGCAGGCGATGGGTTCATGGCTGGTCTGTTGAAGGGCTGGATGGAGAACGCCCCCTGGACAAAATCGCTCGAATACGCAAATGCCTGCGGTGCCCTTGCGGTGAGCCGGCATGGATGTTCGACAGCCTATCCGACAAAAAAGGAGTTGGATCATTTTCTGAAAGTCGGTGTAACCACGCCAGCACTTCGGTTTGACCAGCAACTGGAGCAGCTTCATTGGGCCACGACCCGCACCACCCTTGACGGCGATATCAGGATTTTTGCCTTTGACCATCGAGCCCAGCTTGAAGAACTGGAAGAGGCGACGCCGGACAAGATCGCGCGGTTCAAAGGGCTGTGCCTGGATGCGGCACTGGCAGTGTCCAAGGGCGAAGACGGATACGGGATTTTGTGCGACAATCGCCTGGGACAGCACACGCTACGCCGCGCAACGGGCACAGGTCTATGGGTCGCGCGCCCTGTGGAATGGCCAGGTTCGCGCCCGCTGATCTGCGAACCTGAGATAGGGCCAGACTTCGGCGGTTTGGCCGATTGGCCTATGGGTCAAGTCTGCAAGGTTTTGTGTTTCTATCACCCCGATGATCCCGAAGATTTGCGCAACCAGCAGGAAAATTCTGTTTTGCGCCTGTTTCACGCCAGCCGGCGCAACCGGCTGGAATTCCTTCTCGAAGTGATTCCTTCTAAGGCCGGGCCGGTCTCGGATGACACCACGGCTCGGATTATCCGTCGCTTTTATGATCTTGGGATCTATCCCGATTGGTGGAAACTGGAGCCGATGCAATCGGATGCGGCCTGGGCGTCAGCCTGTGCTGCGATTGTCGACAATGACCCCATGTGCCGCGGCATCGTGGTGTTGGGGCTGGGCAAGGACATGCCAGACCTTGTGAAAAGTTTCGAGGCCGCAGCCCGCTACGACATTGTTCGCGGCTTTGCTGTCGGTCGCTCGATCATGATTGAAGTTGCGGCAGATTGGATGGCAGGCAGGGTTGGCAACTCAGATGCTGTCGCAATCATGACCAACCGCTTTAAGATGCTGTGCGACAGTTGGAATGCAGCACGGCGCCTGGCATCCACGCCTTCGGCTCGACCGGGCGGCGCTGATACGCAGCCAAAGTGACACAATGCTACCACCGGAAAGCAGGGTCAGCGTAAGGCAGATGGACTGCGCAGAATGGAGATCCGGTTTTAGAAGATCGAACTGAGGTTCCTTCGGCAAAGGTGCTGACATGATCCATGCTTCCAAACAGGGTGAATCACAGATCAGACTTCAAGGGAACTCCAACAATTCAGGGTCTTGGCGGAAGGAATGAGCGTTCTTTTTTGAACATGGTGCAAACGGGTTCAATGAAATAGCCCCAATATTTTGCTTGCGAGCATCACATCAATAATATCCATATTTTCCTTCGGAACCTTCTGGTTTGAATGCGTTCAGTATCGCTCCCGAGAATTTTTCGCCGCTGCGCTCCATTGCCTTGATTGCCGATTCAAACTCAGATTGGCTCGTTACCAAATGGCGTGCGACAATCAATGATGCGCCTACATATTTTGAAATTATAGCTGCATCGCTCACCAGTCCGATGGGGGGCGTATCGAAAATGACATATTCGAATTCAGTAGTAAGTTTTCCGACAATGTCTTGAAACACGCCCCGCATGAGTAGCTCGGATGGGTTTGGCGGCACTTTTCCTGCCGGAATATAGTAAAGATTATCAATTGGACCCTTTTGTATAGCCGCGTCCAATTCCGCATCATTGGCCAGGATTTCGGTCAGCCCATTGCTGTTTGCCGCGCAGTTGAAATATTTGCGCTGCACACCGCGCCTGAGGTCGGCGTCGACAACAACAACCTTCATTCCAGATTGTGCGATCACCGTTGCAAGATTGACGGATATAAACGACTTGCCAGTATTGGGAAGCGCTGAGGTGATTGCGATCGATTTTGATCTCGCGTCGATCATTGCAAAATGGAGCGATGTGCGCAGCGAGCGGAGTGATTCAACACTCAAATCCTTTGGATTCTCAACCGCAAGAATGGGCAGCTTCTTCGCCTTGTTATTGATGCGAGCAGAGTATTTGGAAATTGCAACGGTGCCCAGAACCGTAACACCGGACTTTTCGATATCCTGCACGCTCCCAATAGAGCGGCTCAGGAATTTCCCGATGAATATTGTGCTTACAGCCGCCACCAACCCTAAAACCGCACTCAGTAAAACAATCCGGCTTGTGGCAGGGGCTACCGGTTCCGACAACGCAAGTGCGCTGTCAATAACGCGGATATTGCCGATGGTTGATGCGCGTGCAACCTGCAATTCCTGACGGCGCTGCAGCAAAGATTGATAAATTTCCTGAGCGACTTGCAGGTCCCGGCTAAAGTTGAAAACCTCCAGTTGCTGTTCCGGTAGATCCTGAGTTTGCTCCCGGATGCGTTCCAGTTGTTCTTGTAAAATCGTGCGATTTTCTTCAAGCCGCTTATAGCTTGGATGATTTGGCGTAACCTCTAAAAGCAACTGTGCTTGCTGCAGATCAAGTTCATTGAGCTGTGCTTCAAGTGCGGCGGCGGCTGATAGAACTTGCTCGGTCTCAAGTGTCAAATCAACAGATGCGACCGAGCGTTGATATGTATTCAGGGCTGTTTGGGCCGCGTTCACTTGCTCTTCGGCACTGGGCAATCGCTCCTCTATGAACGCAATGCTTTTTTCCGCAGCTGCCGAGCCGCGTTGAACATTTTGCCGCACATAGGCGCCAAGAATCGCATCCAATATTTCCGCCGAGTTTTCCCTTACGCTGTGGCGATAAGTCAGCCGCAAAATCGAAGATTGGCGCCCAACTTCCGATACACCAAGATCTTCTGCGAGTTCGGTGGCCACCTCTAAGGGGTCGTTATAAGTAACACTGAATTGCCGTCTGTCAGGTCCAACCAGACGATCGATCCGCAAGTTAAATGTCTCCGCCCCATCTTCAATCGGATTGCCCACAGTTCCAGAGCGAACCGTGCCATCCGGCAATTCGACAGAAAACGTATTCTCACTTGTTTTGACGACGATCAATGGCAGCCCGACCCAGGCCTCAGGCACGCGAAGCAATCCAACTTCAATCGCCTCATTTTCCCAGGAATAGGGTTCAAGCCATGCTGCATTGGAATGCGGAATATTCAGATTGCCCAATATATTGCTGAGAATCGGAATGCGAAGTGGTGTTGCTTCAATGAAAAGTTGCAACTCTTGCACAGCCTCAAGCGCAACGGTTCTGGATTTCAGAATTTCTATCTCGGTCGCAGATCGATTGCCGGAGGAGCCGCCCAGCGCCAGAAGCTCCACCGGAAGCTCAATGCCAGTGCCGCGCTCTTCGAGTTGCACCAAAGCGCTTGCCTGGTAAATATCGGGCTGCGACTTGGCGACAAGAAAGCCGATGGCAGAAAACAAAATGATACAAAAGACAATACGAAGCCGTTTTGACCAAATTACCAGAAACACTTCGCCCAGGTCGATTTCGTCATCGGCATATTGATTTTTTTGATCCACGCGGTTTTCCATTTTCATTGCGAAAGCCGGCGCCGCCAGCTTTCGGCGGCCTTTCTAATTTCAAGAAAGACCAACTTGTGCATTTCAGCAGACTTGCGATAGGGGTCTTCAATGCCATGATCGCCCTCCCACTTGTCAAAAAGCATTGTCTTGCCAAAAGCTTGTGGAAAATACTCACCAATATGGCGGCGATGTTCCGGCGCCATTGCCAGCACCAGTTCATGCGAAGAAAGCATATCGCTGGTAATTTGGCGGGCAACATGGTCTGTCGTTTTCACGCCATGTTGCGCGGCGACCAGCGCCGCATCGGCATCTATTCCCTTGCCGACAAGCGCACCAATGCCAGCCGATGAAACGTCGATATCCGGGCAGAGCGCCGCAAGGATGCGCTCACCAATTGGCGAGCGGCAGATATTCCCGGTGCAAACGACCAATATCGACCTAACAATCATAGCCCGTCAGCAGTCTGGTAAAGCCCGACGCTGGGCAACAGATCGGAGATCAGACGATTCCAGAGCGTGACGGGAGCAGCTGTCACATAGACAACGTCTTGCGCCTTGATCGAAAAACGGGCGCCAGTCAAATAAGCACTTGGATTTGTCAAATTCAGCTGAAAAACGGTAACATTCTGTCCGGACCGACGGAAAACAAAAACACCCCTTGCGTCGGCATCCCGTGCATTCAGCCCGCCAGACTCGCTTAGTATTTGCGTCAGGCTCACGTCACGATTTGTGATGTCGATCGAAGAGGTTCGCGTGACCTCACCCAAAACAAATGCCTCCTGCGGGATACGCTCGGGCACGAAAATGGTATCACCATCCAATATCAGCGGATTCGACCCGACACGACCGGACCGCACGAAAGCATCCAGATTGACAAAATACGTATGCCCGCCACGGCGAATGGTCACCCGTGATATGTCAGCAATATCAACATTTTGGCGCGCCTTGGCCACCAGATCAAGCAAGTATGTCGGTGTTATCTCAAGCGCATATCGAGCCGGATTCGCGACCGCGCCAGCAATAACAGCGGTTTGAGAATTAAACTCTGCCACCCGAACCTCTACCTGTGGGTCGGGAAAATATTCGGACAGCAAAGTAGCCAGCTCTTGGCGGATTTCGGGGACGGTTTTACCGGCCACGTTGAATGTGCCGACATAGGGGAAGAAAACATCGCCATTTGCCTGCACAACAGTGCCCGGCGCGGGCACGCCTTCAATAGGCTGCGATGCATCATTAAGCTCGGATACGCCCCATACAATGATCCTAAGAATGTCGCCCGCACCAACACGATAGGTCCAAACACCCTCATCCGGAATTGCAGAGGTCGCAGGAATACTGGCCGCTTCTGGAGAGTATTGCCGGACATTTGACTCGGTCAGTTCTACGATTTCCGCCCCCGGAAGCGCCTCCTCTATCGCCTGATCACGACCCTCCCCCCCGACGGGCAGCGAAGTTTCACTGATTGAACAGCCGCTGACACTCGCCATGAGAAAGGCAGATGAAAATAGAATATGAAACTGACTGATTGACATTCTAAAGTGCTACCATCTTTTGAAGATAATCGAACGGTATCGTGGTTCATCCCAACTCAACATGCCAATACCGGTTCTGCTTGGCCAGCACAACCTAGAGATATTCCGGCTTTGGCATTCTCGCGTATGCAGACATTTATGGGCAGTCTGGCTCAGAAAATGCCACTAACGAACGGTGCTGGGCTGAAATCAATACTTTGTTAAAAAGTGATAGGCTATGAAGGTTTGCTCAGCCTGTTTCACAACTTTATTGAACCGCAACATTCACCAATGCGCCTTAAAATTGTCGCAAAATATAGGAACTTGGGTTGCAATATCGTGCTATCGTAGTTTGGCCTGCAACACACGCATTCGTTGATGTCTTGTGCGGTTTGAAAAAGTTGCTAGCGAATTGCCATCGGCAAGAAAGGTAACGGCTCACCGCAATGTCCAGTTCCGGCATCTGACGGGCGCGAACACACGGTATACACTTATATAATATTCATCTATTAACCTCTGGTAGAATCAATTTGAACAGTGACATAGTTGGTGGGAATTAAGCTAAGTATGGATAGCAGGTGACCGATCTTTGGGGATGCAACAGTCAACCAATCCCCGCTTGCTTTGCAGACATGAAATTGTTTAGTCAAATTGTGGTTGAGTCCGCTTCAAGAGTTGCCGAACCTTCCATCCTGTTAAAATGTAAGAAGTAACGTCAACCATATTCGATAAAAGTCGACCGAGGCTTTGTAGGGACAGATTGTGAATTTCTTTTTTGAAAGCATCGAAGGAATCATGGTTGGCGCCTTTGTTTCTTTGCTCGCCAGTCTCATTCTGGTCGTATCCAAAAACCTCCACGGCAAATTCAGCCTCGATACAAATCTTGGGGTTCAGAAATTTCATTACCATCCGACCCCCCGCATCGGTGGCGTTCCCCTGATAATCGGGTATTTTGCAACCTGGCTTTTTCTGGAGGGTGAAGCCAGAGAGCTTTTTGGATTTATCGGCTTGGCGGGCCTGCCGGCGTTTGCGTTTGGACTGGCCGAAGACCTGACAAAAAAAGTGCGCGTGCGCACAAGGTTGATGGCCACCATCTTCTCGGGCGTTATTTTCTCTTTACTAACCGGCTACGCGATTACCTATGTCGATGTCTGGGGCGCCGATGCGCTGTTGGCATATTCCCTGGTTGCGCTGGGTTTTACAGCCATTGCAATGGGCGGCTTGGCAAATGCGATCAATATGATCGATGGTTTTCACGGGCTTGCTTCGGGTACCGTTTTGTTCATTCTGGCGTCTTTCGCACTGGTTGGCTGGCGGGTTGAAGACTTTGTTCTGGTCAATCTGTCGGTGCTGATGGCGGCCATAGTCCTGGGGTTCTTTGTGGTCAATTTTCCTTTTGGAAAACTGTTCCTTGGCGATGCCGGCGCGTATTTTTGTGGATTTTTTGTTGCGGCTCTCGCAGTAATGTTGCCCGCCCGCAATCCGGAGGTATCCCCCTGGGTGAGCCTGCTGATTTTGGGATATCCGGCAACAGAAACGCTGGCCTCCATTGTTCGGCGTCAAATCGACCGACATGCCCATCCCGGAGAGCCGGATAGCGCCCATCTGCACCATCTGGTGCATCGCACATGGGCAAAGACATTGGCAGGATTTGCCGCTGTGCCGCACTCTCAAAACCCTGTCACCAGTATCCTGATGTGGAGTATGCCGCTGTTAACGCTTGTTGCGGCTGCAAGCGGCGTTCTGGACACCGCTTCGGCATTGATTTTTCTTGCCGGCATCGCGTTTCTCTACGGCGTGAGCTACATAATCCTCAAACGGCGAGACTTGGGCCCAGGTTAACTGATGGCAAAACACCAATTGACTGCCCCGGAAAAGTGGAGGTTTCTGTGACAAGTCAACCTGCATATTGCCACGACACTTCGCTGCCGCGGCATTCAGCCCAACGGCTCGACTTGAACAGAAACCGCCGGCTCATGACTGCACTACAAGGAACAGTCTCTATAGAAGATGACCAGTTTAACTTGTAGGCCGAGGGGCGGGAATTTGACACGCCCCTGTCCTGCGTCGAAGGCCTGAAACTTCTCTGGATGGGTTCGCTCGAAAACGTCGGTCTGATTTTCAAAGGCTATTTGGGATTGCGCCACAAGATATTTTGGATATCGTGCGTTCAAGATCCTCATGCTGAAAGATCACATGCCGACATTCTCCAACGCGACAATTCGCAAATACAGCAACTGGATTCCACTTTTTCTTATAGTTTTCCCCACTCTAATGGCGCTAATTCCGTTGGTTGTTGAGGTGCCACCGCGCAGGGCTCTTTACTATACGCCTGCATTGGCGGTGATTTTCAATATACTCGTAATATCTTTTGCAATCGCGACCGGTGCGCTTGAAAGATTGAGATCTATATCAGTAAAATGTTTGCCCGGGGTTTTTGGTGCTGTGCTGCTGATTATCGCGGGTTATTCCACAATTTCCGCAGTTTCGCCACGTTACTCGGCGCTTAAGCTGTTCGATTTACTGTTATTTTTGGGCCTGAGCTATTTTGGCGCTTATATTTTTGAGCAAGGCGGTCGGCGGCTGATACGGTTTGTCCTGATAGCAATTTTTGGCTCTGTCATTTTGGCCATACCTTTGGTTGCAATATTGTTTTTATTACGAACGCCTGATTATTTTATATGGCCAAATTTTATCCCCGGCTTCATCTATGTTCGCATTTATGGGTTTTCCCTAACGCTGAGTATCGCTGTAGGAATTGGCCTGCTGGCTCTTCCAACGCTTCAAAAGAGCGGCGCCAAAGCCCTGATTGTTGCTGGATTGGTTCTACTTTGGACTACATTGTTCTGGACAAGCAGTCGCGGCGGCATTTACGCGCTGATATTGGTGTTTCCTGTTTTGGCTTTTCTTTTTGCGGAATTGCGCAAGGCCCTGATGCCAGTAATTCTGAGCATTATTGTTGGCGCAGCGATATCATCCCAGTTATCGGTGCCTAATGAAAATTTCGGCTTCATCAACTCCTTTATCGGCTTCATTGATTCCAGTTCCGTAAATGATTTTTCCGCGAACAGATTGTGGGAATGGAGTGTTATACTCGACTTTATTGCAGAAAAACCTTTCTTCGGTCATGGATATGGGCAGGCGATTTTCGTTGATCCGGCGGCAGGTGTTGTCCATGCGCATGTGCATAATATCGTGTTGGAGGCCGCTTTCTCCTGGGGGTGGGTCGGCGCGATTTTTGCCGGGTTTCTGGTCCTTGGGTCGTGGTTCGCCGGGCTAAAGAAAACACTGACCGGCGATGTCCCTGAAAGGCTTTGCGCATTTATCCTGGTCAGCGTGTTTCTTGTCTACGCTTGGGTTGACGGAATATATTACTACTATCAGGGGCTCATCCCGCTTGGCATATGCGTGGGTATTTTAGCGTCGAATCCAAAGCGTGATTAGGAAATGCATTTCTTGGATTGCGCAGTTCAGCTGCGGGGCTCGAGGCTGATAGCCGGCCTCAACTCCCATTTATTCAGCACAGATCAATCGCTACAGCGCGTCAATCTTGACGAATTATATTCAATGACCAGAGGCCGGCGCTCATCTGCATACGACCAAGAAACTGCGTATCTGCACGAATGACATAGCTCAGTTTGAGCGATATTTCGCGGATATAGAGGGGCGAGAGATGGCCCGGGCCAGCGACCACGCTATAGCGCAGCTCGCACGACAGAATGTCATCAACCCGTTGAGAACGAAGGTTGGAAAGTAAAATGACCCTGCGCCCGTCATATATCCGTAGATCCGACGGGCATTCTGAAGCTGAGAGTATTGCGCCAAGCGCCGACACCGGATCGATTACTGAATCAGTGACACTGATCGGATTTGACAGATCTGTGCGCTCTGATAGCGGGTTGATCCTTGTTTCAACAACTGTGTCCCGGTCGAACACAACCGCAATCTCTCGCGTATTTCGCGACGACCGTCCGAGGCTGCGGTATTCTCCGAGGCTATTCCCGCTTGTCGCATGAATGGAACGGGTCGCAGCCTCAAATGTGCCATTGAACAAACTTAGCGGTGTATTGCTCAAATTGGCTGCGACGCGGGTTTCACCGCTGTCGTCTTCATAAACCAGTGTCCCCAAAAAGCGATTGCCAAACCGAAGCTCGAAAGACTGGGCACTCACAGATGCGACATCCAGCGCAACATCAACCAGAGTCACCAAAAGCAGAACGAGGGATTTGTTTCGCAAATGGCCCAAACTTAACATCCATTTAATGAAGAGTTGCCAGCATCTCAGCTGGCCCACATATGCGCATAAGATGTATCAGGCTAGAACTCTATGCGCTAGGTTGTGCCGCGCCATCACGCACGTAAAACATGCGGGTTTCAGCATTTTTCCACCAACCCATCTTGCAACCATAGCCGCCTGCCGTCTTGGCAGACTTCAGCCTTATCTTTGTCGCGTTCAGAATCTGTTCGTGCTGGTATCATATCCGCCAAGAACGCGTGCCTTCATATTCGCCATATGCAACACTACAACTCTCATCCACTGGATCAATCAATGAGTTTTTAACAATGCGATTTCACGCACAACCTTGCCACTCGGCGCAGGGTTACTGCAGTTTTTGCTCGGAAACACGATTTCACACTTGGGTCACGCGTTGTAGAAAGCCTACGATCTGACACGTGCCGATATGTTCTTGGAAAAACAGGCATCAGGGTTGCCGCGTTCGCTGCCCGTATCTGGAAAACGTATGTGGACATTAATTTGACAGACTTTTTTAGCCATCGACGACTCAGCGCCATCATGCTGGCAGTGCCAGTGGCGTTGTTTCATACAGGGGCCGCGTTGGCAGATGAGGGCTGGCCGTTTGCGTCGCTTCCGGAAAGCTTTGTCGGAATGACGAATGGCGCATTGCAGCCAGAGACTACGTTTCGGGGCTTTATTGGCTCTTCGCAGACATCGCCGGCCTCCTCTGGCGGACAGACCGGACGCCAGGTTTATTTCGGTGGTTTGCGCTATCGCGCCGATGGGCCCTGGCAACTGGGTGCAAGCCTTGCGATCTTTGATGACGCGCCAGCCGCACCGATAAATGGCAGTGATGAAACTGTGACCTATGTCGGCTGGGGTCTGGACCTGAAGTATCAGCTTTATGAAAGCAATCGGATCTCGGCCGCCCTGATGTTGGGCGTGGAGGCCGCATATTACAGTCGCGGCGGGGGGCTGACGACGCAGTCTTCTGTAGCACCCGACGATAAGGAATGGTTTGTTGCAACCACGCTCAGCCTTCCTGTTACCTATCAGATTGGCGACAGGTTTTGGCTGACGGGAGAGATCGGATACACGCAAGCTGCAACAACATTGGTTGGTGAGCCGGGGTTTGGAGGACGCTTCCTAACCTCGGCCGGGCTGGCCTATCAGCTGTCAGACAGGCTCTTTGCCTATGGCACAATCAAGCGCATCGCGCGTGCGATCGACAGCGGGATTGATGCGCGGGGCCAGAGTAACCTCGATTACCTCTACACGGTTGGCGCACAATTTGCGCTTACACCGCAGAGTGTGGTCAATTTCTACATAACCAACGCTTTTAGCCCCACAGCCACCGGCGACGATTTCCTCTTCTTTCCAGCAAAGAGCGAAGCTGTGTTTGGCGTGATGCTAAGCTATATCCCCAGCGGCCGTGGTATTGGTGATGCCGCATTGACGTTTCGCCCTGCACGCCGGGCTGAGAATGAGGGATCGCGATTTGCGGATGGCTTCACCATCAATGCACCACATACGCTCGCCTCGGACAGAGTGCGCGCGCGCCTTGCTTTTGGCTCGGCGGGGCAATCGATGCTCTCGCTTTATTACACACCCGAGCCAGACTTTCAGATTGAAATTGCCGTCGAAGATTATGCCCTGGCCGCAGGTTCAGATTTTCGGCTGGAAAGCGACGAAGACCTACGCTTCATGATCGGCGGACGCTGGCAAGCGATGGATCAAGCCTATGGCGATCTGTTCAATCTGGGGTTTGGAATTTCAGCGGGCCGTGATTTCGGGAAACCGTCGCTAGGTGTGCTTTTTGTTGAGGCGACAGCGTCAATGGCCTTTGACTGGGGAGAGGCGGCGCTCAATACGCGCGGCGCCCTCTATGCGTCCGAAGCCAAAGCCGGGATTGGTTTGCTTATCAGCTATGACCTGGGCCAGACCCTCTCGGCGATCGGTGAATACACGGTTGTTCAGAACGACAGCGCGGTATGGTCGGTGGGCTTGCGATACACCCCTCAAAACCTGCCCCTATCGTTCGACCTCTATCTGACGAACGCGGCAGGCCTAAATGGCCTTGGAACACTGTTGAGCAACGACAATCCACAAATCGGTATCTCAATCCATTGGGAAGGCGGCCTGGACTTGCTTTGACAGTGTTGAAGGTGGTTTGCTGATAGGCTCATAGTGGGCGCGCTGGGCGTTGTGGCTGAGGCTTTCGCCAAGGTCCGGGACGAGGTGATCGCTCGCGATCCGGCTCACGGGGCAGGCTGGCGCAACCCTCTCAAGGGTGCCCACGGGGCAAGGGCGCGCCTGATCCACATCGCGCCGTCATCTTCGCCGTCATCTCGGTCGTGACATCGCCTCGCTGACCAGTGTCGCCTCGACCCTCTTCACCCCGTCGTTCAGCGTCAGCGGCGGACGACCGATCTTCACGGAAATCGACAGGGTCGTAGACCAGCGGTTCTCATTCTGCCCCGGATTGTCCAAAATCACACGAACGCTCCGCTGACGCACTTACGGGGAATACTTGTTTGTTATCCTGTTCATGATGCTCCATCCTGCTTACGGGTTGGCGCCTCCGCAAATCCGTGCGGTTCAACAGGACAATTTCCAAGCTCAAGGCCCAGCAAAGGCGGCTCAGCGCTCACTTCCGCCATAGCCCCATCCAGGCACCGCCCACAAACTGGGGCGGCAGGCGGGGGCAAAAAGCCAATTTCGGCTGCGTAGGGTGCTTATTCTGTTCATGGTTTGAAAACTGGCTGGGGCGGTAGGATTCGAACCTACGGTACACGATACCAAAAACCGATGCCTTACCACTTGGCCACGCCCCAGCACTGGCGGCTTGATACTGGCTTGCGTTCAGGGCTGCAAGCCAAAATTGCGGCTAGAATGTCTGATCATAGGGGCCGATTTGCGGGTCGCGGCGCAGGATCGCATCGAGATCGGCAAGAATGGCGCGCAGGTTGGCATCGCTCTGCGTGCTTTCGCACACGACCACCAGATTTGGTGTGTTGGACGAGGCCCGCACCAAGGCGAAACCGCCGCCGGCAAGCATGGCGCGCGCACCGTTCACGGTGTTGATGGACTCGATCTTCAGCCCGCCCAGCGTGCCGCCCGCCGCCTTGTGCGCTTGCAGCGCGGCAAGGAAGCTCTCTACCGCCTTATACTTGGTCTCGTCAGAGCAAAACGGTGAAAGCGTGGGCGTGGTGAAGCTGCGGGGCAGGGTGGCGTAGATATCGGAAAGCTGCATTTCGGGCTGCGCGTCGAGCATTTTCAGCACTTCAAGCGCGGCGCGCAGGCCGCAGTCATAGCCCTGGCCCAGGGGTGGGGCAAAGAAGAAATGGCCGGATTTTTCGAACCCCGCCAGACCGCCAAGCGCGTGCAGCCGGCGCTTGATATGGCTGTGGCCGGTCTTCCAGTAATCGGTTGTGATGCCGTGTTCAGCGAGCAGCGGGTCACTTGCAAACAGTCCGGTGGTTTTCACATCGACAACAAAGGTCGCGCCCCGGTGGTTGGGCGCGTAGTGGCGCGCCAGCATCAGCGCCAGCTTGTCGGCGTAAATTTCCTGACCCCGATCATCGACCACGCCGCAACGGTCGCCATCGCCATCGAAGCCCAGCGCAAGATCGGCGCGGCTTTCGGTGAGCGCGGCCGCCATGTCATGCAGCATGGTCAGCGATTCGGGGTTGGGGTTGTAATGGGGGAAGCTGTGGTCGGGCGTGCAGTGGCGTTCCACCACCTCGGCCCCGATCCGGCGCAGCATATCCGGGGCAAAACCCGACGGCGTGCCGTTGCCACAGGCGCAGACCACGCGCAGCTTGCGCGCAAGCCTGAAGCCTTGGGTGATTTCGTCTATATAAGCATCCTGCACGCCATCAACGCGGTGCAAAACGCCGCCGCTGCGTGCAATACCCTCGCCGCCAAGGCAAATCTCGCGCAGCCGCGCCATGTCTTCGGGGCCGTGGGTGAGCGGGGCCTCAAACCCCATTTTGACGCCGGTCCAACCATTTGGGTTATGCGACGCGGTAATCATCGCCACGGCCGAGGTGCCAAGCCGGATTTGCGCAAAATAGGCCATCGGTGTCAGCGCAACGCCAATGTCATGCACTGTGCAGCCTGCCTGCAACAGGCCAAGCGTGAAGGCATGTTTCACCTCGGCCCCATAGGCGCGGTAATCATTGGCAATGGCCACGCTTGGCACTTTGCCCGTTTCGTGCAGATGTGTGCCAAAGGCAAGGCCAAGCGCGGCCAGACCGGGCAGGTTGATCTCTTGTGGATAGCGCCAGCGCGCATCATATTCGCGAAACCCCTTGGCGGCGATTTGCGGATCGCGCAGGAATGCAAAGCTCAGCGGGTCGATCATCTCGGCGGGTTTGGGCATTAGGCGTTTACCTGTTCACGAAGGATTGACACGGTGAGCGACAGGAAGATGTAGAGGCCGAGGAACACGATCAGCGCCAGTAGCGTATTTTCAAGTTTGCGCGGATAGGTGGTGACATCGGGCGCAACGGGGGCCACGGCAAGGTTGAGATAGCGCACCTGCCGGTCGGCCTGAACGCGGGCCGATTCAAGATTTTCAAGCGTGGCCTGCAGAATAAGACCGCGTGTTTGAAGTTCGGTCTCGGCAATGCGCAATTCACCACTGATGCGCGCCAGCGACATGCCGCCATCGGCGCTGGTGGTCATGGTCTGGCGCAGCTCGGCGATGCGCGCTTCGAGCCGGGCGATTTCATCGGAAAGCACCGTCGCGCGTGAAGAATTCGGGCTGGCATTGGCGTTGATCTCCGCCAGATCAAGGCGGTTTTGTTCAACCTGCATCGACAGGTTGTTGATCACAGCCATTGTGGCCTGGATTTCCGCATCGGGCGAAAGAATGCCGCGTTGTTCCTGCAAATCCAGCACATTTTGCTGGGCCGCCAACAGGGCAAGTTCAGCCGCCTCATAGCTGGCCTGAGCGCCGCGCATCTGGTCATCGCGCACACGTTGCGACATTTCGTCGACCCGCTCTTCGGCATAGGCGATGAGCGTGCGCGCATAGGTGAGCGCGGTCTCGGCGTCAAAGGCGCGCACCGTCATCTTGATAACGCCGATCGTCGGATCATAGCCGATTTCGATGGCTTTCAGATAGGCTTCATAGCCATCTTCAAGCGTGGCATTGGCGGGCAGGCGCTGAATGTCATCGATGAAACTCTGCTGAAAATGCGCCAGAAAGCCGTATTCGCGGTTCAGTCTCTGCATTGCCTCGCGCGAGTTGAGATAGCCCTGAACAACGGTCGAATCCTCGGTATTGGGCAGGGACAGCCCCAAGGCCCCGGCGCTTGCAGCGGTTGCGGGGTCGGCGCGCTGCACGCTCATCTGGGATTCGACCACATACATGGGCGTGGCAACAACGTAATAATAATAACCCGACAGGAAGGTTGGCAGCGCCACAAAAAAGCACAGGCGGATCATGAGCAGCGCCAGCCGCATCCGGCGGCGGCGGATCATGCCGCGCTTGATCTTGGCAATTTCGCGCATCCGCTCGGCTTCGGTCATCGGGGCGGGGCCGACCTGTTTTTCGTCTGTGCTGGTGGCTGGCAGCTTGTCGCCTGCGCTGGTTGCCGGCAGGTTCTTTTGCGGGCCATTGGCATTTTCAGCCTCTTGCGCCACATGCATTACGGTAATCTGCTCTTTCATGACGTCAATGCCGCGATCTTCCAGCATTTTCGCGGCTTCTTTTCCGTCGGCCGGTTCAAGCCCAAGCCGCTTGGCCTTGCGCATGGCCACGCGAAAGTAATGCGGCCCGCGCTGTTGGGGCGCATCGGCTGCGGCTGCGGTCTCCGGTTTCGTTGCGTTGTCCGAGGGTTTGTCAGCTGGCGTAGTCATAAAGCTGCTTTGCGTCCTCTAGGCTTTCAAAATGATACAGGCGCCCGTCGCGCAAAACCGAAGCGCGCTGGCAGAATCTTTCAAGCAATTTTGGCGAATGCGAGACGATCACCATTGTCGAGCGGCCAAGCCTGTCTTGCAGGGCGCTGCCGGCGCGGCGGTTGAACTCGACATCGGTGGTTGAAGGCATCCCTTCATCGATCAGGTAAATATCAAACTCCAGTGCCAAAAGCAGCGCAAAATTGAAACGGCTTTTCATGCCGGCCGAATATTGCATCATCGGCCTGTCAAAATACTCGCCAATTCCGGCCAAATAACGGCAAAACGCTTCAACATTGTCGGGGTCGAGCGAATAGAGCCGGGCGATATAGCGCGCGTTTTCCGAGGCCGAGAGCGTGGCGACCGTGCCCCCCATGAACCCAAGCGGAAAAGAGATGCGCGAGCTGCGCCGGATCGTGCCTTCATCGGGTTTTTCTAGCCCGGCCATCATGTTGATCAGCGTGGTTTTGCCGGTGCCATTGGGGGCCAGAATGCCAAGCGAGCGACCGATTTCAACCTTGAAGCTGGCCTGATCAAGGATGATCTTGCGCTGAGAGCCTGTCCAGAAGGACTTGCTGACATTTTCGAATTCAATCATCGCGCGGCAATCCCGGTCAAAAATGCAGCTATACCATAGCCATACAGCGGTAGGATTAACAGTTTGAAAACCGGAAACCCCCTTACGCTGTGCTGTTCTATGCCTATCGCCCCGCCATGCGCAACAGGCGCGCAGCGCCAGCCGGAATTGATATAGGCGCGAATTTGGGCGAGAAGGGGGCCGACGAGCAAAAAGGACAGCGTTATGCAGGAAACCGGGCTGGACCGCGCCTATCAGGCATTGGTTGAACAAGATGATGCGCTTGAAGCACGCATGGCGTTTTTCGGGCTTTTGGCCGATAGCGAGTTGTTTCTGGTGCTGAGGGCGGAAAGCGACGGGGCGACCGCCGAACCGATGGTGATTGAAACAAACGACGGGTCTTATGCGCTGGCTTTTGACAGCGAGGAACGCTTGGCCGAGTTTGCCGCAGTACCGATGGATTATGCGGCAATGGCCGGGCGGCGTGTGGCGGCCTTGCTGGCCGAGGCGGGGCTTGGCCTTAGCCTCAACCCCGGTGTTTCACCTTCAGAGGCCGCCTTTCCGCATGAGGTGATGGCATGGCTGGCCGAGGCGACGCAAAGCCAGAACCAGCAGGCCGAAGCGCGGATGACCGCGCTTGGCCCGCCGGTCGGCTTGCCCGATGTGTTGTTGCAGGTGCTGGATAGCCGCCTGGCGAATATGGCGGGCGTCGCATCGGCCGCGTGGCTGGCGCAGGCCAGCTATGATGATGGCGGCCAGCAGCATGTTCTGGCAATGGTCGATGTGCCGACAATGGCACAACCCGGCGTGGCCGAAGCTATCGGCTCGGCGCTGCGCTTTGCGGCGCTCGAGGCGGGGGCGCTCGACATTGTTTTCCTGCCGGTTGATGACCCGCGCCTGCCGGTTTTTACCCGTGTCGGGCTGGGGTTTGACGTGCCATCACTGGTGCTGCCCGAACCCCCCAAAGCCCAAGCGCCGGGCAGTGATGCGAATAAACCGCCCCGTCTGCGTTAGAATTTTTGAACCAAAGCCCGGTTTGCGGCGTATCACGCTTATGGGGGTGCGATGCAAAAGAGCATGAAAATCGGCTGGATCGCGGCAATTACCGCCGCCGCCGTGCTGACAGCGGCCATTCCGCTGCTTCAGCCGATCGTGCAGCAGGTGCAGCTTGCCCCCGATCAGGGTGCGGCCTGGTATTACTGGAAGCGGCCCGACCCGAACCTTGCCTCGCGCGCGACTGCCTGGGGGCTGTATGTGCTGAATCAGGTGTTCTTCTGGGGGCTGATCTGGTGGGCCAAGGCCAACCGCGAACGGCTGCGCGACCGCAACCAGATGCACCCTGTGAACTGGATCGCCCTTGCCGGCATGGGTGTTTTCGGGCTGCTGCACTATCTGCAAACCGCCCTGTGGTATGACGGGTTGGCGCAAGATACATCGGTTGCCTCCAGCCAGTATTCGGTAATTTTTCTGCTGGTGATCGTGCTGATCATCGAAGCCCCGCGCCGCGGGCTGTTCTTTGGCACATCCGGCAACTGGCTTGCGCGTGCGCGCCCTGTGCTGATTGCCACGCATGGCTATTATTTCGCCTGGGCGATCACTTATACATTCTGGTTTCACCCGATGGTTTACACCTGGGGGCATTTATTCGGGTTTTTCTATACATTCCTGCTGATGATTCAGGGCGCGCTTATCTTTACCCGTGTGCATACAAATCGCTATTGGACAGTGCTGCTGGAGGTTTTGGTGCTGTTTCACGGCACGGTCGTGGCCATAACCGCAGGGCAGGCGTTTTGGCCAATGTTCTTTTTCGGGTTTCTGGCGATTTTCGTGGTGACACAAATGCACGGCATCGGGCTTGGGAAATATCTGCGCTGGGCCATTGGGCTTGCAGCACTCGCCGCCGTAATTGTGGTTTATAACGGGCGCGGCTGGGGCATGGTGAACGAGGTTGTCCGTATTCCGGCAATCGACTATCTGCTTGTCGGGCTGATCGGGGGGCTGATCTTGCTGGCGCAGAACTTACGCCGCCGCAGCTAATATCCGGCGCTGCGGTCGACCTGAAAGAGCAGGTCTTCACCATGTGTGCTGCGGGCGATATTTTCGGCCAGAACCTCGGCACAGGTTTCCGGGCGTGAGCTTGCCGCAATATGCGGGGTGACGGTAACGCGCGGATGCGCCCAGAACGGATGGTCGGCTGGCAGCGGTTCGGTCTGGAACACATCAAGCGTGGCATGGCCGATATCGCCACGCTCAAGCGCGACAAGAAGTGCTGCCTCATCCACCAGACCGCCACGGCCGGGGTTGATGATAATGCTTCCGCGCCGCATTTGTGCCAGTGTTTCGGCGTTCAGCACATGGTGGGTATTGTCGGTATAGGGCAATAGCAGCACCAGAATTTCAGACGTTTCCAGCACAGTCTTCAGCCCGTCATCACCCGAATAACAGGCGATGCCGGCTATATTTTTCTGAGTCCGGCTCCACCCTGTTACGCGAAAGCCGAATTGCGCCAGTGCTGCGCCGCAATTGGCCCCGAGGGCCCCAAGCCCCAGAATGCCAATGCTGCGGTCACGCGCGAGCGGTGGAAATACCGTGTTGCGCCACTGCCCGTCCTGGCCGTGGATATGTGTGTCCATGCCGATATGGTGGCGCAATACATGTGCTGCCACATAGTCGCGCATACCCATCGCAAGCCCGGCATCCACCATACGTGTCAGCGGCACGTTCAGGCTGGCATTGCCAATGATCTTTTCAACCCCCGCCCAGAGGCTGAACACCGCGCGCAGCCCGGGAAAGGCCGAAAAATCCTGCACGGGCCCGTCGGGGGCGTAGATGATATAGTTGACCTGATCCGCCGGAATATCGGGGGCAAGCCTTGCCTCAATACCGCGTGCGGCCAAAAGCGGGGGCAGGGCGGCGCGATAGCCGGGCCAGTCGGCCCTGTTGCCTGCGTAAAGAATATGCTGCATCAGCCCCTCGGCCTGTGAATATGCGCGCTTTGAACAAGGCCGAATGCGCCAAACAGCACCAACATGGCCGAGCCACCATAGGACACCAGCGGCAAGGGCACGCCCACAACCGGCAGCAACCCCATGACCATGCCCATATTAATGGCAAAGTAGAAGAAGAAGGTTGCCGCCACGCCGCCGATCAGCAAGGCGCCAAACCTGTCGCGGTTGATCAGCATGGCGTGAATGCAAAAACCGACAATGAGCGTGTAAAGCACCAGCAAGAATGTGGTGCCGACAAAGCCGAATTCTTCGGCAAGCGTGGTGAAAATAAAGTCGGTGTGTTTTTCGGGCACGAAGTTAAGCCGCGTTTGCGTTCCCTGCATGAAGCCGCGCCCGTCAAACCCGCCCGAACCGAGCGCGATTTTGGACTGGCTGATGTGATAGCCCGCGCCAAGCGGGTCCAGATCCGGGTTCAGAAAGGTTTCGATACGCCGATACTGATAGTTTTCCAGCAATTGCCAGCTTGTGCCCCATGACAGGAACACCGATGTGACAGCGCCTGCGACCGCCGCAATCGCCGCCAGAAAATACCAAATGCTGACCCCGGCCAGAAACATGATAACCGCGCCGCTGGCAATAATCAGCAGTGCCGTGCCAAGGTCGGGTTGCATTAGTGTAAGCGCGGCAGGAATAAACGTAAGCAATAGCGGCAGGATCACCCAGAACGGGCGCGATACTTTTACAGGGTCAAGCCAGTCGTAATACATGGCCAAGACCATGACGACGGCGATTTTGGCCGCCTCCGAAGGCTGAAGGCGGATAAATCCAAGATTGAGCCAGCGTTGCGCGCCCATGCCAGCGCTGCCCACAAACTCGACCGCGACAAGCAGCAACAGCGCGCCGATGTAAATGAACGGGGTGATCGAGCGCCAGAATCGGATATGGATGAAGGCGACAATGAACATCAGCACAAGCCCGGTGCCAAAGCGGATCATCTGATCGCCCGCCCAAGGCTCGTAAGAGCCGCCGGCGATGGAATAGAGCATCAGAAAGCCGATACTGGCCACAGCGCCGAGCAACAGCACCAAGGGCCAGTTGATAAAGAAAATCTTGCGCAAGCCCGTGGGCGAAACCGTCAGGAACTGGTCAAAAAAGGTCATGCGCGGTCGCTCCGCGCCGCGGGGGTGGACACGGTCGGGCCCGGCTCCAAAGCGCGCTGTTCGATCAGTTTTTCATGTTGCTCGCGTGGATAGGCCGAAAGTGGCGGCTGGGTGCCGTAAAGCGCACGCAGCAAAATATCGCGGGCAATGGGTGCAGCCACGGTCGAGCCGCCACCGCCATGCTCGACCACGACAGACACGGCAAAGCGCGGGTTGTCATAAGGCGCATAGCAGACAAACAGCGCATGGTCGCGCCGGTTCCAGGGCAAGTCTTCATTGCGGGTAATACCGGCAGCCCGCTCTTCTGTGGTGATCTGGCGCACCTGGCTCGTGCCGGTTTTGCCCGCCATTTCCATGCCGGGTGCGGTAATGCGCGCGGAATAGGCGGTGCCGCGGCGATTGTTCGAAACCTCATACATGCCAAGCCGCACCTGGGCCAAGCCCTCGGCGCTTACATCAAGCGGTTCAGCCTCGGGCGTGTCAACCGGAACGCCGTTGATGCGGCTGATCAGCCGTGGCACCAGTTTGCGGCCACTGGCAATGCGCGCCGTCATAAGCGCAAGCTCCAGTGGTGAGGCCGAAACAAATCCCTGGCCGATACCGGCATTGATCGTATCGCCGATCAGCCAGCTATGGCCAAGGGATTCCTGCTTCCAGGCCTTGGTTGGCATCCGCCCGGAAGTCAGCGCCGGAAGCGGCAGATCGGGCTCTGTGCCCATGCCAAGCGTTTGCGCCATCTCGCTGATCGCCTCAATGCCAACACGTTGCGCAATTTCGTAATAATAGACATCGCAACTGTTTTGCAGGCCTTCGGGCAAGTTCATCCGCCCATGTCCGCTTGCCTTCCAACAGTGGAAGCGCCGCCCGCCGATTTCATAAAATCCCGGGCAATAAATGCGCTCCTCGGGCGTGACCACACCGGCTTTGAGCGCCGCCAGTGCGACCACCATCTTGAAGGTCGAGCCGGGTGGGTATGTGCCCGATACGGTTTTGTCACCCAAGGGGCGATATTCGTTGTTGTTCAGTGCGCTCCAATCGGTTTGCGAAATGCCGAAAACCAGTTTGTTGGGGTCAAACGAGGGGGTCGAGGCGAGCGCGCGCAAATCGCCATTGCGCAGGTCAATCACCACGGCGGCGGCGCTTTCGTCTTTCATGCGGAAATGCGCGTAGTGTTGCAAATCGCTGTCGAGCGTGAGTTGCAGATCGTTGCCGGGCGTGCCTTCGGTGCGGTCAAGTTCGCGCATCACGCGCCCGGTGGCGTTCACCTCGACATGGCTGAGGCCCGGCTTGCCGCGCAGCAGGTCTTCGCTTGTCCGCTCGATCCCGGTTTTGCCGATTATGGGCGAGGGAAGCTGCATCACCTCATCGGGGTTTTCAAGGCGGCTCAGATCATCCTCGGACACGGCGCTGACATAGCCTGCCACATGTGCAAAATCGCCAATTGTCGGGTAGCTGCGGGTCAGCCCGACTTCGGTAAATACACCGGGCAATGCGGGGGCGTTGGCCGAAACCAGCGCGAAGCGTTCCCAGTCGAGCTGTTCAGCGACCGTCACCGAGGCATGGGCGCGGCGCTCCATAACTTCCGCCAGCACCTTTTGGCGCTCTGTCTCATCAAGGCCAACAAGCGGTGCAAGACGCTTTAGCACGCCGTCAACATCACCCGCCTGTTCGCGCACAATGACGACACGGTAGTTTTGATCATTCGCGGCAACAAGCACACCGTTCCTGTCAAATACCAGGCCGCGAGCGGCTGGCACAAGCCGCGTTGCTATGCGGTTTTCCTCGGCCAAAAGCCTGTAGCGTTCGGATTCGGTAACCTGAAGGTTATACATTCGCCAGCCAAGCGTGCCGACAATGCCCGCCTGCACACCGCCCAGCAAAAGCGCGCGGCGCGACAGGCGCGCGCGGGTGAGGTGCGGAAAAGGCGCCGGGCGTCTCATATCACACGTCCCAATCTGTCTATGTCAAAACCGCCGGGTATAGGCCGTAGTCGGATTATATAGCGCAAGAATGCCACAATAAATGGGTAGGTTACAAATGTCGCAAGCGCAATACGGCCAATACTTGCCAGCGACAGGGTGTTTGACAGCGACATCGCCAGCAGCAGGTTCTGCGCCAGCATCATCAGCACAAAGCCAACGCCAACCGCGATCCATTCAAGAAAGAAGCCATAGTCGCGCAGCACCCGCGCATTGTTGCGCGCCACCTCACTGGTGATCAGCAGCATCAGCGCGCCAAGGCCGACGGGGCGCATCAGCACGAAATCGGCCAAAAGGGCCATCGCAACGACAAGCGGCATGTTGGCGCTGCGGTCCTGGCGTACGATCCATGCAATGCTGAGCGCATACAGCAAATCGGGCGGCAGGCGGCGGTTTACCGAATAATCCAGCGTGACAAGCGGAAAGGTGATGCAAAGTGCGGCCAGCGCAAGATAGAGCGCGCGGCGCAGAAAGAGGCGCCAGCCGGTCAATGCGGGTCTTCCACTACCGGTGTTTCCGGTTCGGGCGTGGTCTCTGGCGCTGTTTCGGGCAGGGCTGCTGGCGCGACCTCTGCCGTGGTTGGGGGGATGTCGCCGATAATGCCACCCGGACCGAGAATCTGCTCCTCGCCGGCATTGCGCAGCACGCGCAAAAATTCGGCATTGCGATAATCGGCTGCCAATGCAACGCGCAGGCGGCCATCGGGGCTGCGCACAAGTTCGCCCACCAGCAGGTCTGGTGGAAACACCCCGCCATCGCCCGAGGTAACAACCCGCATTCCGGCCGCAAGCTCGTTCGGGTCGGTTGCAAATTGCAATATCGGGTTGGCAGTATTGTCGCCCACCAAAATGGCGCGCTGCCGCGCCACGGGCAGTGTAACCGGCACTTGCGACGAGCTGTCGGTCAAAAACAACAGCCGGGATGTGCGTTCGCCTACACCGGCAATGCGGCCGATCAGACCCCGGCCATCGACCACCGCCTGCCCGTCGGCCACCCCGTCGATAAGGCCCACATTCAGCAGGCCCGATTGCGAGAACGGGCTGCCGGCATCGGCCATCAGTTCGCCCGCCACATAGGCAAGGCTGGGGTTCAGGCGCAGGTTGTTCAAGGCGCGCAACTCGGCATTCTTCTGTTCAAGCTGGGATGCGGCCTCGCGCCAAACCTCTAGCCGCTGCAATTCGCGGCGCAGTTCAAGGTTTTGCTGATAGATCTGCTCGTAGCTGCGATAATCGTCAAGGATACGGCTGACGCTGGTAATTGGCGTAAGAACCCAACTCATCGAGGGCACGAAACGGTCAATCAGCATCATGCGGAAACGTTCAACCCGTGGATTGTCGATGCGCCACAGCAAGAACAGCAGCAGGCATAGCGCAACCAGCAGCCCCAAAACGAAGCGGCGCAGAATCTTCCAGTTAGACGCTGTTGCACTGTCGCCCGCCATTGCGTGCCCCGTTTATCGCCCGTTCATCCGCTCAGCCGAAATCGAGAACATGGGCCAGTTGCTTTTCGTATTCCAGCGCCTTGCCCGTGCCAAGCGCCACGCAGTTGAGCGTTTCATCGGCAATGGAAATGGCAAGGCCGGTCTGCTCGCGCAATGCCAGATCAAGCTCGCCAAGCAATGCACCACCGCCCGTAAGCATGACGCCACGATCTACAATATCGGCAGCAAGGTCGGGCGGGGTGGATTCAAGCGCCGTCATCACGGCTTCGCAAATTTGCTGCACGGGTTCGGCCAGGGCTTCGGCAATTTGCGCCTGGGTGATTTCGGTTTCCTTCGGCACGCCGTTGAGCAGGTCGCGCCCGCGGATCAGCATACTGGCGCCGCGCCCGTCATCGGGCATACGCGCGGTGCCGATGGCGGTCTTGATCCGCTCGGCGGTGCTTTCGCCGATAAGAATGTTATGCTGGCGGCGCAGATACGAGATGATGCCCTCATCCATCCGGTCGCCACCCACGCGCACCGAACGCGCATAAACGATGTCGCCAAGCGACAGAACCGCAACCTCGGTCGTGCCGCCGCCAATATCCACCACCATGCTGCCGGTCGGGTCGGTAATGGGCATCCCGGCGCCTATGGCTGCGGCGATCGGCTCGGCGATCAGCCCGGCAATACGCGCGCCCGCCCCAAGAACCGATTGACGGATCGCACGTTTTTCCACTGGCGTTGCCCCGTAGGGCACGCAGACGATAACGCGCGGCTTGGCGAATGAACCACGCTTATGCACCTTGCGGATGAAGTATTTGATCATCTCTTCGGCAACAGCGAAATCTGCAATGACACCGTCACGCATCGGGCGGATCGCCTCGATGCTGCCGGGTGTGCGGCCGATCATCAGCTTGGCCTCTTCGCCAACCGCCAATACCTGTTTCTTGCCGTCACGGATATGGTAGGCCACCACCGAAGGTTCGTTCAGAATAATGCCCTTGCCCTTTACATAGACAAGCGTGTTTGCCGTGCCGAGATCCATTGCCATATCGGCCGAAAACAGCCCGCTGAGTGCTCCGAACATTCGGTATTTCCCTATTCTGCGTTAGAATCGGCCCAAATTGGCCCCGCAACTGTATAATGCCAGCGCTGCGGGCGCGTAAAGGGTTGATCCCCTGTGCGTAATTATGGCGCGGCTTCTTGCCTGTTTATGCAGTAATAGGTCAAAAATATGGATGATTTCGCGGTAAAAATTGCACAATTCGAACATAGATGGTTTGCCCCATGCAGTAAAAACCCCCGCGCTTTGGGGCGCGGGGGTTCAGGAGGTGCCAGATGTCAGGTAACGTTATTGCGAGGCAATTGCCGCTGGTGCGGTTTTCTGGCGGCGCAATATCAGCTTGTTGAGCGCATTCACATAGGCCTTGGTCGAGGCGACAACCGTGTCGGTATCCGATGACTGGCCGGTTACAATTTTGCCACCCTCTTCCATGCGCACCGAGACTGTGGCCTGCGCATCTGTGCCTTCTGTCACCGCGCTGACCTGATAAAGCTGCAAGCTCGCCTCATGCGCAAACAGGGCCTTGACCGCCATGAAGGCCGCATCGACCGGGCCATCGCCCGTGGCTTCAACGCTATGGTCCTCACCGCCGATTGTCAGCGTCAGGTTGGCGGTTTGCGGGCCTTCCGTGCCGCAGACCACGCGCAGATACTTTACCTGAATATGGTCATTGGCGGCATTGGTATTGCTGTCGGCCATCAAAGCGATCAGGTCTTCGTCGTAGATTTCCTTTTTGCGGTCGGCCAACGCCTTGAAGCGCACGAACACGTCTTTGAGCTGGTTGTCGCCCAACTCATAACCGAGGTTTTCGAGCTTGGAGCGCAAGGCCGCGCGGCCCGAATGTTTGCCCATGACAATGTTGGTTTCGGTCAGGCCAATATCTTCGGGGCGCATGATTTCAAACGTCTCGGCGTTTTTCAGCATCCCGTCCTGATGGATGCCGCTTTCATGCGCAAAGGCGTTCTTGCCGACAATCGCCTTGTTGAACTGCACCGGAAAGCCCGAAACCGTAGAGACCATGCGGCTGACCTGCATGATCTTTCTGGCGTCGATCCCAGTGCGGTAGGGCATGATATCGTTGCGCACGCGCAAGGCCATCACCACCTCTTCCAAAGCGGTATTGCCCGCACGTTCGCCAAGCCCGTTGATCGTGCATTCGATCTGGCGCGCCCCGGCTTGCACGGCGGCCAGCGAATTCGCGGTCGCCATGCCAAGGTCGTTATGGCAATGCGTGGCAAAAACCACCTCATCGGCACCCGGCACGGTTTCAATCAGCCGGCGGATCAGGTCGGCGTTTTCCATTGGCGCGGTATAGCCAACTGTATCGGGGATATTGATGGTTGTGGCACCCGCCCTGATAGCAATGTCGATCGTGCGGCACAGATAGTCCCATTCGGTGCGGGTTGCATCCATTGACGACCATTGCACATCGTCGCACAGGTTGCGCGCATAGGTCACGCAGTCATGAATGCGTTCGGCCATCTGGTCCTGGTTGAGGTTCGGAATGGCGCGGTGCAGCGGCGAAGTGCCGATGAAGGTATGGATGCGCGGGCGGTGGGCGTGTTTCACCGCCTCCCAGCAGCGGTCGATATCGTTGAAATTGGCGCGCGACAGCCCGCAAATCACCGCATTCTTGGCGTTTTTGGCAATTTCACTGACGGCGTAAAAATCTCCATCCGAAGCGATGGGAAAGCCCGCCTCGATAATGTCAACGCCCATATCGTCAAGCAGGGCGGCGATATCCAGCTTTTCGCTATGGCTCATCGTGGCGCCGGGGCTTTGCTCGCCATCGCGCAAGGTTGTGTCGAAAATCAACACATGGTCCTGTTTGGACGTATCTGTCATGATTATGGTCTCTTGATTATGTTTGGCTGTGTGCGAATGCGGCGCGATTTGGTCAGTCCCCTGAGCGCGCGCACCGCTTTGCTGGCACGCTCAGAGGCGGGCTAGCAGCAATAGGCCAGCAGAGCCGCCAAAGCCCGCTGCCTGAAACTGAATGAATTTTGCATCCATACACATGCGGCACAGTATAGGCCGCGCCGCATGGCATGAAAAGCGAAAAAACGCGGGCCTAGTTTGCGCCCGCGGCGGCTGCGTCTTCTTCGGTGGCCTGGCGGCCGTTCAGCCAGAAACCGTCATACACATCGCCGGTGGCATATTGCATTGTGCCGCGCCCGTGGCGCTGCCCGTCTAGAAATACACCTGTGTAAACATCGCCGTTGGGGTAGCGGGCGGTGCCTTCGCCATTGATCACACCGGCCGACCATTCGCCCTCATACTCGAACCGGCCCGTTGTGCTTGTGCCATCGGCCAGCACGACCGTTTCTTCGGGCATCAGGATCGTGCCAAACCCGTCGCGCTGACCGGCGGTGAAATTGCCGGAATAGACGGTGCCGTCGGAATAGGTTGCAACGCCCTGACCTTCGCGCAGCCCGTCGACCCATTCGCCGGTATATTGGTAACCGTTCTCATGCGTCATGGTGCCGGTGCCGTGGTTGCGGGCGTTGCGGAACTCGCCCTCATAGACCAGACCATCGGCATAGCGCGCAATGCCGCTGCCTTCGATCACACCATTGACCCAGCTGCCTTCGTATGACGACCCGTCGGGATAGGTGATTTTTCCCGTGCCGTGGGCCAGGTCGTTTTCAAACTCGCCTTCATAGACCGAACCATCGGGGTAAACGACACGGCCCGCGCCCTGCATTTTGCCTTCGACCCAATTGCCGGTATAGGCATAGCCATCGGTGCCGGTGAACGTGCCCTGACCGTGGCGTTGATCAGCACGAAAGCTGCCTTCATACCTGTCACCCGAAGCATAGACCGCAACGCCATTCCCCTCGCGCTGGCCGTTGACCATTGTGCCTTCGTAGCGGTCGCCATTGGGCTGAATCAGCACGCCTTCACCATTGATCTGCCCGCCAGCCCATTCGCCGGTATAAACCAGACCGTCGGGCAGGCTGAGCGTGCCGGTGCCTGCCCGCTCGCCGCGCACAAGCGTGCCTTCGTAAATCGCGCCATCGGGATAGGTGATTTTGCCGGTGCCGTCTTTCACGCCGCCAACCCACTGGCCTTCGTAAATATAGCCGTTCGGGCTGGTCATAATGCCAAAGCCTTCGTGAACGGCATCAACAAAGTCGCCCGTGTAAATCACGCCATTCGCATATACGGCGGTGCCGCTGCCGGTGATCTTGCCATCGACCCATTCACCCTCATAGGTGCCACCATCGGCAAAGGTGATGCGGCCCTGGCCTTCGGGGCGCCCGTTCATGAAAGCGCCGACATAGACCGATCCGTTGGGAAAGCGCGCTTCGCCCTGGCCCTCGATGCGGCCTTCAACCCATTGGCCGGTATATTCATAGCCGTTGGGAAGCCGGTAGGTGCCCTGGCCGTGCTGCATTCCGTTCAGGAACTCGCCCTCGTAGACACCTCCCGTATCATATTGCTTGGTGATGATCTCGCCACTTTGCGCTGCCAAAGGCGCCGTAAGCCCCAATTGCAGCGCCGCAACGATCGCGGCAAACTTAACGCGGTTTTTCACACTCACACTCCCAGACTACGTTCCCGTGATCTTGCACACCAAAAATATCCCGGTGGTCGCCAACAGGTCTTTGGGCAAGTCTAGGTTTATGGCGCCATGCTGACAATTGTTTTTTATGGTCTTTCTCATCCTGCGCGGGGTTTTCGCCGAGCATGGCTTGAAACCTGCTTGCAGCTAAGGTTATCTGCGCGAGGCTTTCCATAAGGGCGCAGAGGGGGCGCGATCATGCCTGAATTTCGCCTGACTCTGGCACAAATGGCCCCGATTGTGGGAAATCTGGCTGCAAATGCGGCGGCGGCATTGCGCGCACAGGGCGTGGCAGATGCGCAAAAGGCCGATATGGTCATGCTGCCCGAAATGTTCCTGACCGGTTATCAAACACAAGATCTGGTGCTTAAACCAGCCTTTTTGGCCGATGTTGCGCGGCATTTGGCTGCCCTCGCTGCTGACGCGGCCAATGGTGTGCCGATGCTGATCGGCGCGCCAATTCTGGAAGACGGCAATCTTTTCAACGCCTATTTCCTGCTGAATGACGGGCAGGTGCAGGTGGTTACGCGCAAGCATTATCTGCCAAACGAAGATGTGTTTGATGAAAAGCGGCTGTTCACGGCAGGCCCGCTGACCGGCCCGTTTGACGCGGGCGCACTTCGCATTGGCGCACCGATTTGCGAAGATGCCTGGCACCGTGATGTTGTTGAAACTATGGCAGAATCTGGCGCCGAACTGCTGATCGTGCCCAATGGCTCGCCCTATCGCCGCAATAAGAATGATTTAAGGATAAACCTTATGGTCGGGCAGGTCGTCTCGCATGATCTGCCGCTTGTCTATCTGAACATGCTGGGCGGGCAGGATGACCAGGTGTTTGACGGGGCAAGTTTTGTGCTTAACCCTGGCGGCCATCTGGCTGTGCAACTGCCCGCTTTTGACGAGGCTATCGTGCCTGTCGATTTCAGACAAACCGAGCAGGGCTGGCGCGCCCAAACCGGATTGCGCGAAATTTTGCCCGATGAATGGGAACAGGACTATCGCGCTATGGTTGTCGGTCTGGGCGACTATATGTCCAAATGCGGGTTTTCAAAGGCGGTTCTGGGGCTTTCAGGCGGTGTTGATTCGGCGCTTGTTGCGACAATCGCCGCCGATGCGCTTGGCCCCGGGAATGTGCGCTGCGTGATGATGCCCAGCGAATATACCTCGGCGCAGTCGTTGGAAGATGCGGCTTGCGTAGCCAACGCGCTTGGCTGCCGCCTTGACGAGGTGCCGATTGCAGCGCCACGCGCCGCTATTGGCGATGCGCTCGCGCCCTTGTTTGAGGGGTTGCAGGCCGATCTGACCGAAGAAAACATCCAGTCACGCCTGCGCGGGTTGCTGCTGATGGCCCTGTCGAACAAGTTCGGCGAAATGCTGCTGACGACCGGCAATAAATCGGAAGTGGCTGTGGGCTATGCCACAATTTACGGCGATATGGCAGGCGGTTATAACCCGTTGAAAGACCTGTATAAAACCCGTGTGTTTGAAACCTGTCGCTGGCGCAATGCCAACCACCGCCCCTGGATGAAGGCCCCAGCGGGCACGGTTATTCCGCCACGCGTGATTGAAAAACCACCCAGTGCCGAGCTGCGCGCCGACCAGAAAGACAGCGATTCGCTGCCGCCCTATGACGTGCTTGACGCGATACTCGAAGGGCTGATCGACCGCGACCTTTCTGTTGCTGAAATTGTGGCGCTCGGGCATGACCACGCCACGGTGAAACGCGTCGAACGTTTGATTTATCTGAGCGAATACAAGCGCTTCCAATCTGCGCCGGGCACGCGGCTGACCAAACGGGCCTTCTGGCTTGATCGTCGCTACCCGATGGTAAACCAATGGCGGGACCCTTCATGACAATCACACGCTTCGCGCCTAGCCCGACAGGGTATCTGCATATCGGCAACCTGCGCGCCGCGCTGTTCAACTATCTGATCGCGCGCAAGGCGGGCGGCACGTTCATTCTGCGCCTCGATGACACCGACAAAGAGCGCTCACGCCCGGAATATGCCGATGGCATTCAGCAAGATCTGGAATGGCTTGGCCTGACATGGGACAGGATCGAGCGCCAGTCAGACCGGCTTGAGCGTTATGCCGCAGCCGCCGATACCCTGCGCGGGACCGGCCGCTTGTATGAATGTTTTGAAACGCCAACCGAATTGGACTTGAAGCGCAAGACCCAGCGCAATATGGGCAAACCGCCGGTCTATGATCGTTCAGCCCTGAACCTTACCGATGCTGAACGCACCGCGCTGCGCGCCAGCCGCGAAGGATATTGGCGCTTTTTGCTCGACCAGGAGCGTATCGAGTGGAATGACGGCATACTTGGCCCGCAAAGCATTGATGCGGCCAGCCTGTCGGACCCGGTTCTTATCCGCGCCGATGGTCAGGTGCTATATACGCACGCGTCGGTTGTTGATGATATTGACATGGGCATTACCCATGTTGTGCGCGGCATGGACCATGTGACCAACACCGCGGTGCAGGCGCAGATCATGCGCGCGCTTGGCGCACAACCGCCTGAATTTGCACATCATTCCATGCTGACCGGCCCGGATGGTGAAGGCCTATCAAAGCGGCTTGGCGCGCTCTCCCTGCGCGATTTGCGTGCAGCGGGGGTGGAGCCTATGGCGATATTGTCGCTGATGGCGCGGCTCGGCTCATCCAATCCGGTGCAGGCCGAAATTGACATTGCCGCCCTGCGCGACGGGTTTGAGCCAACGCATTTCAGCGCGGCCCCGACACGGTTCGACCCCGCGGATTTGACTCCGCTTTCGGCCAAAGTCCTGCATAAGCTGAGCGTTGATGACGTTGCGGAAGATTTGGACAAAGCCGGCGTTCCAAAGGAACTTCAGGCGCCGTTTTGGGCGGCGGTTGGCCCGAATCTGACACAGCGCGCAGAAATCGTTAAATGGTGGACGATCTGCCGTGACGGTGCCGCAAGCAAGGCCGAAGGCGATGAGGCCGCGCTATGGCCACAAGCGATGAATATTCTGCCCGACTTTCCCTATGACGAGCATAGCTGGAGCGCGTGGACAGGCCGTGTTGCGGCCGCAACCGGCCGCAAGGGCAAGGCGCTGTTCCACCCGCTGCGCCGGCTCGCAACGGGCGAGGATAAAGGCCCGGATATGAAACATTTCATGCCGCTTTTGCAAAAACCGATCTCGCGTTAGCGCGCGGCTTTGTCGGAGTCCACGGCCAGATCGATGATTTTTTGCAATGCTGCGGCCCGGGCAAAACCAGGCTCGCGGGTTTGGCCCGCAGCCACGGCTTGCGCAAAACGCTGATAGTTGTTTTCGACCGGCATAAGCGGCACGTCGCGCCAGGCTGCCAAAGGCATGTCATCGCCAATCGAGGCGCGCAAGCTGCCCAGTTCACCGCTATTTGTTACCTCTAGCCCGCCTTTTTCGCCGTAAATGCGCAAGTGCAAATCGTTCAGATGGCCGGATGCAAACCGGCTGGCATGGACCACACCGACTGCACCGTTTTCAAGCCCGATATGGGCGGCGAAAGAGTCATTCGCATCAAGACTATAGTCACCGATCCGGCCATTTTTTGCCTTGTGAAAGGTCTTTAGGCGACATGAAATATCGGCGATATCCGAGGCCGCCGCATAGCTTGCAAAGTCCAGTATATGAATGCCGACATCGCCCAATACGCCAAGCGAGCCATGCGCCGAGGAAAGCCGCCACAGCCATTGCGACTCGGTGCGCCAATCGCCCCAGGCCGGTTGGGTGAGCCAGCTTTGCAAATAAGATGCCTCAATATGCCGGACAGTGCCAACCGCGCCAGCCAGCACCATGTCGCGCGCTTTTTGCAGGGCCGCAACGTTGCGATAGGTCAGGTTGACCATACCGACCAAACCTTTTGCGGCCTGCGCCATCTCATCGGCATGGGCGTGGTTTGTTGCCAGCGGCTTTTCACAAAATACATGTTTACCAGCGGCAAGGCAGGCCAGGGTTGTGGGGTAATGGGCGCCATCCGGGGTGACATTGGCAACCGCGTCAAACTGCCCCCAGTCCAATGCCGCTTGAAGTGAAGAAAACCGCTGCGAAATTCTGAAACTGTCGCAAAATTCTTGCAGGTTTCCGGCATTGGTATCGACACCCGCAACCAGCGAAATACCCGGAATTTTTGCAAATTCTGCCGCATGTTGGCGCGCCATGCCGCCGGTGCCAAGTATGAGAAGCCGCATCGTTTACCTCTTAACGAAGGCCGGATTCACCGGGCTTGTGGAGCTGCAAGCCGCGCGCGGAAATGGGCTCCAGCGCCCGTTCGACCGGCACATTCGGTGCGTCTGTCGCATCGGCCAGGGCCGGTTGCGGGTTATGCGCCCATTTTACGGCATTGCGCAACACGGTTTGCACATGGGCATTGTGATAGGTCGGATAGGTTTCATGGCCCGGGCGGAAGTAAAACACATTGCCCGCGCCGCGCCTGTAGGTCAGCCCAGACCGAAACACTTCGCCGCCCTCAAACCAGCTGACGAACACGGTTTCCAGCGGTTCGGGCACACCAAAGGGTTCGCCATACATTTCTTCATTTTCCAACTCGAAATGGTCAGGCAGGCCAGCCGCAATCGGGTGGCTGCGAGTTGTCACCCAAAGCCGTTCCCGCTCGCCCGCCTCGCGCCAGGTCAGGTTGCAGGGAGTGCCCATCAAGCGTTTGAATATTTTGGAAAAATGCGCCGAATGCAGCAAGATCAGCCCCATGCCTTCCCATACACGCAGCGCCACACGCTCGACAATTTCGTCAGACACGTCACCATGCGCTGCATGGCCCCACCACAGCAAGACATCGCAGCCATCAAGCCGGGCCTGGCCAAGCCCATGTTCAGGCTCTTGCAGGGTTGCCGTAGTCGCGTGGATTGCAGCATCGGTGTTGAGCGCCGCCGCAATCGTGCCATGCAGTCCTTCGGGATAGATGTCGCGCACCCCGGCATTGGATTGTTCGTGAACATTCTCGCCCCAAACGATGGTATTTATTGCCATGAACCTGCGTCTCCAAAAGTGCTGTCGGGGCATAGTAGGTGAAACTTGGCACGGGGAAAGGTCTTTTTGAATCGCACAGTAATGCTGGCCGCCGCGCTGTAAGGTGGTTCAGCATCGAACATTAATTTTCATGGCTGGAATTCCCCTAAGCCATTTGCAAACAAGGTTCTGGCCTTGTGTTTCAGCCGTAAATCTGGATCATGCGTGCAGGTATTTTATACATAAAGGAACACGCCTTGACCCCTGAACAGGCCCGCGCCCCCTTGCCATCTGTCAACTGGATGGATGTTTTCAACCTTGATGCCCAACTGACCGAAGAAGAGCGGATGATCCGTGACACCGCCGCAGCCTATGCCGAAAAAGGCCTGGCCAGCCGTGTGCTTGAGGCGAACCGCCACGAGGTGTTCCACCGCGAGATCATGGCTGAGATGGGCGAGACCGGGTTGCTTGGGGCGACCTTGCCGGAAGAATATGGCGGTGTGGGCGCAAGCTATGTGGCTTACGGGTTGATTGCGCGCGAAGTGGAGCGTGTGGATAGCGGTTATCGCAGCGCCATGTCGGTGCAAAGCTCGCTGGTGATGCACCCGATCTTTGCCTATGGCAGCGAAGAGCAGCGCCAGAAATTCCTGCCGAAACTGGCCAGCGGCGACTATATCGGCTGTTTTGGCCTGACCGAGCCTGATCACGGATCCGACCCCGGCGGAATGCTCAGCCGCGCGCGCAAAACCGATGGTGGCTATATCCTTTCGGGTGCAAAAAACTGGATTACAAACTCGCCCATTGCCGATGTTTTCATCATCTGGGCGAAGTCTGACGGGCATGATGGCAAGATCCGTGGCTTCATTCTTGAAAAGGGCATGAAGGGGCTGACGGCGCCGAAGATCGAGGGCAAGTTCAGCTTGCGCGCCTCGGTTACCGGCATGATTCAGATGAGCGATGTTTTTGTGCCCGAAGAAAACCTGCTTCCCCATGCACAAGGGCTTTCGGGGCCGTTTGGCTGCCTCAACCGTGCGCGATTCGGCATTGCCTGGGGCGCTATGGGCGCGGCCGAATTTTGCTGGCACGCCGCGCGGCAATATACGCTTGATCGCAAACAGTTTGGCCGGCCGCTTGCCGCCACGCAGTTGATCCAGAAAAAACTGGCCGATATGCAGACCGAAATTTCGCTTGGCCTGCAAGGTTGTTTGCAACTTGGGCGCATGTTTGATGCCCATGAAGCGCCTGCCGAGGCGATTTCGCTGATGAAGCGCAACAATTGCGGCAAGGCGCTGGATATTGCCCGTGTTGCGCGCGACATGCATGGCGGCAACGGGGTTTCCGATGAATATGGCGTGATCCGCCATGTGATGAACCTTGAAGCGGTAAATACCTATGAGGGCACGCATGATGTTCACGCGCTTATTCTGGGGCGCGCGCAAACCGGCATTCAGGCGTTTCAATAACGCCTAAAACCCGTAAATATCGCCGAATTTGGCATTCAGATAGGCCAGCAGCGGGCGCTCATCCGGCGCCCGCCCGGTGGCGTTGGTGATCAGCTCAACCGGCGGCACCATGCGCCCGTGCCTGTGGATGTTTTTTGTAAGCCAGCCAATGGGTTCTGCCAGCAACCCCTTGGCAATATTGGCTTTTGTGTCGGGCAGAGCCTTTTGCATCGCCTCGAACAAGCAGGCGGCATAGATATTGCCAAGCGCATAGGTCGGGAAATAGCCAAACAACCCGACCGACCAATGCACATCTTGCAATGCGCCATTGGCGGCGCGGTTGACCTTTTGGCCGAAATCGGCAGCAAACCGATCATTCCATGCGGCTTCCAGATCGTTTACCGCTAAATCACCGTTGATCATGGCGCGTTCAAGATCAAAGCGCAGCAGCACATGCAGGTTGTAAAACACCTCGTCAGATTCGGTGCGGATAAAGCCGGGATGCACGCGGTTCACGGTGGCATAAAACGTCTCGGCATCCAGCCCCTGGTCGCCGAAGGCGGCGCTGAATTTTGCAAACAGATGGTGACAGAATTCGCGGCTGCGGCCGATCTGGTTTTCAAACAGGCGGCTTTGGCTTTCATGCACCCCCATCGAGGCATAAAACCCGGCGGGCATCATGGCGTGTTCTGCGGGCATGTTTTGCTCATATACCGCGTGGCCGACCTCGTGGATGACGGAATAGAGGCAATCGAACGGATTTTCAGGGTTAATGCGGGTGGTGATGCGCGAGTCGCCATTGTTCCCCGAGGAGAAGGGATGCACCGATTTATCAAGCCGCCCGGCGTTGAAATCATAGCAGAAGGTTTTGGCAATCTCGGTGCCAAGCGCCATTTGCGTATCGGCATCAAACGAACCCGTTAATGGCTTGACGATCTTTCCGGAAGCCAGAATATTTTCGCGCAGATCAACCAAACCGTTGCGCAAACGCCCCAGAATTTCGGCAATCGTAGCCCCAGATTGGCCGGGCTCATAGTCATCCAGCAGAACATCGTAAAGCTCGGCCTCGCCTTCATGGCGCGCCTCGGCTTCGCGGCGCTTCAGGGTCAGAATTTCGTCAAGAACGGGCGCGAAACCTGAAAAATCGCTGTCTTTTCGGGCCTGCGCCCATATTCCCATCGCAGCGGCTGTTTTGCGTGCCAGGGCTTCGGCCAGATCCGACGGCACGCGCCGCGCGCGATCATAGGCCTTTTGGGCTTCGGCCACATTCACGCGCGCGGCCTGGTCAAGCTGTGTGCTGTCAATCTGCGCCAGCCATTCGCCTATACGTTCGTCGCCCCGCCGAGCATGTAAAACCTGCTCAAGGGCGCCCATCTGTTCAGCGCGCTGCGCATCGCCCTTGTGTGGCATCATCACTTCCTGGTCCCAGCCCATAACGCCCGCGACCTGTTCAAGCGCGCCTGTGGTTTTGAGATGTGCAGCCAGTGCTGCATAGGCTTCGTTCTGTGTCATGTTCCGTCCTGTTGTCAGCTTGCCTGGTGCCAGCGGGTCAGCGTGTCGGTGCCAATGCGCTGCGCGGAGATGAGATGAAACCGCGGATGTGCTGCGAGCGCGCCAAGGTTCAGCGGCCCGATCGCCGCGCGCCCGCTTGCGCCAAGCACAAGGCCCGCGTTGAAAAGGGCAAGTTCATCAACCAGTTGCGCCGCAATCAGGCTGGCTGCGAGCTGGCCGCCACCTTCGCACAGCACGCGCGTTAGCCCGCACTCGGCCAATTTGTGAAGGGCGGTTTCGGGCTGGTCGGCTGTGCAACTAATAACTTCAGCGCCCTGGTCGACAAAGCTTTGGCGCTTTGGCTGCGGGCAATCCTTGCCACACAGCAAAATGGTGCGGATATTGCGCGCTGTTGCCATAAGCCGGCTTTCAAGCGGCAGGTCCAAACCGCGGCTCATGACCACGCGTGCGGGCTGTGGCCCGGAATGGCCCTGCAAGCGAATATCAAGCATCGGGTTATCGGCGCGCGCTGTGCCTGCGCCAATCAACACCGCATCGAACTGGCTGCGCATCAGGTGCAGATACTGTCTGGCGTCAGGCCCGGTGATCCAACGGCTTTCCCCGGATTCGGTGGCGATACGCCCGTCAAGCGATGTGGCAAGTTTAAGCGTGAGCCAGGGCAAACCCTGTTGGCGATGCTTCAAGTAGCCCGCATTCAGCGCAGCCGCTTCCTTTGCCATAAGGCCCGTTTCAACCACAATCCCGGCCGCGCGCAGCATCTCGAAGCCGCGCCCGGCAACGCGGTTGTCAGGGTCGGGCAGGGCGCAAACAATGCGGGCTACGCCCGCCGCAATCAGCGCATCCGCGCAAGGCGGGGTCTTGCCGGTATGGGCGCATGGCTCCAGCGTAACATAGGCCGTAGCACCCCTGGCTGCGCGCCCGGCCTGCGCCAGGGCACGTGTTTCTGCATGGGGGCGGCCGCCATCGGCGGTGCGGGCGCGGCCCAAAATGCGCCCGTCTTTAACAATGACGCAGCCCACGGTGGGGTTGGGGGCAACGCGCCCCAGACCCTGGCGCGCAATCCGCAGTGCAAGCTCCATCCAGCGCTGATCGGTGTCTTGGCTCAACTTGGCTCTTCATCCAGCCCGGCGGGACGCAGCTCTGCAACGAAATCCTCAAAATCATCTGCGGCCTGGAAGTTCTTGTAAACGCTGGCAAAACGCACATAGGCGACAGTGTCGATCCGCGCGAGGGTTTCCATGACGATCTGGCCGATTTTCTCTGAAGGGATATCGGTTTCGCCCATGCTTTCGAGCCGGCGCACTATGCCCGAGATCATCTGGTCGATCCGCTCGCCTTCGATCGGGCGTTTCTGCATGGAAATGCGGATGGAGCGTTCAAGCTTGTCGCGGTCGAAATCCTCGCGCTTGCCGTTTTTCTTGACAACGACAAGGTCGCGCAGCTGCACACGTTCATAGGTGGTAAACCGGCCCGCACAGGCCGGGCAGTAGCGGCGGCGACGAATGGCAACATGGTCTTCAGCGGGGCGGGAATCTTTAACCTGGGTATCGATATTTCCACAAAACGGACAGCGCATGAGCCACTCCAACAGAATTGATTTGCTGCACTATAAGGCGCAATCAACAGTTTGGGTAGAGTCTGCGGGCATACGCAAGATAAAGTTGCATGGTAAACCTCTGGTAGCAAAAGCCCTGCGGCTTACCAGTGCGGAAAAGTTTACAAGCCAGGGTGGCACGGCTACACTTTGGGAAAACCAACAATAAAGGGATTCTTTATGCGCAGTATCTTTGTTATGTCCGCTTTTGCACTTACAGTCTTGGCGGGTTGCGAGGCCGCATTGACCGAATCGCCCAGCTATTCGGCACCGGCGGCAAGCAGCGGCACTTCGGTTGAAGTGAATGACGCGATTGCCGGGCAGCTGGAATCTGCCACACGTAACGGGAATGTGAATATTTGGTCTTATTTCCCGGACACCGTGACCGATATTGCCGTGCTGGATGGCGCAGATCGTGTTTGTGGCGGCCCGGGTCGCGCCAAGGCGCAGACCAATCCAATCTTTACGGTCAGCAGCCAGGCCGGGCGCACTTTGCACACAATGACATTCGTTTGCGGGTAGACCAGCGCGGAAAAATGAAAAGGCCCGCATGAAGCGGGCCTTTTTTATTGGTCAAGGAAGCTGCGCAGCTTGCGGCTTCGGCTGGGGTGTTTCAGCTTGCGCAAGGCCTTGGCCTCAATCTGGCGAATGCGTTCGCGGGTTACGCTGAACTGCTGGCCGACTTCTTCAAGCGTATGGTCGGTGTTCACACCAATGCCAAACCGCATACGCAGCACGCGTTCCTCGCGCGGGGTCAGGCTGGCCAGCACGCGGGTTGTGGTTTCCTTCAGGTTGCCCTGAATGGCCGAATCCAGCGGCAGAATGGCGTTTTTGTCTTCGATGAAGTCCCCAAGCTGGCTGTCTTCCTCATCGCCGATCGGGGTTTCCAGCGAGATCGGCTCCTTGGCGATTTTCATCACCTTGCGCACCTTTTCCAGCGGCATTTGCAGCTTGGCGGCCAGTTCTTCGGGTGCCGGTTCGCGGCCGATTTCATGCAGCATCTGGCGCGATGTGCGGACCAGCTTGTTGATCGTCTCGATCATATGCACCGGAATGCGGATTGTGCGGGCCTGGTCGGCAATGGACCGGGTTATGGCCTGCCGGATCCACCATGTTGCATAAGTGCTAAATTTGTAGCCGCGACGATACTCGAATTTATCGACCGCCTTCATCAGGCCAATGTTGCCTTCCTGGATAAGATCAAGGAATTGCAGCCCGCGGTTCGTGTATTTCTTGGCAATCGAGATTACAAGGCGAAGGTTCGCTTCCACCATTTCCTTCTTGGCCTGGCGGGCTTCCTTTTCACCCTTTTGCACCTGGTTTACGATGCGGCGGAACTCGGAAATATCGACGCCGATGAACTGGCCGATATCGCCCATTTCGTCGCGCAAATCCTGCACCTTGTCACGATAGGTGGTGGTCAGGCTTTCCCAGCCGCGGGCCTTCAGCTCGGATACATTGTCCAGCCAGGCCGGGTCCAGCTCGTGGCCCTTGTATTCCTTGATGAAATCCTGGCGGTTGATGCGCGCCTGGTCCGACAGTTTCACCATCGCGCTGTCAAGCGACATGATTTTCTTGTTGATGCCGTAAAGCTGGTCGATCAGGGCTTCGATGCGGTTGTTATGCAGGTGAAGCGAGTTGACCAGCACAACGATTTCGCTGCGAAGCCGCTGGTATTCCAGCTCCTGGTTGGCGGAAAAAGTCTCGCCCTCGGTCATTGCGGCGACCATGCGGTCATCCTGCATATCGGCGAGCTTGGCGTAATCGGCGGCGATCTGGTCCAGCGTTTCCAGCACGCGCGGTTTCAGGGCCGTTTCCATCGCAGCAAGCGACATGTTGGCCTGATCGTCCTCGTCATCCTCGTCATCATCGGTGCCGCGGCTCGAATTGTCGCCCTCGGAATCGCTGTCATCGCTGGCGCTGGCCGGTTTTTCAGCCGCTTCTGGTTTGGCGGCGGGGGCCGTGGCGTCTTTGGCTTCGGCAGAATCCGTGCCAAGCGCCTCGTCTTCATCAACCTCAAGCGAGTCACCAAAGGTGGTTTCAAGGTCGATCACGTCGCGCAGCATGATATCTTCGGCCAAAAGCTCGTCGCGCCAGATTGTGATGGCCTGAAAGGTCAGCGGGCTTTCGCAAAGCCCCATGATCATCGTATCGCGGCCCGCCTCAATGCGCTTGGCAATGGCAATTTCGCCCTCGCGGCTGAGCAGTTCAACCGAACCCATTTCGCGCAGATACATGCGCACGGGGTCATCGGTGCGGTCCAGCGCCTCGCCATTGGCGGTGGCGGCAACAAGCTCGCGGCTCGAACTGGTTTCTTCTTCCAGCTCTTCCTCTTTTTCCGGCTCGTCGTCGGCATCATCGCCTTCGGTCACGTTGATGCCCATTTCAGACAGCATCGCCATAATGTCTTCGATTTGTTCGGAAGACACCTGATCGGGCGGCATGAACTGGTTCAACTCGTCATAGGTGATGTAGCCGCGCGCCTTGGCGGTGGCGATCATCTTGCGCACGGCCGCCTGGCTCATATCAAGAAGCGGGCCACTGCCCTCGGTCATCTCTTCGGATTTCGTGTCGTCGATATTGTCGCCGGACATGGTCTCTCCACAGAAAACGGGCCGAATCACCCGAAGTGATTCGTGCAGGGTTTGGTGAATGTGTGATTCGTTGCGATGATTCGCAACCGTCTAATGCTTTTTCTTTTTCCAACGCGCGTTATCAATGAAGTCGTAAAGCTGTTTTCGCACGTCCGAATCATCCTGTGCGGCACCGGAGTCATCGCCAATCCCGGCCCGCTGCGCCTTGTCGCGTGCCAGGGCGGCCTGTGCCAGCCGCCATGTCAGCCCTTCATCGGCAACGCCGCTTAGCTCCTCTTCGGCCTCACGCACTTCGGCAGCCATACCTAATGTCGCGGCTTGGCGGTTCAAGTCCTCCAGCACCGCTTGTGCAGCCAAAGCTGGGTCGGCTTCAGGGCGTAAGTAGGGGTTGTCGCGCACCTGGCCGATGGCTTGCAGTTTATCCAGCGGGTCGGCGTTGAGCGTTGCCTCGATATAGCTGCGCAGGCCTTGGCTGCGTGCATCCGCGCCAAAATCCAGATGCAGGCCCGCCAAAAGCGCGGTCGCGATGTCGCGCAGATCGGGGCAGATGAACTGGCAGCGCTCCAGCTCCGCCTCAAAGCGCTCGGCAATCTGCGGATGGTTCAGGCAGCCAAGCAGGATGGCGCTTTCACGCACCCGCGTTTCATCGGCCATGTCGCGCGCCAAAAGCGAGGCGCGCGCGCCGGCGCTTGCCTTTTGAGGCAATGCCTTGCCACGCGGGCCGCGAAACGGGCCAACCCGCCCGCCGGGTGTGGCCGGGCGAAACAGGGCTTGCCGGCGTTCGCGAATGGCCGCCTCGTAATGGCCGCGCAGGTTCGGGTCGGTAATTTTGGCAAGCAATGCGCGCAGCCGCGCATCCAGCGCCGACCGCCGTTCGGGGCTGTCAAACACCTGATCGGCGGTTTCGCGTTGCCAGAGCAGATCGACCAGCGGCTTGGCGGCATCCAGCGCCGCCTGCATCGCCTTGGACCCGCCCGCGCGGATGACATCATCGGGGTCTTGACCCGCGGGCATCAGCGCAAAGCGGAGTGACTTCCCGGCTTCCAGCATGGGCAGGGCCAGATCGATCAGCCGCATGGCGGCGCGAATGCCGGCCGTGTCACCATCCAGCGCGATGATCGGCTCATCGGCCACGCGCCACATCAGGCGCAACTGGTCCTCGGTTATCGCGGTGCCAAGCGGGGCTACGGCATGGGCAAAGCCCGCGCCGACCAGCGCGATCACATCCATATACCCTTCGGCCACCACAAGGCTGCCCGATTTGCCCGAAGCAGCCCGCGCCGGGCTGATGTTGAACAGCGTGCGCCCCTTGTCAAACAGCGGCGTTTCCGGCGAGTTCAGGTATTTCGCACGCGCATTTGCATCCATCGCGCGGCCACCAAAGGCGATGGCGCGGTCGCGCGCATCGCGGATGGGGAACATGATGCGGCCGCGAAACCTATCAAACGGGGTGCCGCCACCATCGGGGGGCACGGCAAGCCCTGATTCGACGATCAGCTCCGCCGCCATGCCCTTGCCGCGCAAATGCTCGAACAAGGTGGTGCGGCTATCGGGCGCAAAGCCGATTTCCCAACGCTCCAGCGCAGCCGCGTTCAGCCCGCGCCGCTCCAGATAGGCGCGCGCCTCGGTCGCGGCCCCCGTGTTCAGTTGCAGCCGGTAAAACTGCACGGCGGCTTCCATCACATCCACCAGACCGGCGCGAATTTTATCACGCGCGGCGGCTTGCGGGTCGGGGGCGGGCATGGTCATCCCGGCCTCGCGCGCCAGAATTTCAACCGCCTCCATGAAGCCGACATTTTCGGTTTCGCGCACAAAGCTCAGCGCATCGCCCTTGGCGTGGCAGCCGAAGCAGTAATAGAACCCCTTCTTGTCATCTACATGAAAAGACGCGGTTTTTTCGGCATGGAACGGGCAGGGCGCCCAGTAATCGCCCTTGCCGGGGTTGGATTTGCGCGTATCCCAGCCGACCTTGCGGCCAACAACCTGTGCCAGCGGCACACGGCTGCGCAATTCATCCAGAAATCCCGATGGCAGGCTCACGTTATCTACTGCTCCGGTTCAATTTCAACAATCTGGCGCGGTGTGCCGTTTTCGCTCAGCACATGAATGCGCATCTGGCCTTCGCCATCGCGCGTGACAACCGCAATCCAGCCCTTGCCCTGGGTATAGGCCTCGGCCACCTCGCCGCTTGGCAGGGTAATCATATCAGGCAGGTTCGGGCCTGTCGCTGTCAACCGCGTGACAAGCAGGCCAACAATGACTAGGACACCCCCAATCATCACCACGGTGAGCGTTGTGATCAGCCGGCGCAAGCGGCGCAGGCCCACAGGCTCGGGGTGGTATTCGGAATTGGGCGTAGCCGGGTCGGGTGCAGGCATGGATGAACCTTTTGAAACTTTGGTGGTGCTGCTTGGCGCAGATACGCCGCCCCGCCTAGATAAGGCTTTGGCCGCCCATGTGCCAGAGGAACTGACCCTGTCGCGCTCGCGCATTCAGGCGCTGATCGCCGAAGGCGCGGTTTCGCGCGGCGGTTTGGTGCTGGACAGCGCCAAGGCCAAGGTGGCCGAGGGCGATGAAATAACCGTAGCATTGCCTCCGCCGGATGATCTGGAGGCGCAGCCCGAGGATATTCCGCTGGAGGTGCTTTTTGAAGATGAAGCACTGATCGTCGTGAACAAACCTGCTGGCATGGTGGTGCATCCCGCCCCCGGCGCGCTGAACGGCACCTTGGTCAACGCGCTGCTGCATCATTGTGGCGATAGCCTGTCGGGCATTGGCGGCATGAAACGCCCCGGCATTGTCCACCGCATAGATAAAGATACCAGCGGCATTCTGGTGGTTGCAAAGCATGACGCCGCCCATCAGGGGCTGGCCGCGCAATTCGCCGCCCATTCTGCCGAACGTGAATATCGCGCCCTGTGCTGGGGTGTGCCCAGCCCGCGCGACCCGCGCCTGCTGTCGGTCAAAGGGGTTAGCTACGAGCCGGGGCAGGTGCTGAAAATCAACGCGCCGCTGGACCGGCACCGCAATGACCGCAAGAAAATGGCCGTTTGCGCCCAGGGTTATGGCCGCCATGCCGTGACCCGCGTGCAGGTGCTGGGCCAGGCGGGCGCGGGCGATGCCGTGGCGCTGCTGGCTTGCCAGCTGGAAACCGGGCGCACCCATCAGATTCGCGTGCATCTGGCCCATGCCGGCCACCCGCTTGTGGGCGACCAGACCTATGGCAAGGCTCGCAAACTGGCCAAGGACGCTTTGAATGACGCGGCTGCCACCGCCTTGAGCGGATTTTCGCGCCAGGCGCTTCATGCCGCGACTTTGGGCTTCAAACACCCGGTTTCCGGCGAGTTTCTGGCGTTTTCGGCACCATTGCCGGCCGATATGGCCAATTTGCTGAATCTTCTCGACCTTGAAACGGAGTCCTAGCACGCTAAAAAACCTTCACACCGTCGTGAAGCCGCTGCCACAAACTTGAAAACAATATCGCCATTACCTAGCTAAAGACTCAATTATAGAAACAACGCCTGCGAGGGAACCACATGAGCTATGCAAATCTTCCCGCCCCGTCACCGGAGCAGAGCCTTTCGCGCTATCTGGGTGAAATTCGCAAATTTCCGATGCTGGAACCGCAGCAGGAATATATGCTTGCCAAAGCCTGGGTCGACCATGAGGACAAGGAGGCGGCGCACCAGCTTGTCACAAGCCATCTGCGCCTTGCCGCCAAGATAGCGATGGGCTATCGCGGCTATGGTTTGCCGACCGCTGAAGTGGTTTCCGAAGCAAATGTCGGGTTGATGCAGGCCGTGAAACGGTTCGACCCCGAAAAAGGCTTTCGCCTTGCGACCTATGCCATGTGGTGGATCCGCGCCAGCATTCAGGAATATATTCTGCGCAGCTGGTCGCTGGTCAAGATGGGCACGACATCGGCGCAGAAAAAGCTGTTCTTCAACCTGCGCAAGGCCAAAAACAAGATCGGCGCGCTGGAAGAGGGTGATCTGCGCCCCGAACATCTGAGCCGCATCGCCACAGAGCTGAGCGTGACCGAAGATGAGGTTACATCGATGAACCGCCGCATGACCGGCGGCGATGCCAGCCTGAATGCGCAAGTCAGCCGCGATGGCGAAGGTGCCGCCGAATGGCAGGATTGGCTGGAGGATGAGGATGCCGACCAGGCCGGTGACTATGCCGAGCGTAACGAATTGGAAACCCGCCGCGAATTGCTGATGAATGCGATGGACGATCTGAACGAGCGCGAGCGCGAAATTCTGACCGAGCGCCGCCTGACGGACGAGCCGAAAACCCTGGAAGACCTGAGCCAGACCTACAATGTCAGCCGCGAGCGCATTCGCCAGATTGAAGTGCGCGCCTTCGAGAAGCTCCAGGCGCGTATGCGCGAGCTTGCCGCCGAAAAAGGTCTGGTTCCCGAGGTGAATTGATAATTCGTCGCGCCCAGAGGTCATTGACCCTTGGGCGCGCGCCTTCTATTCAGGCCGCGAACCGATTTTTCTGGGGCAGATCATGGCCAAGCCAACCGCACCGCGCAGTTTTCAGGAAATCATCCTGAGGCTCCAATCTTACTGGGCCGGGCAGGGCTGCGCCATGCTGCAACCCTATGACATGGAGGTTGGCGCGGGCACTTTCCACCCTGCCACCACGTTGCGCAGCCTTGGCGCAAAGCCTTGGGCGGCGGCCTATGTGCAACCGTCGCGCCGCCCGACCGATGGGCGCTATGGCGAAAACCCCAACCGCTTGCAGCATTATTACCAGTATCAGGTGCTGATCAAACCCAGCCCGCCAAACCTGCAAGATCTGTATCTCGGCAGCCTTGCGGCGATCGGGATCGACATGGCATTGCACGACATCCGCTTTGTCGAAGATGACTGGGAAAGCCCGACACTCGGCGCCTGGGGGCTTGGCTGGGAGGTGTGGTGCGATGGTATGGAAGTTTCGCAATTCACCTATTTCCAGCAGGTCGGCGGGCAGGATTGCCACCCCGTTTCCGGCGAGCTGACCTATGGGCTGGAGCGCCTTGCCATGTATGTGCTGGGGGTCGACCATGTGATGGACATGCCCTTCAACGACCCGTCTGCGCCCATCCCGCTGACCTACGGCGATATTTTCAAGCAGACCGAGCAGGAATTTTCCCGCTGGAACTTCGATATTGCCGATACCGACATATTGCTTCAGCATTTCAAGGATGCCGAAGCCGAATGTGACCGCATTCTCGCCGCGCCCGAAACCGATGGTGCCGGGCGCAAAATCATCATGGCGCATCCCGCCTATGACCAATGTATCAAGGCCAGTCATATGTTTAACCTTCTCGACGCGCGCGGCGTGATATCAGTAACCGAACGCCAGGCCTATATTGGCCGTGTGCGCAGGCTTGCCGCCGCCTGTGCCGCTGCATTTTTGCAAACCGAAGCGGCAACAGCATGAACGGGCGCGTATTTGTCCTGTCGCTTCTGGGCTTCACAACCGTTTTTGGCGCCGGTCTTTGGTATGCACAGCTCTATGCGAAATATGAGGTGACCGATGGGATGCCGACCGTGCTGGCTGGTGGTGTCGAACGCCCGGTGGAAAACTATCTTGGCATAGACAGCGTGACATCCCCGCTGAAACGCCGGGGCTGTTTCACGGTCGATCCCGCAGAATTTGCCGACCTGCCAACCGCTGAACGACCGACACCGCTTTCCGCCCCCGGCTGGTTCGAGTGCTATGATTATGAAGCCCTGACCAATGACATCGAGGCCGGGCGCGCCATTGCCTATCTGGCGGCGCTGGAAGAACGCAATGCCGCCGACCGGATGATCGCCGTCTACCCCGATGGCCGCGCCTATGAATGGCGCCAGCTTAATGCCAAATATCAGGACTAAGCCCATGAATTTGCTGCTTGAAATTTTCGGCGAAGAAATTCCTGCACGGATGCAGGCCAAAGCCGCCGCCGATTTGAAGCGCCTTGTCACCGATGGTTTGGTCGAGGCGGGCCTGACCTATGCCGCCGCCGCTGCCTTCCACACCCCGCGCAGACTGGCGCTTTCGGTCGAGGATCTGACCGCCGAAAGCCGCGCCGTGCGTGAAGAACGCAAGGGCCCGCGCACCGATGCGCCCGAAAAGGCGCTGGAAGGGTTCTTACGCTCCACCGGTCTGACGCGCGACCAGCTTGAAGCCCGCGATGATAAGAAGGGCCAGGTCTGGTTTGCGGTGATCGAAAAGCCGGGCCGCCCGGCGGCCGAGATCGTGGCCGAGGTTGTGACCAATACCATCCGCAATTTCCCGTGGCCGAAATCCATGCGCTGGGGGGCTGGCAGCTTGCGCTGGGTGCGGCCCATCGGCTCGATCCTGTGCATCCTGTCCGATGTTGAGGGGGCCGAGATCGTGCCGTTTGATATTGACGGTATCGCGGCTGGCAATACCACCGAAGGCCACCGCTTCATGGCCCCCAAACGCTTTGCCGTTTCGGGTTTTGAGGATTATGCCGCCAAGCTGCTGCGCGCCAATGTCATGCTTGATGCCGATGCGCGGGCCGAGAAAATCTGGCACGACGCGCGCGAGCTTGCCTTTGCGCGCGGCCTTGAACTGGTCGAGGACAAGGCTTTGCTGGCCGAGGTTGCCGGGCTGGTCGAATGGCCCGTGGTGCTGATGGGCGAAATCGGGGCCGATTTTCTGGGCCTGCCGCCCGAGGTGCTGCAAACCTCGATGCGCGAACACCAAAAATTCTTCTCCGTCCGCAACCCGAAAACCGGGCGGATCGAGGGTTATGTCACCGTCGCCAACCGCGAAACCGCCGATAATGGCGCCACCATTCTGGCGGGCAATTCCAAGGTGCTGGCCGCGCGGTTGTCCGACGCGAAATTCTTCTGGGAAAACGACCTGCGCACCCCGCTGGCCGATATGGCCGACAAGCTGGAAAACGTCACCTTCCACAACAAACTCGGCACTCAGGCCGAACGCGTGGCGCGCATCGCCGCACTTGCGCGCGAAATCGCCCCAATGGTCGGGGCCGATGCCGCGCTTGCCGAACAGGCTGCGCGCATCTGCAAGGCCGACCTGTCCTCGGCTATGGTGGGCGAATTCCCCGAACTTCAGGGCCTGATGGGCCGCTATTATGCAACTGAGGCCGGGCTGGACCCCCAAGTCGCCGCCGCCTGCCAAGACCACTACGCCCCCCTCGGACCTACCGACACCGTGCCAAGCGCCCCGGTTTCCGTGGCCGTGGCGCTGGCCGACAAGCTGGATACGCTGACCGGGTTTTGGGCGATTGACGAAAAGCCGACCGGAAGCAAAGACCCCTATGCGCTGCGCAGGGCGGCGCTGGGGGTTATTCGGTTGGTGTTGGGGAATGGCATAACACTAGATCTTAGCAAATTGGCGAGAAGTGCTATTGCCATTACTTTAACCAACAGACTACAGGTCGCGTTGAAATCTGAGCTATCAAAAGCAACCGCTGCTTCCAAAAAGATTTCAATCTACCAGAATGAGATTATCGAACTTGCGGAAAGTTTTAATGTGCTTTCTCCAGAATTTGAAATGGCTTTATCAGAGATGGTAGATCGACTCATTAATGAGTCTTTTGGACAAACAGGTTCTACCGACGAATTTTCAGCAATTGATGCGGTTCGAAATGTTCGTGCTAATTGGCTGGAAGCTGAACCTAGCTTTCTCGCTTTCTTCCACGACCGCCTCAAGGTCTACCTCCGCGACCAAGGCATCAGCCATGATGTCATCGACGCCTGCCTTGCCATGCCCGGCAATGATGACCTGACCCTGCTTGTCAAACGGGCCGAGGCGCTCCAGGCATTCGTCAAAACCGACGATGGCACCAACCTGCATCAAGGGTTCAAACGCGCCAATAACATTCTGAGTGCCGAGGAAAAGAAGGACGGTGTTGAATACTCGCTCGACCCCGAGGCCAAGCTGGCCGAAGCGGGGGCCGAGGCGGAGTTGTTCGCCGCACTCGATGCCGCCGACCAGGCCCTTGCCCCCGCGCTGAAGGCCGAAGACTTCGCCGCCGCAATGGCCGCACTTGCCGCCTTGCGCGCCCCGATTGATGCGTTTTTTGAGGGCGTGCAGGTCAATGCCGATAATGCCATGATCCGCCGCAACCGGCTGTGCCTGCTTCACCGCATCCGCGCCACCATGCAGCAGGTTGCCATGTTTGGCGCGCTTCAGGGCTAGGTTTTCGCGCATCAGCCTTAAAATAAGCCGCGCTGGGCCATTGCCAAGCGCGCCGCACGCTTTATGGTGCAGTGCAAGAAAGCGAGCATCATGCCCCAAACGGTTGCCAGTCTGAAACCGCTGTCGATACACGCCACCGGCGCGGTCGATGCGCAGGTTTTTGGGGCAAGGGGCGCAAGGCTGGCACGGCTTGCCGCCCTTGGGCTGGATGTGCCGCAGGCGCTTGTCTACCCCCCGAAACTGGTCGACGCCATTGCCGATGGTGCCGAAATTACATGGCCCGATGCGCTGGGCGGTCAGGTTCTCGCCCTTCGTGCCGCCCCGCAAGAGGCCGAATGGGGTGGGCCGGAAAGCCTGCTGCCGATCGGTGTGGCCGCCGACACGCTAGACCATTTCATTGCCACGCGCGGCGAGGTCGAAGCATTGCGCTTGCAGTTACAATGTATCCGCAATTTGGGTGCGGCCGTGTCCGGTGCAACGCGCAACAGCATCGCCCCACCGCCCCAAAGCGGTGACAGTGCCGCCGATCTGCGCCATCAAATTCAGACCGCCCGCGAAGCCTATCAAGCCGAAACCGAGGATGCGTTTCCCGACACTGCCACCGGCCAGTTGCGCGCCGCGCTTCGCCATATGGCGCGGGGCTGGCATTCCGCCTCGGCCCGCATATTGCGTGCCGCCAAGGGCGCGCCGGAAGATGCGGGGCTGGCGATTATCGCGCAGGTTCTGGTGCCCAATTGCCGCACGGGGCGGCTGCAATTTGTAGACCAAAGCAGCGGGCAGGCACAGCTTGTCGGCTATGTTCTGCAAGACGGGAAAGAGCATCCTTTAAGCGAACTTTCCGCCAGGGAATGCGCCGCGCTCAAGGCACTGGAAGCCCCGCTGACCCGTGGCCATGCCGATGCCTGCCGCGTGAAATTCGCGCTCGATGCCACTGGCAAACCCTGGCTGACCGATGTGCGCCCGGCGCAGCGATCAGCCCGCGCCACGCTTCGCATTGCCGTTGATCTGGCCAAATCCGAGCTGATCAGCCGCGAAGATGCCTTGTTGCGGATCGAGCCGCGCAGTCTGGCAGAGCATTTGCACCACCAGATAGACCCGGATGAAACCCGCGATGTTGTGACCACCGCCATGCCCGCCAGCCCCGGTGCCGCCACTGGGCGCATTGTGCTGTCGGCGCAAGCCGCAATGGCCGCCGAAGCGCAGGGCGAAGCGGCGATCCTTGTGCGCCACGAAACGTCGCCAGAAGATATCCGCGGTATGCATTCCTCGGTTGGTGTGTTGACCATCCGCGGCGGCATGACCAGCCACGCCGCCGTTATTGCGCGTGGCCTTGGCCTGCCTTGCGTTGTGGGCGCGGCCGAATTGCGGCTGGATATGAAGGCGCGCAGCTTTCGCGGCCCCAAGGGGCGCATTTTCAGCGAAGGCGATATCATCACGATCGACGGCACCAGCGGCGAGGTCATCAACGGCACCTGCAAGATGATCGCCCCCGATCTTGGCGGCCCGTTCACGGTGCTGATGTCATGGGCCGACAAGGTCCGCTCCATCGGGGTGCGTGCCAATGCCGACACCCCCACCGATGCCCGTGCAGCCCGCAGCTTCAATGTCGATGGTATCGGCCTGTGCCGCACCGAGCATATGTTCTTTGAGCCCGAGCGCATAACCGTCATGCGCGAGATGATTTTGGCCGATGATGCCGCATCGCGGGCCGAGGTTTTGCAGCGCCTTTTGCCCATGCAGCGCGCCGATTTCATCGACTTGTTCGACATCATGCGCGGCCTGCCCGTAACGATCCGCCTGCTCGACCCGCCCTTGCACGAGTTTTTGCCGCAAGAACCGGATGAGTTGGAGCATCTTGCCCGCGTCATGAATGTGGGTATTGACGATGTGCGCGCGCGTGCCGCCGAACTGGCCGAGGTCAACCCGATGCTGGGGATGCGCGGCGTGCGCCTTGGCATCACCATGCCGGAAATTTACGATATGCAGGCCCGCGCGATCTTTCAGGCTGCCGTGGCGATCAATGCGCAGGGCGGCGCGCCCGTGGTGCCGGAAATCATGATCCCGCTGGTGTCGGCCAACCGCGAGGTTGAATTGGTGAAAGAGCGTGTCGATGCCATTGCCGCCGCCGTGCAGGCGGAAACCGGATCGAGCTTTGCCTACAAGCTTGGCGTGATGGTCGAAACCCCGCGCGCCGCGCTGCGCGCCAAGGATCTGGCAAAATCGTCTGCTTTCCTGAGTTTCGGCACAAATGATTTGACACAGATGACCTATGGCCTGTCGCGCGACGATGCGGGCCGCTTCATGCGCGACTATGTGCAGCGTGGCGTGTTTGCCGAAGACCCTTTCCATACGCTCGATCTGGAAGGTGTGGGCGAATTGCTGGTCATGGCGGCGCGGCGCGGGCGCGATACCAACCCGGACCTTGTGCTTGGCCTGTGTGGCGAGCATGGGGGCGACCCGGCCGCCGTGCGGTTTTGTCGTTTGGCGGGGTTTGACTATGTGTCCTGCTCACCTTTTCGGGTGCCCATTGCCAGATTGGCCGCCGCACAGGCCAGCATTTTGGCCGAGCGCGGCGCCGCGTTAAAGTGATTCGGTTAAGATTTCGGTAATTCCTGAATATGACCGTCGCGGCCGGCAACACCCCGTTGGGGCCGGAATCCGCGACAAGTGCGATTCGTCGTGCGAGTCTCGCAACTTATCGGCGGATCCTCGCGCAGACAGGCTTACCCCTACGTCAACTTGTGCCGGATTTCTTTTGGCAATCGCGGCGTTTGTCGATATGAACGCGCGTCGAGAGTTTTGAAGTTCAGGTGCCTGGGGGCCATGTGGCCACTACCGAAACGCACCGGGGGTTATTATGAAAATCGAATTTGTATCACGGCGCGAACAGCGCATACGCTTTGCTTTGGTTATGGCGCTGCTGGGTGTGATGAGCGTGCCGATCTACAGCACGACTCTGGCCAATGCGCTGCGCGTTGAAATTGATGCCTCGCCAGACCCGCAACTGCAGGTGTCTGACCAGATTGAATCTGTCCAGAACCAGGAACGGATCGCGCTGGCGGCAAACACATCCGACGGTCTGGATGACCACAGCGCCGGTTTCAACTTTGTCGAGGCGCCGCAAGACGATAGCGACCAGCTCGTTGGCTCGTCATCGCGCATTGCCCATGATGCCGAAGCAAACCGCCTTGCCAGCATTGCGCAAAACGCCACGCGCGGCTTTGAAACACCGGTGATCGAAACCGGGTTCAGCCTGGATATGCTGGATGACATGCCCGAGGCGGGCGGTGATGCGCAATGGTCATGCCTGACAGAAGCGCTGTATTTCGAGGCGCGGGGCGAAGATCTGCTGGGCCAGATGGCCGTTGCCGAGGTGATTTTGAACCGCGTTGACAGCCCGCGCTACCCCGATACCGTGTGCAAGGTCGTGCGCCAGGGCGCAGACCAGGGCGCAGAGCAGTTGAATGGCTGCCAGTTTTCCTTCCTTTGCGACGGGCGCGCGGAATATGTGGGCGAAAAGGTCGCCTATGCCCGTGCAGGCCGTATTGCCGCAATGATGATCGACGGGCGCCAGCGTAATCTTACCGCTGGCGCAACCTATTATCACACGACGGCGGTCAGTCCGCGCTGGGCGCGCGCGCTGGAGCAGACCGCGCAGATCGGCGCGCATCTGTTTTATCGCCGTCCGACCGAACTGGCGCTCAACTAGGCTGAAACCGGGCGCGAATCTTCAGGGCTTCGGCCAAGGCCATGCGTGTTTGGCGGGCGCAGCGGGGATTGGCCTGTGCAAAATCGCTGCGAAAATGTCCGCCACGGCTTTCGCGCCGTATAAAGGCGGCAGCGGCCACCAGGGTCGCCGCCGTTGTCATATTCAGGAACGCGCGTGACTCCGGGGCAAATTCCGCCTCGAGCGTGGCGATGGTTCCAAGCGCGTGGCCTAGGCCGGTCGCCGTGCGGATGACGCCGACATGGTCATCCATAACCTGGCGCAACTGTGCAATTGCATGGCTGGGCGCCATGCGCTGCCTGCTTATTGGTGGCGCGGCATCGGGCATGGCGCTGCGATTTTCTGGCGCAATCTCAAGGCTTTGCAGATCCTGGGCAATGCGCGCACCGTAAGCCAGAGCTTCGAGCAGCGAGTTTGAGGCCAGCCGGTTGGCCCCGTGCAGCCCTGTGCAGGCGACCTCGCCGCAAGCCCACAGGCCCGCAAGGCTGCTGCGGCCCAGGGCATCGGTGGCTATACCGCCCATATGGTAGTGCTGGGCGGGGCGCACGGGGATGGGTTGGGTCACCGGGTCTATTCCCGCCGCGCGGCAATAATTGGCGACAATGGGAAATTCCTGGTCAATTGCGGCCCCGATGGCGGCGCGCGTGTCCAGATACACCGCAACCCCGGCTGTTACGCGGGCATGAATGGCGCGGGCAACAATGTCGCGCGGGGCAAGCTCGGCATCGGGGTGTTCACCCTGCATGAAACGGTGGCCATCTGCGGTGATCAATGTCGCCCCGTGGCCGCGCAAAGCCTCGGTTGCCAGCGGGGTCGGGTCGGCATCGATGGCGATGCCGGTGGGGTGGAACTGCACGAATTCCGGGTCGGCAATCTGCGCGCCGGCCCGCGCCGCCATGCCCAGCCCCTGGCCGCACACGCGGCTTGGATTGGTCGTGGTGGCGTAAAGCCCGCCAATGCCGCCTGTTGCCATAACAACGGCGCGGGCGCGCATGATAAATGACTCGCCCGGCAGGTCATCGGCACGGCGCGCGACGATACCGCAGATTTTGCCATTCTCCAGCAGCAGGTCATCGACGATGGTGTTTTCAACCAGATGAATTGACGGGGTTGCGCGCACTTGCGCGGCCAGTGCCAGCATAATCGCCCGCCCCGCGCCATCGCCCCCCACGCGGACCACGCGCGCGGCCGAATGCGCCGCCTCGCGCGAAAGCAAAAGCTGCCCGTCTGGCCCATGTTCAAACGGTGTGCCGATGGCCAGAAGGTCATCTATGCGCGCGCGGGCTTCGGCGGTAACGCTTTGGGCGATGTCATGGGCCACGGTGCCGGCACCGGCTGCAATTGTATCGGCCGCATGGGCGGCCGGGCTGTCATCGGCTGACATGGCTGCGGCAACGCCACCCTGCGCATAGCTGCTGGATGCGCCCGCCCCCAATGGCTCGGGCGAGATGACAGTGCAGGCTTTGGGGGCAAGTTTGAGCGCGGTAAACAGCCCGGCAAGCCCGGCGCCAATAATCAGCGGCCCGTGCGCGCAATGCTCATCGCTGTGCTGCAAGTCTATCCTGCGAAGGTTTGGGCGGCATAAACCTGCCCGCAAAGCTGGCCACGCGGATCAAGCCCGATGGCCGCCCCCATGCGATTGTAGCGGCGGTTGAGGATATTGGCACGGTGCCCGGCCGATGCCATCCAACTGGAAACAAGCTCTTCGGCCAGGCTGGCATAGCTATGCGCCGGCACGGGCTGCCCGTTTGACTGATAGCGAAAATTGCACCCGCCCCCGGTAAAACTGCGCCCGTTAAGCGCATAAAAGAAGTTGAGCGCGATATTCTCGCCCCCGCGCTGAAAGGGTTCACCTGCAAAATGCATTCTGTCGGCAAGGTTGCGCACGCCGGGCTGGTTCAGCACATGGCTGTAGTTGCGGTCCTCGGCCATGCCCTCGGCCAGCACGATTGCGGCGCGCAGAATTCCGGGGGTCGTTTGCAAGGGGCGCATCCCACGGCGGCAGCGTTCAACATTGGTATGATAAAGCACAAGTGCTGAAAACAGCGCCTGATCAACCGGGGTTGCGCTGATGGCGCGGTTTACATTGCCGCTTGGCCGTTGCGCCGGGCAGGATTGGGCGGTCGCCACAGTGGCAAGCCCCAGGCCAAGCAGCGCGCCCATCAACAAGGTTCTGAGAAGTTTCATTGCTGTCCTCCGCTTTTGCCGGGGTCAACCCAGCGCGATCATCCGCTCGACAGCGCGGCGCGCCGGGTCAAGCAATGCGTCCTCCACAAGCACCTCTTCCGTTCCGCTATGCAGCGCCCAAAGGATGCCTTCCAAGCTTATTCGTTTCATATGTGGGCAAATCGTGCAAGGGCGCACGAACTCCACCTCAGCCAATTCCGAGGCAACATTATCCGACATGGAGCATTCGGTGACCATCACAACCTTTTCGGGGCGGTGTTTGCGCACCCAGTTGATCATGCCGTTTGTGGAGCCGGAAAAATCGGCTTCGGCAATCACATCGGGCGGGCATTCGGGGTGGGCGATGATCTTGATGCCGGGGTTGTCTTCGCGGAATGCGCGAATTTCCTCGGGGGTGAATTGCTCATGCACAATGCAGGCCCCCTCCCAATAGACAATGCGTTTCTTGCTTTCCCTGGCGACGTTTTGCGCCAGATAGCCGTCGGGGGTCATGATCACCGTATCGCCGGGGCGGCTGTCGACAATGCGCAGCGCGTTCGACGACGTGCAGCAAATATCGGATGCGGCTTTCACCGCGGCGGTGGTGTTGACATAGGACACCACTTCCGCCCCCGGATAGTCGGCCCGCATTTTTGCGATATCGGCAGCGGTAATGGAGCTGGCCAGCGAACAGCCCGCGCGGCTGTCGGGGATCAGCACGGTTTTGGCCGGGTTCAGAATTTTCGAGGTTTCGGCCATGAAATGCACACCGCATTGCACAATGGTTTGCTGGCTTACCTTGGTGGCGGCAATGGCCAGTTGCAAACTGTCGCCCGAAACATCGCCAACCCCGTGGAAGATTTCCGGCGTCATGTAGTTATGCGCCAAAATCACCGCATCCTTTTCAGCCTTCAGCTTCTGGATGGCCAGAATATAGGGCGCGTGCCTGGCCCAGTCGACTTCGGGGATCACGCGCGATACGCGCGCATACAGCTCTGATGTGGCCTTTGCCGCCGCCAGCGATGGCGCAAGGTCGTAATTTGCCGCCAATTCGGCGCGCGCAGCATCGCGGGGGGTGTTGGCGTTCATATACATGGGTAGGCTCCGGCATGTTCGGGTTGGCCTGTTTTCGGCGTTTGCGCGCCAAACTGTCAAGGCCAAGGCAGGATAAACGTTTGAACTGGGGCAGCAATCTGCTTAAAAGCGGCCCGCAGGTTGCCTATCGGAAAGGGTGGAGCCAATGGACGAAACCGCCATCGCCTTTGAAGGGCCGAATGCCCGCGCCAAAGCCACCGCCGGGCCCGACCCGCGCGACCGTATTTCGGTGCGCGATTACGTGGTCGAGGTTGAAATTGGCGCCTTTCAGGCCGAACGCGGCGTGCGCCAGCGCATCCGCTTCAACGTGGTGCTTGAAGTGGCTGCAACCACCGCCGCGCAGGATGACGATGTCGACAAGGTCATTTCCTATGACACGATCACCGAGGCGATAGACATGCAATTGGCCGATGAGCGTATCAACCTGCTTGAAACCCTTGCCGAGCGCGTGGCCGAACGTTGCCTTGCCGATCCGCGCGCCATTCGCGCCTTTGTGCGCATCGAAAAGCTCGACCGCATCCCCGGAACGCTGGGGGTGGAGATTGTGCGCTCCAAACCCGCGCCCGATATTCCGCGCCTGCATAACCCCGCCAAACCCGCCCAGGCCGATGCCGTGCCGCACCCGCTGGTGGTTTTCCTGTCAAACGCCGTGCTGCAATCTGAACACTTGCCGCAATGGCTTGATGCGATAGCCGCGCATGTTTTACCGGCCATTATCTGCGTGGAGATGGTGCCGCAGCCCGCGCCCGTTGCCGCCAACAAACTGGCACAGCGGCGGATTGACCTTCTGGCGATCGAGCAGAATGCCTGGAGCCTTGCGGCGCGCGACAAGCGTTGCGTGGTTGTCGCCAGCCGCACCGAGCTGGACTGGGCCATGAAGCACGGCCAGCTTTCGGTTTGGGCGCCGTCAAAAATTGTGCTTGATGCCGTTGAAAGCCCGCGCGCCGATGCCCGCCACCCCGCCGAACTTGCGCTGTGGTTTGCCGAGCATTTTCATGCTGCAAAACTGGCGGTCATTGGCCATACCGCGCCACAGGCAGGTGCCGATATGCCGGTTGTAACGCTTGATATCGGCGAAATTCACCGCCTCTAGCGCGCTTGCGCTTGGCGGGCATGACTGGCATGACCTATCATTACCGCAAAACCCAGGAGCGTATGATGGCCACAACCAGCACAACCCCCGCCATGTTCGGCCAGAAAGCCCCCGATTTTGCCCTGCCCGCAACCGATGGCACGATTTACGGCATCGGCGATCTGCGCGGCGTGCGCGGGCTTGTGGTGGTGTTCATCTGCAACCATTGCCCCTATGTGATCGGCATTACGAAACGGCTGGTGCAAGATGCGGCAACCTTGCAGGAGATGGGCTTTGGCTTTGTGGCGATCAGCGCGAATGATGCTGAAGCCTACCCCGAGGATTCCTTTGAAAACATGAAGCTGTTTGCCGAAAGGCACCGCTTCAACTTCCCGTATCTGTATGATGCCGACCAGTCTGTTGCCCGGGCTTATGGTGCGGTCTGCACCCCCGATTTCTTTGGCTATGACGCGCATTTGGGCCTGCAATACCAGGGCCGGATCGACGAATTTGGCCGCAACCCGCGCCCGGATGCTGCGGCAAGCGAGCTGGTCGATGCCATGCGCCATGTCACGCGCACAGGGCAGGGGCCAAAGGGGCAGATGCCATCAATGGGATGTTCCATCAAATGGCGCGCCACGTAATGGGCTATTATCGCCCTCTTTTGCAGCGCGATGCCTGCCGCCCGGCGCATTCGGCTGCGCTTGGTGGCGGCCCGCTCTGGTTCGACCATGCTGAGTTGTTGTCGCGCGATGCACCGCCAAGGCGCGTTGCCCTTGCTGATATCCCCGCCGATAGTCTGGCCCGCCTGACCACCCCGCGCCCCGATATTTGCGGGCTTTCGCAATCGCGTCCCGTCATCATGGGCATTCTCAATGTCACCCCGGATTCATTTTCTGACGGTGGCCGCCATTTCGCCCTGAATGCTGCCCTGGATGCCGCGCAGGCAATGGCTGAAAACGGCGCCGATATTCTGGATATCGGCGGTGAATCCACCCGCCCCGGTGCTGCGCCCGTCAGCGAAGACGAAGAGCTTGGCCGCATCATCCCGGTTATTGCTGCGCTGCGCGAACAAGGGTTCAGCCTGCCGATTTCCGTCGACACGCGCAAAGCCAATATTGCGCGCGCCGCGCTGGTGGCGGGGGCCAATCTTGTGAACGATGTTGCGGCCCTTGGCTATGATGCGGCCATGCCGGCAACAATTGCCGCCGCGCGCGCCCCCGTCTGCCTGATGCACGCGCTTGGCGATCCGCGCACCATGCAGCAAGACCCGCGCTATGATGATGTGCTGCTCGATGTCTATGATTTTCTTGAAACCCGCATGGAGTTGGCCGCGGCTGCGGGCATTCCGCGCAGCGCCATTCTGGCCGATCCCGGCATCGGCTTTGGCAAAACGCTCGACCATAATCTGGCGCTGATCCGCGGGCTGGCGCTGTTCCACATGCTTGGCTGCCCGCTGCTTCTGGGCACATCGCGCAAACGCTTCATCGGCATGATCGGCGGGGCAGAGGCGCCCGCGCAGCGCGTGCCGGGCTCGCTGGCCACAGCCCTTGCCGGGCTCGATCAGGGTGTGCAATGGCTGCGCGTGCATGATGTTGCCGAAACCCGGCAGGCGGTGGCGCTTTGGCGCGCCATCTTGCCCGAACACACACAGAAAGGCGCGCCATGAGCCGCAAATATTTTGGCACCGATGGTATTCGTGGCCGCGCAAACACCCACCCGATGACCGCCGAACTCGCCCTGCGGCTTGGTGTGGCCGTCGGCCATTACTTCAAGGGCGATGCCCGCGCCAACCGCGTGGTCATCGGCAAGGATACGCGCCGCTCGGGTTATATGCTGGAAACCGCGCTCACCGCCGGCCTCACCTCGGTCGGCATGGATGTCTATCTGCTTGGCCCCGTGCCAACCCCTGCGGTGGGTATGCTTACACGTTCCATGCGCGCCGATCTGGGGGTGATGATCTCCGCCTCGCACAACCCCTATTACGACAATGGCATCAAGTTTTTCGGCCCCGATGGCTATAAACTGTCGGACGAGGTGGAACACGCCATTGAAGACCTGCTTGAAGGCGGCGCACCGCTGGCCGGCTCGGATGATATCGGCCGCGCCCGCCGCATCGAAGGCGACCGCACGCGCTATGTCGAATTTGCCAAAACCGCGCTGCCGCGCCGCCTTCGGCTTGACGGTCTGAAAATCGTCATCGATTGCGCCAATGGCGCTGCCTATAAAACCGCGCCGGAGGTGTTGTGGGAACTCGGGGCCGAGGTTGTGGCAATGGGCGTTTCGCCCAACGGGTTCAACATCAACGATGGCTGCGGCTCGACCGCGCCCGAAGCCGCCGCCGCCCGTGTGTTGGCCGAAGGTGCCGATCTTGGTATCTGCCTTGATGGCGATGCCGATAGGGTGATCATCATCGATGAAACCGGTGCTGTGGCCGATGGCGACCAGTTGATGGGGCTGATCGCCACGCGCTGGGCCGAAGCGGGGCTGCTGGCCAGGAACACGCTGGTCGCAACGGTGATGAGCAACCTCGGGCTGGAACGTCACCTTGCCGATAACGGCCTGACATTGCTGCGCACCCCGGTAGGGGATCGTTACGTCGTCGAGGAAATGCGCGCGGGCGGCTATAATCTGGGTGGCGAACAATCCGGCCATATCGTCATGTCCGACTTTGTAACCACCGGTGATGGGCTGATCGGCGGGCTTCAGGTGCTGCGCGCAATGGTCGAAACCGGCCAGAAAGCCAGCGCACTCACCCGCGTTTTCACCCCCGTGCCGCAATTGTTGCAAAATGTGCGCTTTGATGCGGCGCGCGTCCCGCTCGATGCGCCGCGCGTGCAGAAAGCCATAACCGACGCCAAAGCCAAATTCGGCACCGAAGGCCGCCTGCTTATCCGCAAATCCGGCACCGAACCGCTGATCCGCGTTATGGGCGAACACGCCGATGCCACCCTGCTCGAAACAACCGTCAACGCCATCGCCGCCGAAATCGCAAAAGCCTGACCCCATCTTTTGCTCATAAATATCCCACGGGGGTCCGGGGGTGTGAAACCCCCGGCTACCAGCATCGGGTCCGGGGGTGTGAAACCCCCGGCCTTAGCTGGGTTTGCGCCTTTCGCGCGCCACCAAAAGCCCGGTCAAAATCAACCCATAAGCCGCCAGATCACGCCACAAAAACGCTTCATCCAGTATCGCAACCCCCAAAAAACCTGCCCAGATCGGGATAAGATAGCCGACGATCGAGGAGAAGACCGGGCCCGAACGGCGCACCGTGTAATAGCGCAAGATCTGCGCAAGCCCGGTCGGGAACAGGCCAAGCGCCACAAGCCCGATGATCGCGCCCGAGGGGGGCAGGCTGGCGGGCATCTGGCTGATGCCGAATACGGCAGACACCGCCGATCCCATGATCATCGCACCCGCCGTGGCCCGAAACGGGTGCATCCCCTTCATGCCGCGTATGGCGATGGCCGAAACCGCATAGAAAACCGCTGCAAATATTGCCATGACCACCGAGACCGGCCCGGCACTGATCCCTGCAAAAGCAGTTGGCCCGGCAAGCAGCAATAGGCCCACAAAGCCAATGGCAAACCCCGTCCAGCGTCGCTTGCTGATGAAATCACCCAAGACCAGCCATGCGAAAACCAGCGTGAACAGCGGCACTGCGGCAATGAAAATGGAAACGGTGCCCGAGGGCAATTCGCGCTGTGCATAGGCCAGCAGGGTCTGGGGCAGGGCCAGCCCGACCGCTCCCAGCACAAAGGCCGTGCGCCATTCAGCCCCCCGCGGCAGGCCAGCACCGGAAATCAGCGCCAGCGGCACCAGCACAACGGCCGCCAGTGCAAGGCGCGAAAAGGCAATGCTCATCGGGTGGAACCCTTCCAGCGCGAGTGTTGTCAGAAAAAACGACGATCCCCAGATCATCGTCAGCACGGCCACCGCGGCCACTGCCCGGCCATCAACAATCATACCCGTGCCCGCCCGATTTTCGCCTGGCTGATGGCAAGCCCGGCCAGAACCAGAACCAGCGCGGCCATAAAGCGCGATGGCAGGGTTTCATCCAGAAACACCACACCCAGCACCACGGCCCAGATCGGCACCTGATAATTGGCCAGCGCCAGAAAGGCCGGGCCTTCGCGCTTGATCAGGAATACCAGCATCAGCGTGGCCAGCGCGGTCGGCACCAGCCCCAGATAGGCAACCGTGGCCCAGGACAGCGGCGTTGCCATTTGCGGCGCACCTTCGACAATAAAGGCCACCGGCAGCATGATCAGCGCCGCCAGCAAAAGCGCGGCCGAAGAAAATACCAGCGTTGGCCCGGGTGGCGCGCGGCGGGTCACAATAGAGCCAAGCGCATAGCACAGCGCCGCCAGAATGCAGCCAAGCTGGGCGATCACCTCGGTCCAGCCGCCCGCACCGGGCGAAAATACGCCGGGGCCGATCAGAACCACAACACCGATGAAGCCGATCGTAAAGCCAAGCGCGCGCCGCCCGGTCATCGGTTGGTCGGGCAGCAGGACATGGCCCAGCGGCAGCACCAAAAGCGGCACCAGCGCCATTGTAATGCCGGCAAATCCGGCACTGACATAGGCAAGCGAGAACAGCAGCAGGCTGAAGGGCAGCGCGTTGGACAGCACTGCCATGCCAAAGCTCGCCAGCCAGATGCGCCGGTCGACACCCTGAAAGCCGGGCAGGCGCAGCCCGCGCGCCCGCGCGATGCCCCAAATCACCACGGCCGCAAATGCAATGCGCAAGGCCGCCACATTCAACGGGGTCTGGTCCTGCAATGCAACGCGCATTACCGGAAAGGAGGTGCCCCATACAAGCCCAACCAAGGCCAGGATCACCCACGAGCTTGGCCGAGGCGTATTCATAACGGTTCCGATTTGAGTCGCGATAGACTAGGACAAGACCGTCGGAGTTGGAAGCGCGGTTCGCCAGGGGCTGCACGGTTGTCAAAAAGGAGCAGAGGCAATGGGGCAGGGCGAGGTGATCGGTATCATCGGGCTGGGGCGGATGGGCAGCGCCATTGCGCAGAAGCTTGCACATAAAAACCCTGTTCAGGGCTGGAACCGCACCGCGCGACCCGCGCCGGACGGTGTGCGCCTTGCCGATAATCTGGGTGCCTTGGTGCAAAATTGCACAATCCTTGTAACATCGCTTTTTGATGACCCCGCATTTGACGAGGTTTCAGAACAGCTTGCGCGGTTTGATTTGACTGGCAGGCTGGTGGTAGAAACCAGCACGATCGCAGCGGCCACGCTGCAAGCCGCCGCCGCGCGCCTTGGTGCCGCGGGGGCCGCACTTATCGACGCGCCCATCGCAGGCGGCCCGCCTTTGGTGCTTGAGGCGAGGGCCGGAATGCTTATGGGTGGCGATGCGCACCATGTTGCACGCTGGCAACCCTTTGCCGAACAGCTTGCGGGCCGCGTTCTGCATATGGGCCCGCTTGGTGCCGGGGCTGCGGCAAAAACCGTGAACAACATGATGTTGGTCGGCTATTGGCAGGTGCTGAAAGAGGCGCTGCTCACCGGGCGGCAGGCGGGGCTGGCGCTGGAAGAAATGCTGCACATGCTCGCCGGTGGCCCGGCGGCAAGCGGCGCGTTTCGTGCGCGCCTGCCGGTCATCACGGGAGAGGACAGCACGGTCGGCTTTTCGGTCGATGGTGTGGCGAAAGACGCGCGGTTGTTTGTTGAAACCGCGCAAGGCTACGGGGTCGATGTGCCCGCCCTGCGGGCCGCGCTCGCCAGTTTCGAGGCGGCCTCGGCGGCAGGTATTGGCGGCGATGATCTGGCGCGCATGTTGGCCCATGCCTATGCGCAGATTTAGCCAATCGGAAACCTCTGTTCACCAGTGGAACGCTTGCGCGACCCCTAAGCCGCGATTTGCGACAAATCCCGCTTGCCGCCCATGCTGCACTTGCGTAATCAGGCGGCGGGCAGGTCGCTGGATAGGGCGAGTGGCGGCAGGCTCAGGAATTTCGCCCTGACGACGGAGCTGGTTATGAACCAAGCTGTGATGCCGCCTGCCCAGACACCAAGTGTTTTGCCTGCGCGGCCTGAATTTTCATCTGGTCCCTGTCCCAAACGCCCCGGCTGGTCGGCCGATGCCGTGGCCGCGCGCGCCTTTCTGGGCCGCAGCCACCGCGCTTCTGCGCCCAAGGCGCAACTGGCTGATGTTTGCACCAAAACCCATGCGCTGCTGGGCCTGCCCGCCGATTACCGGCTGGGCATCGTGCCCGCCTCTGACACAGGCGCCGTTGAAATGGCGCTGTGGTCGCTGCTGGGCCCGCGCCCTGTGGATGTGCTGGCCTGGGAAAGTTTTGGCGCTGGCTGGGCGAATGACATTCAAAAGCAGCTCAAACTGCCCGATGTTCGCCTGCTTGAAGCGCCCTATGGCGCTTTGCCCGACCTTGCCTCTGTGCGCGCTGATGCCGATGTGGTGTTCACATGGAACGGCACGACATCGGGCGCGCGCGTGCCCGATGCCGACTGGATTGCGGCTGATCGTACAGGGCTGACGATTTGCGACGCCACCAGCGCGGTGTTTGCCCAAAACCTCGACTGGGCCAAGCTCGATGTCGTAACCTTTTCATGGCAGAAGGTGATGGGCGGCGAGGGTGCGCATGGCGTGCTGATCCTGTCGCCCCGCGCCGTGGAGCGGCTTGAAAGCCATACGCCCGCATGGCCGATGCCCAAAATCTTCCGCCTGACCAAGGGTGGCAAGCTGATCGAGGGAATTTTCAGGGGCGAAACCATCAATACCCCCTCGATGCTGGCCGTGGCCGATGCCGCCGATGCGCTGGATTGGGTGGCGGAAATTGGCGGGCAGGCAGGTGCGCAAACCCGTGCCGATGCGAATTTCGCAGCCTTGCAAGCATGGGTCGACCGTTCGGACTGGATCGAAAACCTTGTGGCCGATCCTGCCGCGCGCTCCAACACCTCGGTTTGCCTGCGCATAACCGATGCGCGCGTCGCCGCATTGGGCGAGCCTGCGCAGCGTGCCTTTACCAAAGCCATGTGCGCCCGGCTGGAAAAGGCCAATGCCGCCTATGACATCAACGGCTATCGCGATGCCCCGCCGGGCCTGCGCATCTGGTGTGGCGCGACCGTCAACACCGATGACATTGCCGCGCTGACCCCGTGGCTCGACTGGGCCTTTGCCGCCACAGCCGCCGAAACATTTGCCTGAAGGACCGACCATGCCAAAAGTATTGATCTCCGACAAACTGTCGGACGCCGCCGTTGAAATTTTCCGCCAGGCCGGGGTTGAGGTGGATTTCCGCCCCGAGCTTGGCAAAGACCCCGCAGCCCTTGCCAGGGTGATTGGCGATTATGACGGGCTTGCCATTCGCTCGGCCACCAAGGTTACGGCCGATTTGCTGGACCATGCCAAGAACCTGCGGGTTATCGGGCGCGCGGGCATTGGCGTTGATAATGTCGACATTCCCGCCGCCAGCGCCAAGGGGATTGTGGTCATGAACACACCTTTCGGCAATTCCATTACCACCGCCGAACACGCCATTGCCATGATGTTCGCGCTGGCCCGCCAAATTCCGGCGGCGGATATGTCCACCCGTGCCGGCAAATGGGAAAAGAACCGTTTTCTGGGCGTCGAGATTACCGGCAAAACCCTTGGCCTAGTCGGGGCGGGCAATATTGGCAGCGTGGTTGCCTCGCGCGCCATCGGGCTGAAGATGAAGGTCATCGCCTATGATCCGTTCCTGTCGGCGGAACGTGCGCAAGCGATGGGCGTGACCAAGGTCGATGAGATAGAGGACCTGCTCGAAAAGGCCGATTTCGTCACGCTCCACCTGCCCAAAACCGAGAAAACCGCAAACCTGCTTTCTGCCGAGCGCATTGCCAGAATGAAACCCGGTGCGCGGCTGATCAACTGCGCGCGTGGCGGGCTGGTCGATGAGGTGGCTTTGGCGGCCGCGCTGGAATCTGGGCATCTGGCGGGCGCGGCACTTGATGTGTTCGAGGTTGAACCGGCGACCGACTCGCCGCTGTTCAACGCACCCAACGTTGTTTGCACCCCGCATCTGGGGGCGGCAACCTCCGAAGCGCAGGAAAATGTGGCGCTACAGGTGGCCGAACAAATGTCGGCCTATCTGATGGTCGGGGCCATTTCCAACGCGCTGAACGCGCCAAGCGTAACGGCGGAAGAAGCACCGGTGCTGAAGCCGTGGATCGAGCTTTGCGAATTGCTTGGCGGCTTTGCCGGGCAGGTGACAGACAATGCGATCAAGGAGATCGAGGTCGAGTTTGTGGGTGATGTTGCTTCCATGAACCTGCGCCCGCTGATGGCGGCCACCACCGCCAGCCTGCTTTTGCCATTGCTGGGTGAAGGTGGCGTGAACATGGTCTCCGCCCCCATCAAGGCGCGCGAAATGGGTATCAAGATTTCGGAAACCCGGCGCGATGCTCAGGGGGCTTTTGGCAGCTATATCCGGCTGATTGTGACCACCGAAAAGCAGCAGCGCGCGGTGGCCGGCACGATCTATTCCGATGGCCGCCCGCGCTTCATCCAGATCAAGGGCATCAACCTTGAAGCCGAGCCGATGCCAAACATGCTCTACACGACGAATACCGATATGCCCGGCTTTATCGGGGCGCTTGGCACCCAGCTTGGCGCGCTGAATATCAACATTGCCACATTTGCGCTGGGGCGCGCCAACAAGGCGGGCGAGGCGATTGCGCTGATCGGAATCGATGAAACGCTGGATGCCGCTGCTCTGGCCGCGATCGAGGCATTGCCACAGGTGCGGCAGGCAAAATATCTGCGTTTTGCGCGGTATTCATCGTAAGCCGCGTCGCCAATGGCACGGGTCAGGTTTCGCCCTGATCATCGGGCGCGGTTTTGGCAGTTTGCCGCTTGAAAAACCGCGCCCGCTTGGCCTTTAGCCGGGCGTGGGGCACGAATTTCGGGCAACCGCTTCCGATGCCCTGATAGCCAAGCAGGCCAAAATAATGGGGAAAGCGCGCCTGAACCAATGCGACCAGTTCATCATCAAACAGCCGCTGAACCCCCTTTGCACCGCGATAAAGATCGGGGCGCGTATCGGTTTTGAGAGTGTGGCTGACAACCGAGCCTGCGGGCAGGCCAAGATCGCGCACAACCTCGGCAAAATCCTCATGCAGATGCTCGTAGCGAATGACATGGTCGGCCAGAATCTTGCCGCTCAGCGTATAGTATTTTGGCGACATGATCCGGTCATACTCGCCCGCCCGCAATCGGTTGGCAAAATCCGCCCTGTAATCCGTATCGGCGCTTAGATACTCCAGCCGTTTGCCGCGAAAGAAATAGGCCGAAACGAGTTTGTCAAACGGGTTGCGTTCGCTGGTGACCACGCGGAACGCAGATATTTCCGGCCCGAATACCTTGTAGGTTTTACGCAAAAACGCGTGCTGGCCCAATTGGTCCAGTTTTTCATTGTCCATCGGCGTCGCATGGTCGTCGCCATCGCGTGGTGCCCGCAAAACGCCCTCACCCGCGGCCCCGCGAAATGCCGCGGCCAATGTGGAGCCTGCGGTTTTCATGGTTTTAATATAGATGAACCGGTATTCGCGGCTGATAATCATATGATCGCCTTTTTGTCTGGCGGCAGTTTGGCAAAGCTTCTGTGCAAAGGCCAGCAGGTGCCGGCGTTTTTGCGGCCATCAGGCGCATTGGCTGTTTCCCTTGGCCGCGCGTGGCGGTATAAGCCTGCCGTAACCGTTCGGGAGATCATCACACATGGCCAATGTCGTTGTCGTCGGCGCCCAATGGGGCGACGAAGGTAAAGGAAAGATTGTCGACTGGCTCAGCGAGCGCGCCGATGTCATCGCGCGGTTTCAGGGCGGGCATAATGCCGGTCATACGCTGGTGATTGATGGCGCGGTCTACAAGCTCAGCCTTTTGCCCAGTGGCATTGTGCGCGGCGGCAAGCTTTCGGTCATCGGCAATGGCGTGGTGCTGGACCCGTGGCACATGGTGCAGGAAATTGAAAAGCTGCGCGGCCAGGGCGTTGAAATTACGCCCGAAAATCTGGTTATCGCCGAAAACGCCCCGCTGATCCTGTCGGTTCATGGCGAGCTTGATCGCGCGCGCGAAAGCCAGAATTCGGTTGCCAAAATTGGCACGACGGGCCGCGGCATTGGCCCGGCTTACGAGGACAAGGTCGGCCGCCGCGCCATTCGCGTGGCCGATCTGGCCGATGATGCAACGCTGGAGCTGCGGGTTGACCGTTTGCTGATGCATCATGATGCGCTGCGCCGTGGCCTTGGCCTGCCGGAAATTGACCGCGCGGCCCTGCTGGTCGAGCTGAAAGCCATCGCCCCGCAGATTTTGCCCTATGCCGGCCCGGTCTGGAAAATTCTGAACGAGCATCGCCGCGCCGGAAAGCGGATTTTGTTTGAAGGGGCGCAGGGCGCGCTGCTCGATATCGACTTTGGCACCTATCCCTTCGTGACCTCGTCCAACGTGATTGCCGGGCAGGCCGCCACCGGCACCGGCATCGGGCCGGGATCGATCGATTTTGTGCTGGGCATCGTCAAGGCCTATACAACCCGCGTGGGCGAAGGGCCGTTTCCGGCGGAACTGCACGATGCCGATGGCCAGCGCCTTGGCGAGCGCGGGCATGAGTTTGGCACCGTAACGGGCCGCAAGCGCCGCTGCGGCTGGTTCGATGCGGTTCTGGTGCGCCAGACTTGCGCAACATCGGGTGTGAACGGCATTGCCTTTACCAAGCTCGACGTGCTGGACGGGTTTGAAACCCTGAAAATCTGCACCGGCTATGCGCTGGATGGCGCGGTGCTGGATTATCTGCCAACCGCCGCCGACCAGCAGGCCCGCTGCACCCCGATCTACGAGGAAATGGAAGGCTGGTCTGAATCGACCGAAGGCGCGCGCAGCTGGGCCGATCTGCCCGGCGCCGCCATCAAATATGTGCGCCGCGTCGAAGAGCTTATCGGCTGCCCTGTTGCGCTGCTGTCCACCAGCCCGGAGCGGGAGGACACCATTCTGGTGACCGACCCGTTTGCCGACTGATGGCGCTGTCATACAAAACCCGGCGACGGTTGAGCCTGCTGGCGCTGGTCGTCGGTCTTCCGGCCTATATTTTTCTGGCGGTCTATATCGTCACCTTGTTTGAGCGCCCGTCATTCCTGCTGGAACTGGGCATCTACATTGTGCTTGGCGTGGCCTGGGCCTATGCGCTGAAGCCGATTTTCAAGGGCGTGGGCAAGGCCGACCCCGATGCGCCGCCCGAAGAATGAAACGCTATGACCGCCCCGTAATGCTGCTGGGCAACGGGCCGGTTGCGCCGAACGCCCTGGCCAATATCGCCGCGCGCAACCTGCCCATTGTTGCGGTCGATGGTGGGGCGGATGCGGCATTGCGGCTGGGTTTGAAGCCTGACCTGATTATCGGCGATCTTGATTCCGCATCCTCGCTTGACCATTGGCGCGAAGCCGGGGTCGCGGTGGTGCAGGATACAGGCCAGGACACTACCGATTTTGAAAAAGCCATAAGCCGCATTACTGCGCCAAGGATATTTGCGCTTGGCTTTACAGGCGCGCGGGCCGATCACTACCTTGCCACAATGGCCACGCTGGTGCGAATGCACCGGCCCGAGATTGTGCTGCTCGATGATACCGACCTTGCCTTTGCCTGCCCCGACGCGCTTGCGCTGGAGCTTGAGGCAGGCAGCCGCGTGTCGCTGTTCCCGCTGCAAACGGTGCAGGCGCGCTCTAGCGGGCTTGAATGGGCGCTCGATGGGCTGACGCTTGCCCCCGGCGGGCTGCTGGGCACATCAAACCGCGCCATCGGGCCGGTGCGCATTTTTGGTGGGCGCGGGCTGTGGGTTATCCTGCCCGCCCGGGCGTTGGCGGCAAACTGGCCCGGCTGACCTGCCGTTCACGAAAGAATATGTAAATGCCTGAACTGACGATAATGGCGATGCCCAGGAAGGTCAGCGCATTTGGCAGATCGTTGAACACCAGATAGCCGATAATCGTGGCCGAGACGATTTCGAGATATTGCAGCGGGGCCAGAATGGCGATGCTGGCCATTGCAAAAGCGTAAGACAGCAGCATATGCGCCACAACGGTGGACAGGCCCACACCCATCAGCCAGACCCAATCCATGCCCACCGGCACAATCGGCACGATCGGTTGCCAGCCGATGATCGGGCCAAGGGCCAGCATTGGCACGATCAGCGCAACCGCGCCCGTGGCGGTATAGGCTTGCAGCACAACCTGGTTCATCCGCCGCCCCATGCGGCGCGTGAGTATCAGGTAGGTGGCGAAGAACACCGCCGCCAGCAGCGGCAGAACGGCGGTAAAGCCAAAGGTGCCAAAGCTAGGCTGGATGACCAAAAGCGCGCCGCCAAAGCCGACAAGGCTGGCCAGAATGCGCCGCCAGCCGACCGGCTCGCCCAGAAATACCGCGCCCATCAGCGTAACGATCATCGGCATCACGAAGAAAATCGCCAAAGTATCCGCCAGCGGCATGACCTTGAAGGCCGCAACGATGAGCATGGTCGCCACAACAAGCACGCCCCCGCGCAGCAGATGCAGGCAGATCTCGCGCAAACCCGGCCTGTGCAGCCAGCCGCGCCAATAGGCGAAAGCCAGCAGCACGGCGCCCTGCACCAAAAACCGCGCCAGCGCGATTTCCCCCACCGGCATTCCGGGCGAGGTGAGCTTGGCGAACATGTCAATGAACGGCCCGACAATGCCAAAGCCGATCATCAGCACAATGCCGCGCACGGGGGCATCGGCGGTTTCAATTTGCGCGGTGGTCACACTGGCCCCTTAGCATTCCGGCACATTCACAGCCAACCCGCCAAGCGAGGTTTCCTTGTATTTCTCGTTCATGTCGCGGCCCGTCTGGCGCATGGTTTCAACGCAGGCATCAAGGCTGACAAGGTGTTTGCCATCGCCGCGCATTGAAAGGCTGGCGGCGGAGACAGCCTTGATCGCGCCCAGACCGTTGCGTTCGATACAGGGGGCCTGGACCAGCCCTTTGATCGGGTCACAGGTCATCCCCAAATGGTGTTCCAGCGCAATTTCGGCTGCGTTTTCAACCTGTTCCGGCGTGCCGCCAAGCAGGGCGCATAGCGCGCCTGCCGCCATTGCGCTGGCCGAGCCGACTTCGCCCTGACAGCCGACTTCGGCGCCAGAGATAGAGGCGTTGAACTTGATCAACCCGCCGATTGCAGCAGCGGTGAGCAGAAACTCGGGAATACGGTCGCGCGTTGCGCCCGGCATATGGTCGAGGTAATAGCGCAAGGTGGCGGGCACCACGCCAGCCGCGCCATTGGTGGGGGCGGTCACCACCTGGCCACCGGCGGCGTTCTCCTCGTTCACCGCCATTGCATAGGTCGAAATCCAGTCATTGATGATATGCGGCGGGGCCTGGTTTTTGCCATGTTCCGCCTTCAGGCTGGTATGGATGGCCCCGGCGCGGCGGCGCACATTCAGCCCGCCGGGCAGAATGCCTTCGCCCTTCAGCCCCTGTTCGATGCAGTTTTCCATCACCGACCAGATTTTCGCAATCCCCTCATCCAGCGCGGCCGCGCTTCGATATTTCAGCTCGTTGGCGCGCTTCATTTCAGCAATGCTCAGCCCGCTTTCGGCCGCCATTGCCAGCATCGCCTTGGCGGTGCGGAACGGGTAGGGCACATCGGGCACGTCGATATGCCCGTGCTGCTGGTCAAGCTCGCGATCGGTCAGCACAAAGCCGCCACCAACCGAATAATAGGTCTGGCGGGCGTGCAGGTTGCCCTGCGCATCGAACGCCGAAAGCACCATGCCGTTGGCATGGCCGGGCAGGGTGGTGTCATAGTCAAATTCAAGGTCGCGCGCGGGGTTGAAGGCCAGCGCGCCCATGCTTTCGACCTGTATCACATGATCGGCCTCAATCGCGGCAAGTGTGGCGGCGGCGGCCTCGGCATCAAATGTTTCGGGGGCGAAACCGGCAAGGCCCAGAATGGTGGCGCGGTCGGTCGCGTGGCCCTTGCCGGTAAAGGCAAGGCTGCCATGCAGGCTGGCGTGCAGGCGTGCCGCCGCCCCTGCCCCCGGCACAATATCGCGCCCCGCGCGCAGCAGGTCCAGAAACCGGGCGGCAGCCACCATTGGCCCCATTGTGTGGCTGGATGACGGGCCGACACCGATTTTGAACACATCAAAGATGCTGAGAAACATGCGACTTCCCCCAAGAAATTTTGCAAGGTATCCGGCTTTGCGCGCCAGAATGCCACCCTGATTGCGACTGTTTGGCCCGAAATGGCGCAGTTGCGGCAATTCCGCCCTCGCGCCGCCGGTGAATTCACCCTATATAGCGCCCAATGCAACGCTGCCCAAAGGCCCGACCATGAAAATTCCGACCACACCCACCGATCGTGCAAAATATGCAGCTGCCAAAGCGGCGCTGGATCTGGTGCAGCCGGGAATGCGGCTGGGCATTGGCACAGGCTCGACCGCGGCCTGGTTTGTGGAGCTGCTGGGCGCGCGCGTGGCAAACGGTTTGGGCGTGGTCTGCGTGCCGACAAGCTCAACAACCGCCGCGCAGGCCAGCAAACTCTCCATTCCGCAGATCACGCTGGACGAGGCCGGTTGGCTGAACCTGACCGTGGATGGCGCCGACGAGTTCGATGCCGATCTGAACCTGATCAAGGGCGGCGGGGGCGCGCTTTTGCAGGAGATGATCGTCGCCACCGCATCCGATAGAATGGTCGTGATATCCGATGACAGCAAGGAAGTCGCGCAACTCGGTGCCTTTGCGCTGCCGGTCGAGGTGGTGCGTTTTGGCTGGGAAACCAGCCAGACTCTGGTGGCAAGGCTGATTGCGGCGATGGGCTACAAGAACGTGAAGATCGCCCGCCGCATGAAGAACGGCGCGGCTTTTGTGACCGATGAAGGCCATTACATTCTCGACCTGCATCTGGGCGCGATTACCGATGCGCGCGGCCTGTCAACCGCGCTCAACCGTATTCCGGGGGTTGTGGAAACCGGGCTGTTCATCGACATCGCCCATGCGGTGCTGGTCGGCTATGCCGATGGGCGTATTCGTGAAATTGGTGCCAATGGCGAAGGGCCGGAGCGCCATGTGGAGGTGCCGCAATGAGCTTTGATTATGATCTGTTCGTCATCGGTGGCGGCTCGGGCGGTGTGCGCGCGGCGCGCATGGCTGCGGGCACTGGTGCGCGCGTGGCACTGGCCGAGGAATTCCGCATGGGCGGCACCTGTGTCATTCGCGGCTGTGTGCCCAAAAAGCTGATGGTCTATGCATCGAGCTTTAGCCAGGCCTTTGAAGATGCGGCCGGATTTGGCTGGGATGTGCCATCGGCCAGCTTTGACTGGACCAAGCTGATTGCCGCAAAGGATGCCGAGATCACCCGGCTTGAAGGCCTGTATCGCGGCGGGCTGAACGGCGCGGACGTCACCACCTATGACGCCCGCGCGACGCTGTCCGATGCGCATGGCGTGACGCTATCCACCGGCGAAACCTTCACGGCGGCGCATATTCTGGTGGCCACGGGCGGGCGCCCCTTTGTGCCGGACGTGCCGGGGGCGGAACATGCGATAACCTCGAACGAGGTCTTTGACCTGCCGGAAATGCCCAAGCGCGTGCTTGTTGTTGGCGGCGGTTATATCGCTTGCGAATTTGCCGGCATTTTCAACGGGATGGGCGCCAAAACCCACCAGTTTTACCGCGGCGCGCAAATTCTGCGTGGCTTTGATGGCGAGGTGCGCGGCCATGTCTCTGACGCGATGATCGCGCGCGGGATCGATTTGCACCTTGGCACCGATGTTGTGAAAATCGACAAACAGGCCGACGGGCTGCATGTAAGCTGCACCAATGGCGCGGTGTGTGTGGTCGATCAGGTGCTTTATGCAACAGGCCGTGTGGCCAATACCGAAGGTCTGGGGCTGGAAAGCCTTGGCCTGAGCCTTGGCAGAACCGGCGAAATTCCGGTGAATGAGTATTCGCAAACCGCCATCCCCTCGGTTTATGCCGTTGGCGATGTCACCAATCGTGTGAACCTGACCCCGGTGGCCATTCGCGAGGCAATGGCCTTTGTCGATACTGTGTTTCGCGGCATTCCAACGCCGGTTGACCATGATCTTGTTCCAACAGCCATATTCACCCAGCCCGAAATCGGCACGGTGGGCATGGGCGAGGATGAGGCAGCCAAGACATGCGATATTCAGGTTTATCGCGCCGCCTTCCGCCCGATGGCAAATATACTGGCAGGGCGCGATGAACGGATGCTGATGAAGCTGATCGTGGCCAAGGACAGCCAGAAAGTGCTAGGCTGCCATATCGTCGGCCCTGCTGCGGGTGAGATGATCCAGATGGCGGGCATTGCCATCAAGATGGGGGCTACCAAGGCCGATTTTGACCGCACTTGCGCAGTGCATCCGACCGCGGCCGAAGAGCTTGTTACCATGAAGAACCCGATAGAAGTGGCGCAGGTGGCTTGAAATCACCGGCCCGAAGGTCCAATTTCAACTAGGAAGCAAAGAAAAGGCGTGTGCCGATGAGCGATGATAAAGGCGGCCCCTGGGGCGGCAAGGGTGGCGGCGACAACAAGGGCGGCGATCGTGGCCCCTGGGGTGGCGGCAACCGTGGCCAGAATGGTGGCGGCAATGGTGGTGGGCAGCGCCCGCCCAACCAAATGCCCGACCTCGATAGAATTGTCAAAAAGGGCCAGGAGCAGCTGCGCGTTCTGATGGGCGGCGGCGGTGGCGGCGGCAATGGCGAAGGCGCCGGCCCCGGCATGGGGCGCGGTGCGTGGTTCCTTGTGGCCATTGCGGCGGTTGGTGTCTGGCTGTTCATGTCGTTCTATACGGTGAAGCCCGAAGAACAATCGGTTGAGCTGACGCTTGGCGAGTTTTCGTCCGTGGGCGAGCCGGGGCTGAACTTTGCCCCCTGGCCGATTGTTACGGCCGAAATTCTGCCGGTCACGCGCGAGAATATCGAAGATATTGGCGTGGGCAACCGCGGCAACCGGTCTGAAGACGGGCTGATGCTCACCGGCGACGAAAACATTGTTGATATTGATTTTCAGGTGGTCTGGAACATTTCCGACCCGGCGAAATTCCTGTTCAACCTGGCCGACCCGCGCGAAACCATTCGCGCCGTTGCCGAAAGTGCGATGCGCGAAGTGATTGGCCGCAGCCAGCTTGCGCCAATTCTGAACCGCGACCGTTCGCAGATTTCAGACGAGGTGGAGGCGCTTATTCAGGCCACGCTTGATAGCTATGACAGCGGTGTGAATATCGTGCGTCTGAACCTTGACAAGGCCGACCCGCCGCGCGAGGTGATTGACTCGTTCCGCGACGTGCAGGCAGCCGAGCAAGAGCGTGACACGCTGGAAAAACAAGCCGATGCCTATGCCAACCAGGCTGTGGCGGAAGCCCGTGGTCAGGCGGCACAGCTGCTTGAGGAAGCCGAAGGCTACCGCGCGCAGATCGTGAACTCGGCCCAGGGTGAGGCGAGCCGCTTCCTTGCTGTGCTTGAAGAATATCTGAAAGCACCGGAAGTGACGCGCCAGCGCCTTTATCTTGAAACGCTGGAACGGGTCATGGGCTCGGTTCAGAAAGTGATTATCGACAGTGCCGCGCAAGGCGGGCAGGGGGTTGTGCCCTATCTGCCGCTGAGTGAGTTGCGCAGCGGGAGGGCTGGCCAATGAACAAGCTATACATTCTATACGGTGTCCTGATCGCCGGAATCGTTCTGGTTGCATCTTCGGTTTTCGTCGTTGACGAGCGTGAAAAGGTGCTTGTTCTGCAATTCGGTCAGGTGCGCGATGTGCGTGAAACGCCGGGAATTGCCTTCAAACTTCCGTTCATTCAAGAGGTCGTGCGCTATGATGACCGCATTCTGTCGCTTGAAACCGATGAACGCGAAATCACCCCGGCCGATGACCGCCGTTTGGTGGTTGACGCTTTCGCGCGCTATCGCATTACCGATCCGGTGCAGTTCCGCCGTGCGGTTGGCAGCATTGGCGCAGCCGAAGACCGGCTCGTAAACGCCATGAACGCGGCATTGCGCAACATTTTGGGTAATGTGACTTCGGGTGAGATCCTGTCGAATGACCGTGCCATACTCATGGCGCGTATTCGAGACAATATGTTCTCGGAGGTTGGTGGTTTGGGGGTTGAAGTGATCGACGTGCGCATTCGCCGCGCCGACCTTCCCCAGCAGAACCTTGCCGCCACATTTGCGCGTATGCAGGCCGAACGGCAGCGTGAAGCGGCAGACGAGCGCGCCCGTGGCCGCGAGGCTGCGCAGCGCGTGCGCGCGCAGGCCGACCGCACCAAGGTCGAGCTTGTGTCGGCCGCCCAGCGTGACAGCGAAATCATCCGCGGTGAGGCTGACGCACAGCGCAACGCAATTTTCGCCGAGGCCTTCGGGCAGGATCCGGAATTCTTCGAATTCTACCGCTCGCTCAACGCCTATGAAATTGCGATGACGGGTGAAAATTCCACCCTGGTAATCTCGCCCGATAGCGAGTTCTTCAGCTACTTCAACTCCAGCACGGGGGCAGGTGTTGCACCGCTGGTCATGCCGGCGGCGACCGAAGCCACGCCAATGGCCATAGAAGCCCCCGCTGAAGCCGCGCCTGCTGATGCTCCGGCCGATGTGCCTGCTGAGGCACCTGCCGAGGCGGCAACAGAACCGGCGCAATGATCGACAAGATCATTTTCGCCATCGGCTTTTTGGCCGTAGCAGAGGGGCTGGCGCTTGCGCTGGCCCCTTCGCGTTTGGGTGACATGCTGCGCCTGATTGCCAGCCTGCCGCGCCAAACCCTGCAACAAATTGCCATAAGCCTGATTGCCGCTGGCGCTGTTTTGCTTTGGGTGGCAAGTTAATGCCGATGTCACGCGCATGTGACAAATCCATGCGCCCGCACGAATTGTGTTCTGGTCATTTGAGGCCAATTAATAGGCTGGGAGGCGAGAATCGCCTCATCCAGTGTCAAAGGGAGAGTTCATTTTGACCATGACTGAAATATTGTTACCCGCCAAACGCCCGATAGCGGGCCGCGTGATGCGCAATGTCACCATTGCTGCAACGGCGCTTATGTTTAGCCTTGGTGCGCCACTGTCCGCACAAGACAACCCGGGAAGCCTGGCCGATCTGGCGGAATCGGTTAGCCCGGCGGTTGTGAACATCACAACCTCCACAGTTGTTCGCGAAGCCGCAAACGATCTGGTCGTGCCCGAAGGCTCGCCATTTGAAGACCTGTTTCGCGACTTTCAAAACCAAACCCCCGATCAGCGCGAACGTCGCGGCTCGGCGCTTGGTTCGGGCTTCATCATTTCGGCAGATGGCTATGTGGTGACAAACAACCACGTGATCGCCGATGCCGACCAGATTGAGATCGAGCTGTTCAGCGGTGAGGTTTTCAGCGCCGAACTGGTCGGGGCCGATCCGCGCACCGATTTGGCCCTGCTCAAGATCGACGCCGGTTTTGACCTGCCCTTCGTGCCGTTTGGTGATTCCGATGTCATGCGCGTCGGCGATTGGGTTCTGGCCATTGGCAACCCGCTCGGGCAGGGGTTTTCGGTATCAGCCGGTATCGTTTCGGCCCGCAACCGCACGCTTTCGGGCAATTACGATGACTTCATCCAAACCGATGCCGCCATCAACCGCGGCAATTCCGGCGGCCCGCTCTTCAACATGCAGGGCGAGGTTGTGGGCGTGAACACGGCCATCCTGTCGCCCTCGGGCGGTTCTATCGGCATCGGGTTCTCGATGGCGTCGAATGTCGTGTCGGGCGTGGTTGACCAGTTGCGCGAATTTGGCGAAACGCGGCGTGGCTGGCTGGGTGTGCGCATCCAGAACCTGACGCCCGAAATCGCCGAAAGCCTTGGGCTGGATTCGGTTGACGGCGCGCTTGTATCCGACGTTCCCGACGGGCCGGCACGCGATGCCGGAATCGAGGCCGGCGATGTCATTCTGAAATTCGCCGGGCTGGACATTGCCAGCACCCGCGAATTGGTGCGCCGCGTAGCCGAAGCCCCTGTGGGCGAGGAAGTATCGGTCGAGGTCATGCGCAATGGTCAGATTGTCGAACTGGCCGTGAAGCTTGGCCGCCTTGAAGAAGCAATGGGCGATGTCCAACCCGAACTGGGCCAGGGCAATTCCAGCGCCCCTGCCGAAGCCTATGGCATGAGTCTGTCGCTGCTCGACAATGACCTGCGCGGCCAGTTTGGCCTTGGCAGCGACGAAACGGGCGTGGTGATTACCGCCGTGGAACCCAGCAGTGAAGCCGCCGGCAAAGGCCTTCGGGCCGGCGATATCATCGTCGAGGTCAACCAGGAACTGGTGTCACGGCCCTCGGATATCGTCGACCAAATCCGCCGCGCAACCGATTCCGGGCGCCGCACGGTGCTGATGCTGGTGCGCCGCGATGGCAACGGCCGCTTTGTCGCGCTTGCGCTTTAGCATTGGCCTGAACACGAAAAGGGGCGCAGATTGCGCCCCTTTTTTTATGTGAAATTCGGCAGAGGTTTTAGCCAGAGTTACTTAAAAATTTAGGTAAAGCTGAAATCGTCAGCGCCAAGATTGACGGCTTCAAACTGTGCAAGCGTTACCTGCAAACGGTCGTTCCAGTAAAGCGCGGTATCGGCGCCGTTTTGCACGATCGTCAGCGCGCCCAGCCCGCCAGCAAGCCCGTCAATTTGCAGCATGTCCAGACCATCTTCAAAATCGGTGATCAGGTCGCTGCCGCGCTGGTCTGCGGCAAAAACGAAGGTATCGGCCCCGCCATCGCCTTGCAAAACATCGCGTCCATTGCCGCCGACCAGCAGATCATTGCCACTGCCGCCTTCCAGCCGGTCGCGCCCGCTATTGCCATACAGCCTGTCAGCGCCCGCGCCGCCGATCAACCTGTCATGCCCGGCCCCCCCGGCCAGCGTATCGGCCCCGGCCCCCGAGCGCAGCACATCATTGCCGCCGCCACCGCGTGCGCTGGAACCAGCCGCGCTGCCGCCAAGCGTCATGTCATCATTGCCCGCCCCGCCGAGCAGCAGATTTGTGCCGCTGCCATCGCTCAGAATGTCATTGCCGGTGCCGCCGCGAATGGTGTCATTCCCAAGCCCGCCGATCAGCGTGTCATTGCCCGCCCCGCCTTTGATGACGCTGTCACCGCGCATGTAATAGGCATTGGCATTGGCGTTGAACACATCATCGCCTGCTCCGCCGATGAAGCGATAGCCGCTTTGCGCCAGCATATCGCCCAGCGCGCCGCCAATTTCGGCCACCCAGCCGGGGCTATTCTCGGCGCCAAGACTCTGCCAATAGGCGTTTACGATCAGCGGTTCGGGCAGGTGCAGCTTGCCAATTTCTACGGCACCACCTTCATCCATCCGCCAAAAGGAAATGGCGCGCAGCGTAACCGTCTGGCTTTCGCCAAGGCTTGTGCCGTCATCCGGTGTGCTGGCGTCAAACTGCATTCCGAATTTTGGCTGGCGCAGCGTTTCGCCCGCAATCCAGCCGCCAGAATTGACGGGCAGAAGCATGGTGGAACTGCCGCTGAGCGCGCCTGCAAAAAACACGTCGGGGGCCACAAAATTGCCGGCACCGCCCAAAAAATGGAACCCGAAATCTGTTGCTGAAATATTGACCTGTGCCATCACGACCCCCGATTTGATGCACTCAAACTCGCACAAAATTTGATAAAATTCAAAATAGATCTGAAGGAAAGGTTAATGGCTAAAGCGTTGAAAATATTACTAAAACAAGTAGAAAATGCACCAAATACCCTGCGCGTCGTCGCAGAGGGCGCATCAGGTGGCGCGAAGGGGCTGGAACCGCTCTGTCTGAATGGCTAGATAGGCTCAAACGATTGCCCGGAAGGAAGTTTTATGGCGAAGATCACATATATCGAGCATAACGGCACCCGCCACGAGGTTGAGGTGGCCAATGGCCTGACCGTGATGGAGGGCGCGCGTGACAATAACATTCCGGGGATCGAGGCCGATTGCGGCGGCGCCTGCGCCTGTTCGACCTGTCATGTCTATGTCGACCCGGACTGGGTTGATAAACTGCCCGCACGCGACCCGATGGAAGAAGACATGCTCGATTTCGCCTGGCAGCCCGATAGTCTGCGCTCGCGCCTGACTTGCCAGCTCAAAGTCTCGGACGCGCTGGACGGTCTGGTCGTGCAAATGCCCGAAAAGCAGATCTGATGCGTATTATGGGCATAGTGCTGGTGTTTTGCGCCAGCTTTGCCCAAGCCCAGCCGGTTATCCTTGGCGCCGAATTCACCGAGCCGACCACGCGCTACCAGCATGGTGTGTTTGGTGAAACCGAGGAATGGGGCGCTTTGGCGCTTACCGCCAATGCCTGCCCGCCCTGCGACCAGGCCGACAGTATGCGCCGGGTGCTGCGCTTGCCCGACAGCCGTGTTTTTGAAGACAACGCCCCCCGCCTTGCCGATTTGGATGGCGATGGCGCGCCAGAGGTTGTGGTGGTGGAAACCGACTTGCGCCTGGGCGCGCGGCTGTCGGTTTACGGGCTGGAAGGGCTGATCGCCGCCACCCCCTTCATTGGCCGCCCGAACCGCTGGCTGGCCCCTGCGGGTTTTGGCGATTTCAACGGCGATGGCCGCACCGATATTGCCTATATCGAAACGCCACATCTGGGGCGGGTGCTGCGGATATTCACGCTTGAGGGCGCTGAATTGCGCGAAATCGCGCAGATGGCGGGCATCACAAACCATGTTTTTGGCGATGCGGCCATTCGCGGCGGTGTGCGCGATTGCGGCGCGGGGGCCGAAATTGTGGGGGCCAGCCCGGATTGGGGCCGCATTCTTGTTGCGCGCGTGCAAAACGGGCAGATCACATTCGCCGATGCGGGGCCGCTGACCAGCCCCGCCGCGCTGGATGATGCGCTGACCTGCCCTTAACCCAGGGCGCGGTGGCAGATGTCGCTGCGGTAAAACCCGCCCGGCCAGTCTATCAGCGCTACGGCCTCATAGGCACGGTCGCGTGCGGCCTGCAGGCTGTCGGCCCGCGCGGTGACATTCAGCACCCGCCCGCCACTGGCCACAACCTTGTTGCCATCGCGCGCGGTGCCTGCATGGAACACCTGCACGCCGGGCAGGGCATTTGCGGAATCCAACCCGCCAATCACCTCGCCCTTGCGATAGGCGCCGGGATAGCCGCGCGCAGCCATCACCACGGTTACCGCATGGTCATCGGCCCAGTTCAACTGCGCCTGGCCAAGCGCGCCTTCGGCACAGGCCAGCAGCACATCCAGAATTTGCCCGCCGAGCCGCGCCATCAGCACCTGGCATTCCGGGTCGCCAAAGCGCACGTTATATTCGATCAGCCGCGCGACGCCGTTCTTGATCATCAGCCCCGCAAACAGCACGCCCTGAAATGGCGCGCCACGTCTGGCCATTTCGGCAATGGTCGGGCGGATGATGGTATTCAGGCATTGCTCGACCAGCGCATCATCCAGCACCGGCGCGGGGGAATAGGCGCCCATGCCGCCGGTATTCGGCCCCTCGTCGCCGTCATAGGCGCGCTTGTGGTCCTGCGCGCCGGCCAGCGCCAGCACATCGCGTCCATCGGTCAGCACGAACAGGCTGGCCTCTTCGCCATCCATGAAGTCTTCGATGACAACCGAAGCGCCTGCTTCGCCAAACCCGCCCGCGAACATTTCCTCGACTGCCGCCTCGGCTTCGGCCAGCGTCATGGCCACGACCACGCCCTTGCCCGCCGCCAGCCCGTCGGCCTTGATGACAATGGGCGCGCCCTGTTTGCGCACATGAGCAAGCGCCGGGGCGGCAGATTCGAACCGTGCCCATGCAGCCGTTGGCGCGCCCGACGCGTCGCACACCTCTTTGGTAAAGCTTTTGGAGCTTTCAAGCTGTGCTGCCGCCGCCGATGGCCCGAAGGTAAGAATGCCCGCACCGCGCAGCGCATCGGCCAGCCCGGCGGCCAGCGGTGCTTCCGGGCCGATCACCACAAAATCCACCGCCTCGGCCCTGGCCAGCGCGACCACGGCATCGGCGTCCATAATATCAAGCGGCAGACAATCGGCGACCTCGGCAATGCCCGCATTGCCGGGGGCGCAGATCAACCTGTCGCATTTCGGGTTCTGCCCGATTGCCCAGGCCAGCGCATGTTCGCGCCCGCCACTGCCCAAAATCAGAATATTCATGCATACCACCCGCTTGGCCTTCTGTTCGCGCCGTTCTAAGGTTGGCAGGCAGCTATGGCAAGGACGCGGCGATGAACGAGCTACTCGACGATACAGATTCCGGCTCAAACGCCCCCGAATTTTCGGTATCCGAGCTTTCGGGCGTGCTGAAACGCATGATCGAGGGCGAGTTTTCGCATGTGCGGGTGCGCGGCGAGCTTGGTCGCGTGTCGCGCCCGGCCTCGGGGCATATTTATCTGGACCTGAAGGACAATAACGCCGTGCTGGCCAGCGTCATCTGGAAGGGCACGGCCAACAGGCTGCCCATGCGGCCCGAAGAAGGCATGGAGGTTGTTGCCACCGGGCGGCTGACGACCTTCCCCGGCCAAAGCCGCTACCAGCTTGTGGTGGAAAGCATGGCCCCTGCGGGTGTGGGGGCGCTGATGGCGATGCTGGAAAAGCGCAAGAAGGCACTGGCGGCCGAGGGGCTGTTCGATGCAGCGCGCAAGCGTCCGCTACCCTATCTGCCCCGCGTGATCGGCGTTATCACCTCGCCCAGCGGGGCGGTCATCCGCGATATTCTGCACCGTCTGCGCGACCGTTTTCCAAGCCGCGTGGTCATCTGGCCTGTCGTTGTGCAGGGTGAAGCCTGTGCCGGGCAGGTGGCGGCCGCAATCCAGGGCTTCAACGCGCTGCCCCAGGGCGGCGCTGTGCCGCGCCCCGATGTGCTGATCGTGGCGCGCGGTGGTGGCTCGGTCGAAGACCTGTGGGGGTTTAACGAGGAAATCGTCGTGCGCGCAGCGGCAGAAAGCAGCATTCCGCTGATTTCAGCCGTGGGGCATGAAACCGATACCACGCTGATCGACCTGGCCGCCGATATGCGCGCGCCAACCCCCACGGCGGCAGCCGAAATGGCGGTGCCGGTGCGGGCCGATCTGCTGGCCACGCTGGCCGGGCTGGACCAGCGCCGCCAGGGGGCGGCTGCGCGCCTGCTGTCGCAACGCAGCCAGCGCCTGCGCGACCTTGCGCGCGCTTTGCCCAGCCCTGAAGGGCTGCTGGCCGACCGCCGCCAGCGGCTGGATTATGCCGGGGCCAACCTGCCGCGCGCATTGGTGCATCTGACACAGAAAAAGCATCTGGCGCTGGGTGCGGGCCGCGCCGGCCGCTTTGGGCCAGCCCTGCTGCGCGAAGGTATCCTTCAGCGCGCGCGACGGCTCGACAGGGCCGAAAACCGCCTGAATGCGCTGCGCGAAGCCCAGCGCGCCCGCCGTATCGACAGATTCGCCCAGCTTGCGCCGCGCCTTCGCCCCGAATTGCTGGCCCGCCAGACACGCCAGCTGCATGGCCAGCTTGACGGGGCTACAAGCCGCGCCGGGGCTGCCTATGCGCGCAGCCTTGCGGCGCTGGCCCGCAACCTTGGCGCGCTCGACCGCACGCTCAACACGCTGTCCTACCAATCCACCCTTGCGCGTGGCTATGCCGTGGTGCGCAGCCAGGGGCAGGTGGTGACGCGCGCCGCCGCCTTGCAGGGTGCTGCTCCAATCGAGGTTGAATTTGCCGATGGCCGCATTGCCGCGCAAACCGGGGGCACGGCACCCGCGCCAAAGCCCCTGAAAACCCCGCCAGGCAAGCAGGGCAGTCTGTTTTAGCGCCGCTGTCAGGGCTTGTATTCGGCTTCCATCTGCGTGGCCATGCGCGCCGCCGCCTCGGCCAGGTATCGCTCGAACCGCGCGCGCGCCAGTTGCAGCGTTTGAAAAATCAGCCGCCCCGCCAGCGAGCGCGCGGCGGTGTCAATGCTCATCTCCATCTCGCATTGCGCAGCGCCGGTGGCGGTGAAAGCATAGGTCACGCGCACGTCAAACTTGCTGGAGCCCGTGCTGAACTCGATCCGCTCATGCGGATCATAGCCTGTCAGCCGGACATTGAAACGCCGCATCCGGCCCCGAAAATCAGCCTCTACCCGCCATTCGCTGCCCAACTCCACGCCTGTGCCATTGATGCGGGTGAATTTGGCGCCGCCCGCGCCTTCGCGTTCAAACCGGGCGAAATCGCTGGCGGCGTTGAAGGCAAATTCCTGGGGGGTGGCGATGCTGCGGCGGTGTTCTAGATGCATGGTCAGTCCTGGGTCAAATCATCAAGCGCGCCCTGTGCCCAGGCCTGCAACAGCGTATGGGCTATGGCGCCTTTACGGGCGGGCATAATTTCATCATCCTGGCCGGCCAAAGCCAGCGCAAGGCGTTCGCGGCTGACCCAGAATGCCGCTGCAAGCTCGTTTGGGTCAATGGTAATGTCGCGCCCTGCCGCCTCGGCATAGCAGCCAAGCATCAGCGAGCTTGGAAAGGGCCAGGGCTGGCAGGCCAGATAGCGCACCGCATTGCAGGTAATGGCGGTTTCTTCGGCCACTTCGCGGCGCACGGCGCTTTCCAGGCTTTCGCCCGGTTCAACAAAACCTGCCAGCAGCGAATACATCTTTTCGGGCCAATGCGGCGAGCGGCCCAGCAGCACATCATTGCCATGCACCACAAGCATGATGACAACCGGGTCGGTGCGCGGAAAATGAGACGCGGAGCAGGCCGGACAATTGCGTTGCCAGCCCCCTGCGGCGCTTTGGCTTGGCGCGCCGCATCTGGCGCAGAAACGGTGGGTTTCATGCCAGCCCAAAATCGCCTTGGCGGTGGCGGCATCGCCCGCATCATCGCCCGAAAGCGCGGTAATTGCGTTGCGCAAGTCGGTAAAGTGGCTGCCTTGCGGCAGGTCGGGGTGGGTTTGCGCGCTCCTGTCCAGAAAGCCCGCCGGCGCTTCGCCGTCTGTCGGCCCTTCCCAGTTTGAGACATCATGCGCAAAACGCGGCGCGCCGTCGATCAGCCCCAGAAACACCGGGGCGCCAGTCGCGTGGCCAACAAAGGCGTGGTCGGTTGGCAGCCAGCACAGGCGCGGTGCCTGCGCGCCCTCCACAAGCGGCTTGCCGCGCCATAGCAGCATGGTGCGTGCATCGGGTTGCTGCGCAAGCGCATCCGCGCTGGCGCGCAAATGCTGCGCACGGTCCAGCCGCCCGCCTGCAAATGTGATGTTCTCGCCGTTCTTGCCCATAGGTCTTGCTGCTTTCAGCCCGCCTGCTAACCTGGGCAGAACCTAGACGCATAAGGACGGGCGGGCAATGACCAAGGCGCTGATTGTTGGGGCGGGTATTAACGGGCTATGCACCGCCTGGGCGCTGCTGCGCGCCGGGTGGCAGGTGCAGATCGTCGAGGATGGCCCCATTCCCAACCCGCTTTCGGCAAGCTGGGATTATCACCGCATCATCCGCCCGCATTACGCGGCGTTTCCGGGCTATGGCGCGCGCATCGGTGCGGCCCATGCGGCCTGGGAGGCACTTTTTGCCGATATCGGCAGCGCGCCCTATGTGGAAACGGGCGCGATTTCCATTTCGCATCAGCAAGGCGACCCGGCGGATATTTCCGCCAGATCGCTGGCCGAAACCGGTGTCGCGCATGAGGTTCTGGCCCCCGAGGATCTGGAAAAACGCTTCCCGATGATCGAATCATCGACCGCGCGCTTTGCGCTGCTGTCAGGCGGTGGCGCGCTGCTGGCCGATCAGATCATCACCGGGTTGCTGCGCTGGCTGGTGGCCCGGGGTGCCGTGCTTGTGCCGCAGTGCCGCGTGCTGGCGGTTGATACGGCGCGGGGCGCGATCTCCACCACTCAGGGCGCCATGCAGGCCGACCAGTTGATCGTGGCGGCCGGCATTGGCCTGCCCGCTCTGTTCCCCGATATGGCCGCCTTCACCCCGCGCCGCAGCCTTGTGGTTTATGCCGACCCGCCGCCGCATTGGCAGGCGGCCTGGGCCAGCGGCCCGTGCTGGACAGGTATTGGCGGCGATGATGATTGCTGGGGCATTCCACCCATCGGCGATATTCCCATGAAGCTGGGGCTTGGCCGCCTGTCGCACGTGGCCAACCCGCAGTTTGACCGCCCCACCAGTGCCGCAGATACCGCCGAAATTCTTGCAGGCTATATCGGCATTTTCAAGGATGCCGAAGCCTTCCGCCCACGTTTCACGCTTGCCAATTTCTACCTGATGGCGCCCGATGAGCGGTTTTTGCTGCAACGGCGCGGTGAAACCCTGGTGTTGACGGCCGATAGCGGCCACGGGTTCAAGTTCGGCGCGCTGACCGGGCTGGATGTGGCCGCAGCCCTTGCGGGCGACGAGGCGGCCATCATGCAGCGGCTGGCAGGCTATTGACCCTGTTGCCGCGCCCCCCTATATCGGGGGTGAGAGGTTGGCGCGGGCGAGCGCCTCGCCAACCCGGCCAGGTCCGGAAGGAAGCAACCGTAACGAGCCCCGCTTGGGTCGTTGTCCAGCCTCTCACTTAACGCCTGTTTGCGAAAGGATACGCCATGACCGCCATTGCAATCCTTCGGGCCGCCGCCTGATTTCAGGCCAGCCGCCCTTTGAACATTCGCCTAACCCCTGCTGTGCGGGGCCAAGGCACATTGTTTTGCCAAACAGGGTAATATTTTGACATATTCCACACTTGCCGATCTTGGATGGTCGGCCCATTTCGCGCGCCAGCTTGACGATGACAGCACGGGCACGCCCGCACGCCTGTGCGAAATTCACCGCGACCGGGTCGAGGCGCTGTCGCCCGCCGGCCCGCTTACCTTGCGCAGCCCAGACTCGACCGGCGCCTATGCTGTGGGCGATTGGGTTCTGGCCAGGGATGGCCTTGTTCTGTCGCGTCTGGAGCGGCTAACAACCGTCTCGCGCCGCGCGGCGGGCGAGGCAGCGCAGCGGCAGCTAATTGCCGCCAATGTCGACACGCTTGGCATTGTCACAAGCTGCAACGACGATTTCAATGTCGCGCGGCTGGAACGCTACCTTGCGCTTGCCGCGATGGGCGGCAGCCTGCCGCTGATCATTCTGACCAAGGCCGATCTGACCGATGAGCCCGACGATTTTCGCCGTCAGGCCGAGGCGCTGTCGCCGATGGTCAGTGCCATCGCGCTCAATGCGCATGATGCGGCGGCGGTCGACCAGCTTACCCCCTGGTGCAAATCGGGGCAGACGCTGGCGCTTGTCGGCTCCTCCGGCGTTGGTAAAACCACGCTGCAAAACGCGCTGACGGGCATTATTGATGCCACGCAAGACATTCGCAGCGATGATGCCAAGGGCCGCCACACCACCACCGCCCGCGCGCTGCGCCCCACTTTGGCCGGCGGCTGGCTGATCGACACGCCCGGAATGCGCGAGCTGCGCCTGACCGATGCGGCCGAGGGCATTGATGCGGTGTTTGACGATATAGTCTCGCTGATCACCCAGTGCAAATTCAACGATTGCGCCCATGAAACCGAACCGGGCTGTGCCGTGCAAGCCGCCATTGCCGCAGGCGCGCTGGATGCCGGGCGGCTGAAACGCTGGCGCAAACTGAAGAACGAAGACCGCTACAGCACGGAATCGGTTCACGACGCGCGCGAGCGATATCGCAAGCTCGGCAAAATGTATAAGGCGCATAAAAAGCCGCGTTAACAGGCCAGAATTCGCGCCTCGATCGATGTCAGCGTTGGTCTGACCGATGGCTCCGTCCGCTCTGCTGCAAACCGCGCGGGAAAGAGCCGCTGCAACTCGGCATAGCTTTGGCGCGTCGCCGGGTTGTCGGCCGCCTGTGACGGATGAAAGCTTTCGCTCAGCGCGCCGTTCGCCCAAATCAGCTCGTGCTTATCGAACATAATGTGGAAATAGCGCACGAATTGCATGGAATATGCGGGCCTGATCGTGCGGTCATTGACAAGGTCTTTGGCGTGAACAAGCAGTTGCGGGCTGTCAAACAGCAGGTTGGCCGTGGCGCTGTCTATCAGCATCCGATGCGCGGGTGAAACAGTAAGCGCGCTATGCGGCTTGCCCGGCCCAAAGGCATTCGCCGCAATGCAAATCGGGCGGTTGGGGCCGATTGCGCCAACACTTGTTGTGCCGATCCAGCGAATTTCCTGCGCGCCACTGTCAAGCGTGGCCACGCTGTCGCCAATTTCAAGCGATTCGACCGGAACTTCGCCAGCGGGCGTGGCAATCATCGTGCCTTCGGCAAAACAGAAAACGCCATCTTCATTTGGCCCCACGCGGTGGTTGCCATTCTTGAACATGCCGTTGGCTTCGTTTGTGGGCGGGCCAAGCACCAGTGTGTAAAGTTTGCCGGTGTCGGGGCCGGACGTGATTCTGATGATGGCGATTCGCGACGATGCGTCCGGGTCAATCGGCTTGTTCCCGTTGGCCCAATTCGCAGACCCTTCGTATTTAACGGTAAATGTCACATTTGTCTGCGTGACATTATTGTAATCCGTATAACTTATACGGTCATCCGCCGCCTCGTTTGCAGCAGTATTCGGATCATTTCCGACAAAATTCTCGGCACCAGAATTTATAGTAAAGTTTAGCGGATTAGTGTTATTGACGACGAACCCAGCGGCATTTGAAAAACTGTTTATGCCTTGGCCGACATAGTTAAATACAGCCATTGTCCGCCCTCCAAAATAGTTACCAGAAACTTAAGGTTGAACCCAAAGCTCATCAATCAATCACAGAATTACTTTAGCATATTTGTCGTCGAAAGTCGTTAACTTTCACTTGATGAAATGCAACTTGCCCACAGGAATTGCGCATCGGTTTCCACAGCGCCCGGGCGTATGTTGCGCAAGGCTGCAAGCGCCGTATCGGCCTGCATCGCGCGTTCGACCATCAGCCGCAGCAGCACCATGCCCGACCGGCCCTGCCCGCCGTAGCAATGTGCTAAAACACGCCCGCCGCCATCCAGCACGTCATGCAGCCGTGCCGAAAGCCCGTCCCATGCCGCCCCGAAAGCAGGCGTGCCAAAGTCGCGCACGGGGAAATGCGCCCATGCAACCCCGTGCTGCGCCAAAAGACCGCCCATATCGGCCATATTATGGCGCTCCATTTCCGCCAATTCTGTCATCGATACAACAATGTCCGGCCGCCACGCGCGCAGCACGGCCATGTCATCCAGTGCCGCGCCAAAGCGGCCGGGCAGGGGGCAAATGCCCAATCTGCCGCCCTTTGGCGCTGCCAGCTCTGCAATTGCAAATGTCATATTCACCCCCGTTCCGCCCAGCCTAGCCAAAGCCGCAAAACTGGCAAGGGGCGCGCTTGTGCTTTGGCCGAGCGCGCCCTAGTCTGGCGGCCAAGCAGCAAGGCCAAACATGACCGACACCACCCCAAGTTACCGCGTGCTTGCGCGCAAATACCGCCCCGAAACCTTTGCCGATGTGATCGGGCAGGATGCGCTGGTGCGCACGCTGAAGAACGCGTTCGAGGCCGACCGGATTGCCCATGCCTTCATCATGACCGGCATTCGCGGCACCGGCAAAACCACCACGGCACGGATCATTGCAAAGGGGCTGAACTGCATCGGCCCCGATGGCACCGGCAAGCCCACAATCTCGCCCTGCGGGCAATGCGAGCCCTGCCTTGCCATTGCCGAAGGTCGCCATGTCGATGTGATCGAGATGGACGCCGCCTCCAACACCGGCGTTCAGAATATCCGCGATGCGATTATCGAGGGCGTGGCCTATCGCGCCGCCTCGGCCCGCTACAAGGTGTTCATCATCGACGAGGTGCATATGCTGTCGACCTCGGCCTTCAATGCGTTGTTGAAAACGCTGGAAGAGCCGCCCGCGCATGTGAAATTTATCTTCGCCACAACCGAAATCCGCAAAGTGCCGGTGACGGTGCTTTCCCGCTGCCAGCGGTTCGATCTGCGCCGCATCGAGCCCGAAGACATGCTCGCCCTGCTGCGCAAGATCGCCAAGGCCGAAGGCGCTGAAATTGCCGAAGACGCGCTGGCGCTGATCACCCGTGCTGCTGAAGGTTCGGCGCGCGATGCAACTTCGCTGCTCGATCAGGCCATCAGCCACGGGGCGGGGGAAACCACGGTGGCGCAGGTGCGCGCCATGCTTGGCCTTGCCGATCGTGGCCGCGTGCTGGACCTGTTCGACCTGATCGTGAAGGGCGATGCGGCGGGTGCCCTGGGCGAGCTTGCCGGCCAATATGCCGATGGCGCCGACCCGATGGCCGTTTTGCGCGATCTGGCCGAAATCACCCATTGGGTTTCGGTCCTCAAAATCACACCCGAGGCGATAAACGACCCGACGATAGGTGCGGATGAGCGGGACCGTGGCCAGACCATGTCGGCTGCTTTGCATATGCGCGTGCTGACCCGCATGTGGCAAATGCTGCTCAAGGCGCTGGAGGAGGTGGCCAGCGCGCCCAATGCGATGATGGCCGCTGAAATGGCCATTATCCGCATGACCCATGTCGCCGATCTGCCCAGCCCCGAGGAACTTGTGCGCCGTCTGGCCGATGCGCCACCGCCCCCAAGCCCGCCATCCGGTGGTGGCGCCGGTGGCGGTGGCGGTGGTGGCGGCGGTGGTGGGGGTGGCGCTGCGCCGCGCGGGGCGTTCAACGGCGCGAATCTGTCCATCGTTGCCGATATGGCCGAGGCACCCGACCCGCTGGCGCGCTATGCGCAGTTTGAAGATGTCATCACCCTCATCCGCACGCGGCGGGACATGCAACTGCTGGTCGAGGTTGAAACCCATTTGCGGCTGGTGCGCTATGCGCCGGGGCGGATTGAATTTGCACAGGGCAATGATGCCCGCGCCGACCTTGCCCAACGGCTTTCCCAGCGGCTGCAAAGCTGGACCGGGGCGCGCTGGGGCGTTTCGGTTGTGGCTGAAAGCGGCGTCGATGCGGCGCCCACAATCGCCGAGATCCGCGCGCAAACCCGGGCCGACCTGACAGCGAAGATCATGGAACATCCGCTTGTGGCCGCGGCCCTGGCCGCTTTTCCCGGTGCCGAGATGCGCCCGCCGTCGATTGACACTCCGCTTGAAGATTTGGCCGAGGCCGAGGATATGGGTGCAGAGAACTGGGACCCGTTCGAAGAAGACTAACCCTTGTTGCGCGCTTGCCCGCTGCTTAAATGAAGGGCGAAGCGATAGGAGAATGACATGCTGAAAGGTTTGGGCCAGATCGGCGATATGGCCAAGATGATGAAACAGGCGCAAAAACTGCAAAGCCAGATGGCCGAGGTGCAGGAAAGCCTTGATACGATCAGGGTCGAGGGGCGTTCGGGCGCCGGGCTTGTCACCGCCACAGCCACCGCCAAGGGCGAGCTGATCGGGCTGGAGATCGACCCGTCCATCTTCAACCCCGACGAAAAGGAAGTGGTTGAAGACCTGATTCTGGCCGCCATCAAAGATGCGCAATCCAAAGCCGGCGAGGCGGCACAGGCCGCGATGGCCAAAGTCACCGAAGGGTTGGACCTGCCGCCCGGCATGAAACTGCCCTTCTGATGTCGGGCACCCGCGCTGTTGATACGCTGATCGACCTGATGGCCCGCCTGCCGGGGCTTGGGCCACGCTCGGCCCGGCGCGCGGTTCTGGCAATGATTCGCAGCCGCGGCCTGCTGCTCGACCCGCTGGCGCAAGCCTTGGCCGAAGTGGCCCGCGATGTGCGCGAATGCGTGCGCTGCGGCAATATCGCCACCGAAGACCTGTGCCCGATCTGCACCGATGCCCGCCGCGATGCCCGCCAACTGGCCGTGGTGCAGGAAGTTTCCGACCTTTGGGCGATGGAGCGCACGCTGGCCTTCAAGGGGCGGTATTTCGTGCTTGGCGGCCTGCTTTCGGCGCTGGATGGGGTAACGCCCGAACGGTTGCGCATTCCCAAACTGGTGCGCAATTGCGCCGAAGGCGTGGATGAGGTTATCCTTGCGCTCAGCGCAACGATAGACGGGCAAACCACCGCGCATTACATTGCCGAACAGCTTGCGGGGCAGGGAATCACCCTCACCACCCTTGCACAGGGCGTTCCCGTGGGTGGCGAACTTGATTTTCTGGACGATGGCACGATCAGCGCGGCCTTGCGCGCCCGAAAAGGGCTGCAATAGCAAAATCTTGCCGGGTTGACCCGAGGAAAGTTTCGCTTCTCACGCCGCCGTGATTTTTTACCATTTGGTAATGATTCCAACCGTTTACCACCTTGCAAATCGCGCGGCCATTGAAATTGCGGCAATTTTTTGCCTAGACATGCAAAAAATGCATAGGAGATTTGCGTTTCAGCCCCTATGTAACTGTCAGAAAAACGTCATATTGCACTGCACACAGACGCAGACTGTATAAAGACTGGATAGAATATGTTCGACGATGTAGATAGCGCCGCTTTCACAAGCGAGCAGGGCAACCGTGCCCAGCGGCTTTTTGCTGCCGTCGTGTTGGCCGCTTTGGATGACGCGATTGCTGATGACAAGAAATACGGCAACGGCCCCGAAGTGATTGCCCGTTGGGCGCGTTCGCGCGATGGCCGCGAGGTGCTGATGTGCGCCGGGATCGAGCCGAACGAGCGTTCGGTCGGCGGCATGATGGATTTCGTTCGCCGTGGTGTGCGCACCTCGGTTGCGCTGTCGCGCGAAGAAAGCGAACGCCAGCATCAGGCCCAGCTCGCCGCTGCTTAAAGCCGCACAAAACCGTATGAATTCGGGCCCCCAGGCGGGGCCCTTTTCGTCTCAGTCGCGCGCATAAACATCATCATAGCGGATGATGTCATCTTCGCCCAGATAGTCGCCCACCTGCACTTCGATCAGGATCAGCGGCGCATCAGTGGTGTTTTCCAGCCGGTGCTTGGCGCCAAGCGGCACGAAAAGCGACTGGTTGGCCTTCACATCGCGCGTCGCCTCGCCCACGGTCACGCGGGCCAGCCCCTCAACCACCACCCAATGTTCCGAGCGTTGCTTGTGGCTTTGCAGGCTCAGCTTGCCGCCGGGGCGCACGAAAATGGTTTTCACCTGAAACCGGGTGCCTTGCGCCCGTTGCTCGAACCAGCCCCAGGGGCGGAAATGGCGCTTGAAGGCGGTTGCCGTGGCGTTGTTGTGCGATTTCAGCAGCGCCACGACCGATTTGACCGCCTGCGCCTTGGCCATATCGGCCACCAGCACGGCATCATTCGTGGCGACGGCCACGATATTGCGCAAGCCCAGCCCGACAAGCGTTGTGCCGCCCGGCTCGCTGCTCAGCAACGTATCAGCACAGTCCAGCGCCACCGCGCCGCCCAGCGTGGCCACGCCGTGTTCATCACGCGCAGCATCCTCCCAGATCGCCTTCCAGTCGCCAAGGTCGCTCCAGCCTGCCGCGATCGGCACGACATCCACATTTGCGGCGCGCTCCATCACGGCATAGTCAATTGAAATGGCGCGCACCTCGCCAAAGCCCGCACCAAGGCGCAGAAAGTCGAGGTCGCGGGCGGCGTTGTCCAGCGCGGCTTGCGCAGCAGCCAGAACATCTGGCGCATGGGTGGAAAAGGCCGCCAGCATCGCTTCGGGCGCGCACAGGAAAATGCCCGCATTCCACAGGCTGCGCCCCTCGGCCAGCAGGGCTTTGGCGCGCGCCGCATCGGGTTTTTCGATGAAACGCGCCACGGGGCCGGGGGTGTTGGGCGCCGCATTCTCTGCGGGTTCGATATAGCCATAGCCGGTTTCAGCCCGGTCAGGCTGCACCCCGAAGGTAACAAGCCTGCCGATTTGCGCAGCCTCAAGCCCTGCCTTCAGCGCCGGCATGAACGCCGCAGCATCCATTTTATGATCGGACGGCATGACCAGCATCGCACCCTTGCCCTGTGCGCGGCACAGCAAGGCGGCAGCGGCAATCGCCGGGGCGGTATCGCGCGGGCAGGGCTCGACAACCAGGTCAACCTCAACGCCCAGTTCAGCGGCCTGCTCGGCGACGACAAAGCGAAAGTCATGCGCGGTCAGCAGCATGGGCCTGCCAAGCCCCAGCGCCTGCGCGCGCAAAAGCGTGTGTTGCAGCAGGCTCGCTTGGCCCGCAAACCGGTTGAATTGCTTGGGGTGGTCGGCGCGGCTGGCCGGCCAAAGCCGCGTGCCACCGCCGCCGCATAAAATGACCGGGGTTATGTCAGCCAGTTGCGCCATAGCCCCCCCCACATACCGCTATTTCCCGCGGCTTTCTTTTTCAACAATGCCGGATGTGCCTTCGCGGCGCTCAAGCTCGCGCAGCACGTCATCCCACTCCACATCACAGGCCGACAGCATCACCAGAAGGTGGAACAGCACATCGGCGGCTTCTTCCGTCAGGTTTTTCTTGTCGCCCCTGGCGGCGGCAATAATCGCCTCGACCGCCTCTTCGCCAAACTTCTCGGCGCATTTTTCGGGGCCGCGCGCGAACAGCTTGGCGGCATAGCTCTGGCTCGACTTGTCGGCCTTGCGTTTGTCAATCGTCTTGGCCAGGCGGCGCAAAATTCCGGGCATGTTACATCCTTACCGCAATGCCAGCCGCCGCCATATGGGCCTTGGCCTGCGCAATGCTATAGGTTCCAAAATGAAAAATCGAGGCGGCAAGCACGGCACTTGCATGGCCTTCCAAAACACCCTCGACCAGATGGTCAAGCGTGCCCACCCCGCCCGAGGCGATAACCGGAATGCGCACGGCGTCGGCAATGGCGCGGGTCAGCGGCAGGTTGAAGCCTGCGCGCGTGCCATCGCGGTCCATCGAGGTGAGGAGGATCTCACCCGCGCCCTTGCTTTCCATCAGCAGCGCGAATTCCACCGCATCAATGCCGGTGGGCCGCGTGCCGCCATGCGTAAAAATTTCCCACTTTCCGGGGGCAACGGTTTTGGCGTCTATTGCCACGACAATGCACTGGTTGCCGAATTTATTGGCCGCCTCGGCAATAATTTCAGGCCTGGCCACGGCGGCCGAGTTGAAAGAAACCTTGTCCGCCCCCGCCAGCAACAGCGCGCGCACATCGGCCGTGCTGCGCACCCCGCCGCCAATGGTCAGCGGCATGAAGCATTGCTCGGCCGTGCGGCGGGCAAGGTCGTGCATGGTGCCACGGTTTTCCAGCGTGGCGGCAATGTCGAGGAAACACAGCTCGTCCGCGCCCGCCGCATCATAGGCGCGCGCGGCTTCAACCGGGTCGCCCGCATCGACCAGCCCGGTAAAGTTCACACCCTTCACAACGCGGCCGTCCTTCACATCGAGGCAGGGGATGATGCGGGTTTTGAGCATGTCAGAACTTCAGCAATTCAATGGCCTGGCCGATATCCAGCTTGCCATCATAAATCGCCCGCCCCGAAATGGCTCCGTTGAGCGGCGCGCCGCTGGCCTTCAGCGCGGCCAGATCATCCAGCGATGAAACCCCGCCCGAAGCGATGACCGGAATATTCACCGCCCGCGCCAGTGCGGCGGTCGCGTCCACATTCACGCCCTGCATGGCGCCATCGCGGTCGATATCGGTGTAGATGATCGCCGCCACGCCCGCATCTTCAAACCTTGCGGCCAGATCCAGCGCCATGATATCGGTGGTTTCCGCCCAGCCCTGCACGGCGACCATGCCGGCGCGCGCATCAATGCCCACGGCAATCTTGCCGGGGTGACGCAGCGACGCTTTGCGCACAAGATCGGGGTCACGCACCGCAACAGTGCCCAGAATGACCCGCGCAATGCCTTGGCCAATCCAGTAATCTATCGTGTCCATATCGCGAATGCCGCCGCCCAGTTGCGCGGGCACATCACAAGCCGCCAGAATGGCGCGCACGGCGTCTCCGTTCACCGGCGCACCGGCAAAAGCTCCATTCAAATCAACCAGATGCAGCCATTCGCAGCCCGCATCCTGAAAGGCGCGGGCCTGTGCGGCGGGGTTGTCGGAAAACACCGTGCTTTGCCCCATATCGCCCTTGTAAAGCCGCACACAATTGCCGTCTTTCAGGTCGATGGCGGGGTAAAGGATCATGCTGGCTCTCCGGTAATTTGCGCTGTTTTAGCGCAAAGCGCGGCGGATGCAACCTTCCGCCACGTCGGTCTTGACCGAATGTGGCAAGCGGGCATTCTGCCACCAATGCAGGAGGAGTCCATGTTCAAACATATTCTGGCTTTTGCGCTTGCCGCCCTGCCCGTGATGGGCAATGCAGGCGATGTGACCGGCACTTGGCGCACGGCCACGGGTGAGACAGGCGCCTATTTGCACGTAAACGTCGCGCCCTGTGCATCGGATGCGGCGCTGACCTGTGGCACGATCGTGCAAGCCTTCAATGCCACGCGCGACGATCTGGTTGGCAAGCTGATCATCTGGGATATGCAGCCCGATGGCGAGAACAGCTGGCGCCGTGGCCGTATCTGGGCACCGGATGACGACAAGACCTATCGCAGCAGCATGGAATTGCGCGGCGATGTGTTGCGTGTTCAGGGCTGCGTGGCCATCTTCTGCCGCGGGCAGGACTGGACGCGCGCAAACTAGCCAAATACCGACCAGCCGGTGCGTTTCGCCAAAAGATGCATCGCATCGGTGCCAAGTTTGGAATTGCCGAACTGGTTCAGCCCCGGTGACCAGACTGCAATGCTTGCCCGCCCGGGCGCGATGACCAGAATGCCGCCGCCAACCCCGCTTTTGCCCGGCAGCCCCACGCGATAGGCAAAATCGCCCGAGCCGTTGTAATGCCCGCAGGTCATCATCAGCGCGTTGATACGCCGGGCGCGCTCATGCGACACAAGCTGCGGCATCCCTTCGGCGCTGACCAGAAACCGCCCGGCCAGCGCAAGCTGCGCGCAACTCATCTCGATTGCGCATTGGTGAAAATAGGTGCCAAGCGTCAGTTCCGGTGCGCAAAGCAGGTTGCCATGCGAGCGCAGGTAATAGGCCAGCGCAAAATTCCGGTTGCCGGTGGCAATTTCCGATTTCGCCACCGCCTCGTTGATGTGGATACTGTTGTCATCGGCCGCTTCACGAATGAAGCGCAGCAATGCACCCAGCAATTCCTTGGGCGAGGAGCCGTGCAAAATCGTGTCGGTCGTGACAATCGCACCGGCATTGATGAACGGGTTGCGCGGCTTGCCCTTTTCCTGCTCAAGCAGCAGGATGGAATCAAAGGCAAGCCCCGAGGATTCCACCCCGACCCGCTGCCAAAGCTGATCACCGACCGAGCCGAGCGCGAAGGCCAGCGCATAGACCTTTGAAACCGACTGGATGGAAAACGGCACGCCCGCATCGCCCGCCGTGTAAAGCTTGCCATCGGGCGTGGCCACGGCAATGCCGAACTGGTTGGGGTCTATCGCCGCAAGCTCAGGAATGTAATTGGCCACCGCGCCACGGTCTTCCTGATCGCGCATCTGGGCGGCAATGTCGGAAACGATTTGCCCAAGATCGGCGCTTCGTTTCCCCATCAGGGCGCCCATTTCAGGAAATTGGCAATCAGCCCCAGCCCGGTTTTCTGGCTTTTTTCCGGGTGGAACTGCGTGCCGATAATGTTGTCGCGCCCAACCACAGCGGTGATTTTGCCGCCATAATCCACATGCGCCAGCACCTCGTCCGGATTGTGCGCAGCCAGATGGTAGGAATGCACGAAATAGGCATGTGCGCCTGCATCAATGCCCGCCAGCACAGGGTGGGGGCGGTCGATGACCAGCTCGTTCCAGCCCATATGCGGCACTTTCAGCGCCAGATCGCTAGGGCTGATCTGTTCAACATCGCCCGCAATCCAGCCAAAGCCACGGGTTTCAACCCCATGTTCGCGGCCCCAATCGGCCAGCATCTGCATTCCCACGCAAATGCCAAGAAAGGGCACGCCGCCATCCAGCACACGGGCCTCCATCGCCTCGAACAAGCCCTGGCGCGCGGCCAAACCAGCGCGGCAATCGGCAAACGCGCCCACACCGGGCAGCACAATGCGGCTTGCACTGGCCAGCGCAGCCGGGTCAGCCGATACCACCACCGAGCCGGCTTCGGTTTCGCGCGCCATCCGCTCGAATGATTTCGCCACCGAATGCAGGTTGCCGCTTTCGTAATCGACAATAACCGTGGTCATTCGTGCAAGGTGCCCTTGGTCGATGGCACGGCATCGCCTTTGCGCGGGTCAAGCTCCAGCGCATCGCGCAGCGCGCGCGCCACGGCCTTGAACGCGGCTTCTGCCATATGGTGCGCGTTGATGCCATCAAGGCATTCCACATGCAGGGTTATGCCGCCCTGCATGGCGAAGGCGTTGAAAAACTCGCGCACAAGCTCGGTGTCGAATGTGCCGATTTTTTCGGCGGAGAAATCGACCTTCCACACCAGATAGGGGCGGCCCGAAAGGTCCAGCGCCGCACGCACCAGCGTGTCATCCATCGGCAACAGGCAAGACCCGTAGCGCGTGATGCCGCGCTTGTCGCCCACCGCCTGAGCCACGGCGCGGCCAAGGGCAATGCCCACATCCTCTACGGTATGGTGGTCGTCAATGTGCAAATCGCCCGTGGCGCGCACTGACAAATCGATCAGCGCGTGGCGGGCAAGCTGTTCCAGCATATGGTCGAAAAACCCGATGCCGGTTTTCACATCATAGCTGCCAGCACCATCAAGATTGACTGAAACCGCGATCCTGGTCTCGCTTGTATCGCGCGAAATCTCTGCCTTGCGCATCTCCGCCTCCGTTCTGCGTTTGCGCCCTTATAGGGGCCACGGCTGCGCGCGCCAAGCCCTGCTATTGTGCCTCATAGGTCAGGCTTGCCCAAAGCGAATGCCAGACATAGCCAACATCGGCATCCTGGGCAAAGGGCTCGATCATCTTGACCGCGTTCAGCATGACATCGCCCGGCCCCGTGGGGGGGATAACCGCGCGCCCCTGATCGTCGGTGACGACTTTCGTGCGCGTCAGCACGCCGCCTTCGGGCACATAAAAAATGTCGATCTGAATGTCGGGGGCGGGGGCGTTCATATAGATCAACTGCACGGGCAGGCCGGCTGAAACATCATCGGTATAGGGGTTGGCCCCGGCAACAAGCTCGTAAAACATGCCGGTATGGCGGTCTTGCCCGGCACCATCACCCACGGCGATCAGTGTTTTGGCAAAGCGCGTGAAGGCCTCGCTGAAACCGGACTCGGGCAGGCCGCGCGCCCGATGCGCCTCGGCCACCCAGCCCATGCCATGCAGGTTGATGAAATCCGCAAAGGGCTGCCATTCCTCCCAGTTGACCAGCGAACTGGTCGAAAAATGTGTGACAATATTCAGCCCCTCGGCCACGGCCGGCTGGTTCACGGCCGGATAATCGCCAATCCGCCCGGTGACATCGGCGCGCGCATCCTGCCCCCATATTTCGAATGTATTGAACTGGCGGGGCGAATAGCCATAGGTATTGCCGTTGAAATCCTGCCCGACCTTGATGTCGATTTGCAGGTTCTCGCCGGGCTCGGGCGTAAAATTCTGCGGCATCAACCAAAATTCATGCGCGCCAAGCGGCTGCAAATTCAGGGTTACAATAATCGTGGCAATCGCGCTAAGTCTGATCATAGATTTACCGTTAGGATATGTATGACCCCCACTATACTGCGCTTTGCCGCCACGTCACTGTTCGTTTTCGTGAGCGGGCTGCTGGCCAGTGCCGGCGCCCATGAAATCCGCCCCGCCATCGCCGATCTTTACCTTGAGCAGGGTGAATTGCGGCTGGAGATCCGCCTGAACCTTGAAGCCATCGTTGCCGATATCGAGCCGGGGCTTGCGAATACCACAGAATCCGTCAATGCCGCGCGCTATGAAGCGCTGCGCGCCATGCCGCCCGAAGACCTGCTGGCCGCCTTTGACAAGGCCGCCTTTGCCAACAGCATTTTTGCGGTATTGGATGGCACGCCACTGCCAATAGAAGTGGTGGAGACCAGCGCCGGGCCGGTGGGTGACATTGCCTTGCTGCGCGATTCCAGCGTAACGCTGCGCGCCGATCTGCCTGCCAGTGGCGGGCTGACGGTGGGCTGGGATGCAGGTTTCGGCCCGCTCGTGCTGCGCCTGATGAACGAGGGTTCAGACTATTCGGTCTATCTGGAGCCCGGCATGACCACCGATATGCTGCCCGTAGACGGCGCCATCCAGCAATCTTTCGGCGAGGTTTTCTTCAGCTATATCAGCGTCGGGTTCAAACATATCCTGCCCTTGGGCATTGACCATGTGCTGTTCGTGATCGGCTTGTTCCTGCTTTCCACCCGGTTCAGCCCGCTCTTGTGGCAAATCTCGGCCTTTACCGTGGCCCATACGATTACGCTGGCGCTGGGGCTGTTTGGCGTCGTGCAGGTCAGCGCGGCAATTGTCGAGCCGCTGATCGCGCTGTCCATCGCCTATGTGGCCATAGAAAACGTGATTTTCAGCAAACTCACCCGCTGGCGACCGGCGCTGATTTTTGGCTTTGGCCTGCTGCACGGTCTGGGCTTTGCCGGTGTCTTGCAGGAGTTCGGGCTGAGCGAGGGCAACGAGGTTGCCGGGCTGCTCGGCTTCAATGTCGGCGTTGAAATTGGCCAGATCACCGTTGTGGCACTGTGTTTTCTTGCGGTGGGCATCTGGTTCGGGCGCAAACCGTGGTATCGTGCCGCCATCACCATTCCGGCCTCGCTCGCCATTGCAATCATGGGGCTTTACTGGTTCGTCGAGCGCACGTTTCTGGCCTGACAATTCACTTGATTTTGAACTGAACATATGTTCAGTTCATACAGGGTAACACAGGGGGGCACACAGGGGGGCACCATGTTTAACGCATCCATGAATTTCGCTTTGGGCGAGGATATCGAGGCGCTGCGCGACATGGTGCATCGCTTCGCGCAAGACCGGATCAAGCCGCTTGCCGCGGAAATCGACCAATCCAACCATTTCCCGCCCGCGCTTTGGCGCGAATTGGGCGATATGGGCCTGCTGGGCATAACCGTGCCGGAAGAATTCGGCGGGGCGGGCATGGGCTATCTTGCGCATGTCGTGGCGGTCGAGGAAATCGCCCGCGCCTCGGCCTCGGTGTCGCTGTCTTACGGGGCGCATTCCAACCTGTGCGTGAACCAGATCAAGCTGAACGGCAGCGACGCGCAGCGCGCCAAATACCTCCCCGGGCTCATTTCCGGCGAACATGTGGGTGCGCTGGCAATGAGCGAGGCCGGGGCCGGTTCCGACGTTGTGTCGATGAAACTGCGCGCCGAGAAACGCAACGACCGTTACGTGCTGAACGGCACGAAATACTGGATCACCAACGGCCCCGATGCCGACACGCTGGTTGTCTATGCCAAGACCGACCCCGATGCCGGCCCGCGCGGCATGACCGCCTTTATCGTTGAAAAAACCATGAAAGGCTTCTCGACTTCGCCGCATTTTGACAAGCTCGGAATGCGCGGCTCCAACACGGCAGAGCTGGTGTTTGAAGATGTCGAGGTGCCGTTTGAAAACGTGCTGGGCGAGGAAGGGCGCGGCGTGGCTGTGCTGATGTCGGGGCTTGATTATGAACGCGTCGTGCTGTCGGGCATCGGCACCGGCATCATGGCCGCCTGTCTGGACGAGGTTATGCCCTATCTGGCGAGCCGCAAGCAATTCGGCCAGCCGATTGGCAGCTTCCAGCTGATGCAGGGCAAAATCGCCGATATGTATACGGCCATGAACTCGGCCCGCGCCTATGTCTACGCCGTTGCCGCCGCCTGCGACCGTGGCCAGGTGACAAGGCAAGACGCCGCGGCTTGCGTGCTTTACGCCTCGGAAGAAGCCATGAAACAGGCCCATCAGGCCGTGCAGGCAATGGGCGGCGCCGGCTTCATGAACGAAAGCGCAGTTTCCCGCCTGTTCCGCGATGCCAAGCTGATGGAAATTGGCGCTGGCACGAGTGAAATCCGCCGGATGTTGATCGGGCGCGAAATGATGAAAGAGTATAGTTAGAAAGGAATATATCATGCGATTTATAGCACTTGTTGCCCTCACCCTCACCCTTGCCACCACTGCCCATGCCGACCGCGCCGAGGATGCGCAGGCGCTGATGGATTGCGCGGCGGGTGACGATCCGCAGGCCTGTATCGGCACGATCGCCAATGCCTGCCTTGAGACCGCCACCAACCCCGAGGCCGAACTGGCCTGTTACGAGCGCGAAACCGCCGCATGGCGCTACCCTGCCGAGGGGTTATTCGTAGCCCAGGCCGAGCGCCTTTCCGCCATTGCCGATGATCTGCCGGACTTCCTGGAAAAATCGCAGGAGGGATGGGAGGATTATGCCTATAACCACTGCGCCATGATCGGCTTTTCAGAACCCGACATTGCCCGCCAGCCGGTAATCGAGGCGAACTGCGCCCTGCAAATGAATGCCGACCGCATCATCGAACTCATGTATCTGGGGCAGTAACAACCCCTTGCCAGCATCGGAGCCGCCCGTGCCCAACGACCAAGCCCCAAGCAAGCAAGACCAGCACCTTGCCCTGCTAAGCACCATCGCCAAAGCCGCCGCGCTGTCTGCGGGCGGTGGCGGTGAGAAGGCCCGCGCGCGCCACCTTGCGCGCGGCAAGATGCTGCCGCGCGACCGTGTGGCCGGGGTGCTGGATGCAGGCTCGCCGTTTCTGGAAATCGGCGCGCTGGCCGCGCATGGCATGTATGATGGGGCGGCACCCGGCGCGGGGATCATCACCGGCATCGGGCAGGTGCATGGCAACTGGGTCATGGTCGTGTGCAACGATGCCACGGTCAAGGGCGGCACCTATTACCCGATGACGGTGAAAAAACACCTCCGCGCGCAGGAGATTGCCGAGGCCAACCGGCTGCCCTGCATCTACCTGGTTGATAGTGGCGGCGCGAACCTGCCCAATCAGGACGAGGTGTTTCCGGATCGTGACCATTTCGGGCGGATTTTTTACAATCAGGCGCAAATGTCGGCCAAGGGCATTGCGCAAATTGCCGTGGTCATGGGCTCTTGCACCGCCGGTGGTGCCTATGTGCCGGCCATGTCCGATGTCTCGATCATCGTGCGCGAACAGGGCACGATTTTCCTTGCAGGCCCGCCGCTGGTGAAGGCCGCAACGGGCGAGGTGGTGAGCGCCGAGGATCTCGGCGGCGGCGATGTGCATACCCGCCTGTCTGGCGTCGCCGATTATCTGGCCGAGGATGACGCCCATGCGCTGGCACTGGCGCGTGATGCGGTCGCCGCGCTCAACCTTACCCCAAGAACCCATGCCGCGCTGCAAAAGGCCGAGCCGCCCAAGCTCAACCCCGATGAGCTGCTCGATATTCTGCCCGCCGATCTGCGCACGCCCTATGACATCCGCGAGGTCATCTGGCGGCTGGTGGATGCCAGCAAGTTTGACGAGTTCAAGGCCCGTTTCGGCACCACGCTGGTCTGTGGTTTTGCGCATGTCAACGGCATCCCGGTCGGCATTATCGCCAATAATGGCGTGCTGTTTTCGGAAAGCGCGGTCAAGGGCGCGCATTTCGTGGAACTGTGCAGCCAACGCAAAATCCCGCTGGTGTTTTTGCAAAACATCACCGGCTTCATGGTCGGCCAAAAGTATGAATCCGAGGGTATTGCCCGCCACGGGGCCAAGCTGGTGACGGCTGTCGCCACCACCAACGTGCCGAAAATCACCATCCTCGTCGGTGGCAGTTTCGGTGCGGGCAATTACGGCATGGCCGGCCGCGCCTATTCCCCGCGCTTCCTGTGGACATGGCCAAATTCCCGCATTTCAGTGATGGGCGGCGAGCAGGCCGCAGGCGTGCTGGCCACGGTAAAGCGCGACGGGATCGAGCGCACGGGCGGTTCTTGGAGCGCCGAAGACGAGGCCGAATTCAAGCGCCCGACAATCGAAATGTTCGACGAGCAAAGCCACCCGCTCTACGCCTCCGCCCGGCTCTGGGATGACGGCGTGATCGACCCGCGCCAAACCCGGCAGGTGCTAACGCTCAGCCTGCTCGCCAGCCTTAATGCCCCTGTAGAGGAGACACGTTTCGGCGTGTTCCGGATGTAATGTTGCGCGCAAAAATCCGCAAGCCGCGGCCCTACCCGCCCACCCTCACGCATGAACACCGGGCCTTGCGGGTTTTGGAGATGGAATGATGTTCACGAAAATCCTCATCGCCAACCGTGGCGAAATCGCCTGCCGGATCATCGACACCGCTCGTAAAATGGGCGTGGCCACGGTCGCCGTCTATTCCGACGCCGATGCCAATGCCCGCCATGTGGCTCTGGCCGATGAGGCGGTGCGCATTGGCGCAGCACCTGTGGGCGAAAGCTATCTGCTGGGCGATGTCATCATTCAGGCGGCGCTGGAGACCGGGGCGCAGGCCATCCATCCGGGCTATGGCTTCCTGTCCGAAAACCCCGATTTTGCGGATAAAATAGCCGCTGCGGGCCTGACCTTTATCGGCCCCAGCGCCAGTGCCATTCGCGCGATGGGCCTGAAGGATGCCGCCAAGGCGCTGATGGAGCAGGCGGGCGTGCCGGTTGTGCCGGGCTATCATGGTGCCAACCAAGACCCTGCATTTCTGGCCGAACGCGCCGCCGAAATCGGCTATCCGGTTCTAATCAAAGCCCGCGCGGGCGGCGGTGGCAAGGGGATGCGGCGCGTCGATGACCCCGCCGATTTTGCCGAAAACCTTGCCGGAGCCGCGCGCGAGGGCAAGGCCAGTTTTGGCGATGCGGCGGTGCTGATCGAGAAATACATCCTCAACCCCCGCCACATTGAAATTCAGGTGTTTGGCGATAATCACGGCGAAGCGGTTTACCTGCATGAGCGTGATTGCTCGCTGCAACGCCGCCACCAAAAGGTGATCGAGGAAGCCCCCGCCCCGGGGATGACCGAGGCCGTGCGCGCCGCAATGGGGCAGGCGGCGGTGAAGGCGGCCAAGGCCATCGGCTATTCCGGCGCGGGCACGGTGGAATTCATCGTCGACGGGGCGGGCGGGCTGCGCGAAAACGGGTTCTGGTTCATGGAAATGAACACGCGCCTGCAGGTCGAACACCCGGTGACAGAGGCAATTACCGGCGTTGATCTGGTCGAATGGCAGTTGCGTGTGGCCGCGGGCCAGCCCGTGCCACTGGCGCAGGAAGACATCCCGCTCAACGGCCATGCCTTTGAGGCGCGGATCTATGCCGAGGATGTCGCGCGCGACTTTCTGCCCGCCACCGGCCATCTGCACCACCTGAAATTCGGCACAGGCGCGCGCGTGGATACCGGCGTGCGGCAGGGCGATGATATTTCGCCCTTCTACGACCCGATGATCGCCAAGCTTACCGTGCATGGCCCCGACCGTGCCATCGCCCTTGCCAGCCTTGGCCGCGCTTTGGGGGAAACCGAAATCGCGGGCCTGACCACCAATATCGGCTTTCTTGGCGCGCTTTGCCGCCATAGCGGGTTTGCGCAAGGGCAGGTCGATACCGGGCTGATTGCGCGTGATCTTGAGGCGCTGCGCGACATGGGCACCCCCAACCCCGCCTTGCGCGCGCTGGCAGCACTGGCGGCGCTCAACCTGCCCAACCCGCAGCCCCATGCGGGCTTTACCCAATGGGCGCCGCTTACCCGCCATGTGGTGCTGGAGGGCGAAGATATTTCCGTCACCTCGCTTGGCCCGAACCGCTTTCAGGTGGGCGATGAAACCCTGCAACTTGCCCCTGCTGGCCCCGCATGGCGTGTCACGGCGGGCAGGCAGTTCACCGCCACCCTGCTGCGCTTTGGCGACCGGGTCGACGTGTTTGCCCAAGGTCAGCACTATGGCGCGACCATAACCCAGCCGGGCGCAAGCGCCGACGAGGCGGGCGGCGATACCATTCGCGCGCCCATGCCCGGGCTTGTGAAGCTGGTCAGTGCTGCGGCCGGGCAGGTGGTGAAAAAAGGCGCAGCCCTTATGGTGCTGGAAGCCATGAAGATGGAACATACAATGGCCGCCCCGCGCGATGGCACCATCGCCGCTGTGCATGTCGCCGCCGGTGCGCAGGTGATCGACGGCGCGCTGCTGCTGGAAATGGAGCCGCAAGATGGCTGAGCAGGTCCGCATCGTTGAAATGGCCCCGCGCGACGGGTTGCAAAACGAGGCGCGGCTCGTGCCAACGCCCGACAAGATTTCGCTCATCAACCAGCTTTCGGCCTGTGGTTTTGACGCCATCGAGGCGACGAGCTTCGTTTCCCCCAAATGGGTGCCGCAAATGGGCGATGCGGCGGAGGTGATGGCCGGCATAACCCGCGCGCCCGGCGTTACCTATTGGGTTCTGGCCCCGAATATGCAGGGCTACGCGGCGGCGCGCGCCGCTGGTGCCGATGGCGTGGCGATTTTCGGCTCGGCTTCAGAAAGTTTTTCCCAGAAAAACATCAACTGCTCGATCGCTGAAAGCCTTGCGCGGTTCAAACCCGTGGCCGAAGCAGCGGCGCGTGACGGATTGGCGCTGCGCGGCTACGTGTCTTGCGTTACAGACTGCCCCTATGAAGGCGCGATTGCCCCCCGCGCCGTGGCTGAAATTGCGACCAGACTGGCCGCATTGGGCTGTAGCGAAATCTCGCTGGGCGATACAATCGGCCAGGCCCGGCCCGAAACCACTGCCCAGATGCTCGATGCCGTGCTGGCGCAACTGCCCGCCAGCCAGCTTGCCGGGCATTTCCACGACACGGCGGGCCGCGCGCTGGAAAATATCGGCGTTGCGCTCGACAAGGGGCTGCGCGCCTTCGATGCCGCCGTTGGCGGGCTTGGCGGCTGCCCCTATGCGCCGGGGGCTGCGGGCAATGTCGACACGCTGAAGGTAGATGCGATGCTTAAAATGCTGGGCTTTGAAACCGGGCTCGACAGCGCAAAACTTGCCGCCGCCGCCCAATTCGCCAAAGGATTGCGCCAATGAGCCATGCCACCTTGCTGGAAAGTCGCGATGCGCGTGGCATTGTCACCCTCACGCTGAACCGCCCCGATATGCATAACGCAATGGATGCGCAGATGATGGATGATCTCGCCGCCGCGGCAAGCGCGCTCGGGGCCGATACTGGCGTGCGCGCGGTTATCCTGACCGGGCAGGGGGCCAGCTTCTGCGCGGGCGGCGACCTTGGCTGGATGCGCAAGCAGATATCCGCAACCCGCCCGCAACGCATGGCCGAGGCGCGGCGGCTGGCCGATATGCTCAACACGCTCAACACCATGCCCAAACCGCTGATTGGCGCGATCAATGGCGCAGCCTTTGGCGGTGGCGTGGGCCTGGCCTCGGTCTGCGATATCGCGCTGGCTGCCGATACCGCAAAATTCGGCCTGACCGAAACCCGCCTTGGCCTGATCCCCGCCACCATCGCGCCCTATGTGCTGGCGCGGATGGGCGAGGGCAAGGCGCGGCGCGTCTTCATGTCGGCGCGCCGGTTTGATGCCGCCGAGGCGCTGGCGCTCGACCTTGTGGCGCAAGTGGTTGCGCCAAATGCGCTGATGGATGCGGCGATGCGCGAAGCCGAAGCCTATCTCGCCTGCGCCCCCGGCGCAGTGGCGGCCGCCAAGGCGCTGGCCCGCAGCCTTGGCGCACCAATTACAGGCGAAGTGATCGATGCCACCATCGAACGCCTTGCCGATACATGGGAAAACCCCGAAGCCACCGAGGGGATTGCCGCGTTTTTTGAAAAGCGCAAGCCGGGTTGGATGTAGGGTAAAAAGGTGCGCAATAAATGCGCACCTTACATCAGCGAGTGTCCATCACCCGTAGGGTGCGCATTCATTGCGCACCTCTTTGGCCGCATTCATTGCGCAGCTTTCCCGCCGCCCCGATCACACACCACCCCGCCGCGCCGCAAATGCCCTGCGCGCGCATCCCTCATCCAGCGCGCAAATCGCATCGTATTGCGTTAAAAACACCTGCCCGCCAAGCTCTTGCAGGAAATGGCTGCGCTGCAAGCGGTCCATCACCGGGCCCTTCACCTCGGATAAATGCAGCTTGATCCCCGCCTCTTTCAGCCGCGCATTCACCGCCTCAAGGCTTTCCAGCGCCGACAGGTCGATGAAATTCACCGCCGGACAGACCAGCACCACATGGCGGATGGCGGGGTTTGCGGCCACGGCGGCATTGATCCGGTCTTCGATAAACCGCGCATTGGCGAAAAACAGGCTTTCATCAAAACGGATGGAGTAGATCGTCGGGCTGACCACAACCTCGTGGCGGTTCACATTGCGGAAATGCTCGGTGCCCGGCACCTGCCCGACCACGGCAAAATGCGGGCGCGAGCTGCGGTAAAGATGCAGGAAGATCGACAGGCCGACCCCCGCCAGAATGCCGCTTTCCACCCCCGTGCCAAGCGTCACCAGAATGGTGGCCAGCATCGCCGCGAAATCGCCGCGTGAATAGCGAAAGCTGCGCGCCAATGCGCCCAGATCGACCAGCGACAGCACCGCCACGATGATGGTTGCCGCCAGCGTGGCCTTGGGCAGATAGTGCAGCAGCGGGGTCAGAAACACCGCCGCCGCCGCAATGCCCACCGCCGTGAACGCGCCGGCCGCCGGGGTTTGCGCCCCGGCCTCGAAATTCACGACCGAGCGTGAAAACCCGCCAGTGACCGGAAAGCCGCCTGATGCCGCCGCGCCAATATTCGCCGCGCCCAGCGCAATAAGCTCCTGATCCGGGTCAATCCGCTGGCGGCGCTTGGCAGCCAGGGTTTGCGCCACCGAAATGGTTTCGACATAGCCGACAATGGAAATCAGCAGCGCGGGCGTCGCGATCTGCATCCACAGCGCAAGGTCAAGCGGCGGCAGGGTCGGCCTGGGCAATCCGCTGGGAATTTCGCCCACAATCGCCACGCCCGCACCCGCAAGGCCCAGCGCCCATGTCGCCAGCGTTGTTGCCGCCACCAAAGCCACAGGTGCCGCCTTGGTCAGCAGATCGGCCAGCCGTGGCCTGGCCCCGCGCGCCACCAGAAGCGGCTTCAGCGCCTTGCGCGACCAGAATAAAAACGCCGTGGCAAACACCCCGATGACCACGGTTGGCAGGTTGATCGCGCCAATATTGGCCCAGATCGAGCCCGCAAGCTCGACCAGATTATGCCCACCCCCCGGCACGCCCAGAATATGGCGCAGCTGGCTGGCGGCAATGATCAGCCCCGAAGCGGTGACAAAGCCCGAAATCACCGGATGCGACAGGAAATTCGCCAGAAATCCCAATCGCAGCGCCCCCATCGCCAGCAGCATCAGCCCCGACAGGAAGGCCAGCGCAATCGCTGCACCCAGATATTCCGGCGTGCCCTGTGCGGCCAACTCGCCCACGGCCGCCGCCGTCATCAGCGAGGTGACAGCCACTGGCCCCACCGCCAGCGCGCGGCTTGTGCCAAACAGCGCATAAATCACCAAAGGCGCGATCGAGGCATAAAGCCCCACCTGTGCCGGCAGGCCCGCCAGCAGCGCATAGGCCAGCGATTGCGGGATCAGCATGATCGTCACAATCACCGCCGCCAGCAGGTCATTTTCCAGCGTTTGGCGCGAATAGTCGCGCCCCCATGTCAGAATGGGGAAGAGTTTCGAAATTGTCATGAAGGCACCGAAAGCGGGCAGGGCAGCGCCCGAAGGCGCTGCAAATTTCTAGCGCGTGGCTTTATAAAGCATGGCCGCACGGCCGCCAGATTTGCAATAGCCAAGCACATTGCCACTGGCCCCGTTCAGCGCGGCGGCAAAATCTGCAACCGTGGTTGGCCCCGGCCCGGCAGGGGTCATCGGCACATAGTGAAACGCCAGACCATGATCGGCGCAGGCCGCCTCGATCATCGCTGCGGTGGGCTGGCCCGCCTCCTCGCCATCGGGACGGTTGCAGATGACGGTGCCAAACCCGGCGGCCTTGACGGCGGCAATATCGTTCACGTCAAGCTGGCCGGTGGCTGAAAACGTGTCGCTCAGTTTGTTCAGGTTCATTTTGGTCCTCCAAGCCGGTTCACCGGCACTTTCAGGTAAACATTTCCGTCGTTTTCAGGCGCGGGCATTTTTCCGGCCCGCATATTCACCTGAATCGACGGCACGATCAGCCGCGGCATTCCAAGGCTTGCATCGCGCGCATTGCGCATCGAAACGAAATCCTCGATGCTTTTGCCAGCGCCGACATGCACATTCAGCGCGCGTTGCTCGGCCACCGTGGTTTCCCAGGCAAATTCCTCGCGCCCCGGCGCCTTATAGTCATGGCCCACAAAAATGCGGGTCGCATCCGGCAGGGTCAGAATTTTCTGTATGGACTTGTAAAGATTCTCGGCCGAACCACCGGGAAAGTCGCAGCGCGCCGTGCCGAAATCGGGCATGAACATCGTATCGCCCACAAAGGCTGCGTCTTCAATCACATAGGTCAGGCAGGCGGGCGTATGGCCGGGCGTGTGCATCACGCGCCCCGAAAGCCCGCCAATTTCAAACCTGTCGCCTTCCTTGAACAGCCTGTCGAACTGGCTGCCATCGCGCTGAAACTCGGTGCCGGCGTTGAACACCTTGCCGAACGTATCCTGCACCACGGTAATCTGGTCCCCAATCCCGATCTTGCCACCCACCTGCTGCTGCAAATAGGGCGCGGCCGAAAGATGGTCGGCATGGACATGGCTTTCCAGCAGCCAGTCCACATCCAGCCCATGCGCCTTCACATAGGCCACAATCGCATCGGCGCTGCGCGTATCGGTATGGCCCGAGGCATAGTCGAAATCGAGAACCGAATCGACAATCGCACAGGCTTTGCTGTTCGGGTCCATCACCACATAGGAAACGGTATTGGTCGCCTCATCAAAAAAGGCCTGAACTCTGGGCGAATTGGGGGGGGACATGCTGCGCTCCGTTTTTCACATCTGATAGGTGTTATATAGGGCGCTGAAACATATTACAAGGTTTGAATATGATCTGTTGGGCAAAATTTATCTGTTAGCTATTTCCTGCCACTATGGTATCATCAGCGAAACTTAACGATGCGCAAAAGTGAAGAGAAAAATGAAGCTGAGTATTGTTTTTGCATTTGTTGCGATTGTTTTAACAGGCTTAAATGGATGTGCTGAGGTAAGCCCTCAACCGACCTTAAGCGGCCCTAGCGAAGTAAACGTTCCTCTGCCAGCGGTGCGCGGCACGCCAGCAGCTGCGGTTATGCGGAACGCAGATGGATCGTTCACCGGATATTGGGGTTCATTCTGGGCACCAGGAATACTAGGTGGTGTAGGTTTTGTAGCTCAAACGAAGGTCTATCAGATCAACCTGTCGGACATGACGTTGACTGGTGTAACTTGCGAAGCGCAAGTCAGTTCGCTTCCGGGTGGCGGCGGGGGCGGCCCGGTGCCATGTAGTGATGGAACGACCATTTACATGAAAATACTCAATTTCCCAAGTTTTTCGGGGGTAGAATTTATGCCAGAAAGCGATCTGACAAGTGCGACCTGGATTGGCTGGGGACGTGCAAATGCCAACCTTTTAACACTACTTGCAAAGTTCAACACGGCGACTGCTGGTTAATATATCTGCTAATCACTTTTTAGAGGCCGATCAAAAACCAGAAAAAACAATCGTTTACGAGCCGCTTCTGTTTCTGCACGCTATTAGGCGCGGGTCATGAATTTTGACGGCTTGGTACTTGGCAAATTGCTGTGATCAGTCGCTGTTCAACCATCCAGCCTACCGCAGTACCTCATCAAGGGCTAGGTCTTCTGATGAAAACCGCCGCTCGCCGCAAAGCCCAGGCGCAAGCCAGACGCGGCCATCTTCAACATCGTGGCGGAACAGCTCATACCCTCAATTGACATCAGGCCAGATCCGGCGGCGTCGCCTCGCCCTTCAGCGCGGCCACAGCCTCATCCAGCCCCACAACCTTGCTGCCCTGCTCGCCCAACCGGCGGATGGAGACGGTACGCTCCTCAACCTCTTTCATGCCCACGGCCAGAATCGCGGGCACCTTGGTCAGCGAATGTTCGCGGACCTTGTAGTTTATCTTCTCATTCCGGCAATCGGCCTCGGCCCGCACACCGGCGGCGCGCAAAGCGGCCACAACCTCATGCACATAGGCATCGGCATCCGACACGATCGCCGCCACAACCACCTGGCGCGGGGCCAGCCAGAAGGGCAGTTTGCCGGCATGTTCCTCGATCAGAATGCCAAGAAACCGCTCAAAACTGCCCACAATCGCGCGGTGCAGCATGACCGGGCGGTGCTTGTTGCCATCTTCGCCGATATAGGTTGCATCCAGCCGTTCGGGCAGCACGAAATCCACCTGCAGCGTGCCGCATTGCCAGTCCCGGCCAATGGCGTCTGTCAGAACAAATTCCAGCTTCGGCCCGTAGAACGCACCTTCGCCGGGGTTCAGCTCATAGGCATAGCCCGCCGCCTCGGTGGCGTTGCGCAGCGCACCTTCGGCACGATCCCAGGTATCGTCAGAACCTGCGCGCTTTTCCGGCCGGTCGGAAAACTTCACCTTGAAGTTCTCAAACCCCAAATCCTTGTAAACGCTGGCCAAAAGATTGATGAAATCTTCGGTTTCCGCCTCGATCTGGCGTTCCTCGCAGAAAATATGCGCATCATCCTGCACAAAGCCGCGCACGCGCATGATGCCGTGCAGCGCGCCCGAAGGCTCATACCGGTTGCAGGCGCCAAATTCCGCCATGCGCAACGGCAGGTCGCGATAGGATTTCAGCCCGTGGTTATAAATCTGCACATGGCAGGGGCAGTTCATGGGTTTCAGCGCGTTGATGCGCTTTTCGCGCGCATGGTCCTCATCCACCTCCACAATGAACATGTGTTCCTGGTAGTTTTCCCAATGGCCCGAAGCTTCCCACAGCTTGCGGTCCACCACCTGCGGCGTGTTCACCTCCACATAGCCCGCACCACGCTGGCGTCGGCGCATATATTGCTGCAATTCCTGGTAAACCGTCCAGCCATTCGGGTGCCAGAACACCATGCCGGGGGCTTCTTCCTGCATGTGGAACAGGTCCATCTCGCGCCCGAGCTTGCGGTGGTCGCGCTTGGCGGCCTCCTCCAGCATATGCAGATGCGCCTTCAGGTCATCCTTGTGCCGGAAGGCCACGCCGTAAATGCGTTGCAACTGTTCGCGGCTGGAATCGCCGCGCCAATAGGCCCCGGCCACATTCATCAGCTTGAAGGCATCGGCCGGAATTTGCCCCGTATGCACCAGATGCGGGCCACGGCACAGGTCTTGCCAATGGCCGTGCCAATACATGCGGATGTCCTCGCCTTCGGGAATCGCCTCGACCAGCTCCACCTTGAAGGGCTCGTTCGTGGCCTTGTAATGCGCCAAAGCGCGGTCGCGGTCCCAGACCTCAAAGCGCACGGCATCGCGCGCGGCGATGATCTCGCGCATCTTTTTCTCAATAACTTCAAGGTCTTCTGGCGAAAACGGCTCGGCGCGGTCAAAGTCGTAATACCAGCCGTTCTTGATGACCGGGCCGATCGTGACCTTCACATCGGGCCAAAGCTCCTGCACGGCGCGCGCCATGACATGCGCGCAGTCATGGCGGATCAGTTCCAGCGCGATCGTTTCATCCTTCACCGTGTGCAGCGCAAAGCGGGCATCGGCCACAATCGGCTCCGACAAATCGGCCAGCCGCCCGTCAATCGAACAGGCCAATGCCGCCTTGGCGAGCGATTTGGAAATATCGGCGGCAACCTCGCCGCCGGTAATGCCGGCAGGGTAGTCGCGCTTGGCCCCATCGGGCAGAGTCAGGGAAATGCTTTCGGCCATAGCCGTATCCTTTCGTTACTTGGCGCCTACGAAACGCCCGGTTGTGGTGTTGGAGTTGCAGAATTAGCGTGCAGAACGGCCATGTCAACCGCTTGAATCGCCCGGCATTCCGTGCATTCTGCCGCCATGACATATTCAACACATACAATGCCCGATGGGCGCGCCATTGCCTTTCATCAAACACCGGGTGCCGGGCCGGGCGTGGTGTTTCTGGGTGGTTTCAAGTCCGACATGACCGGCACAAAGGCGCAGTTCCTGCAGGGCTGGGCCGAAGCGCATGGCCGCGCCTTTCTGCGGTTCGACTATACCGGGCACGGCGCGTCATCCGGTGCGTTCGAGGATGGCTGCATCGGCGATTGGGCGCGCGATGCCATTGATATCATTGCTGAAAAAACCACCGGCCCGCAAATATTGGTTGGCTCGTCTATGGGCGGCTGGATCGGGCTGCTGGTGGCGCGTGCCATGCCCGAACGGCTGGCCGGCTTCATCGGCATTGCCGCTGCCCCCGATTTTACGGAAGATTCGATGTGGGCCGGCTTTGGTGCCGAACAGCGCGCCGATCTGCTGAACAAGGGCCGCGTCGAACTGCCGTCAGACTATGGCGATGGCCCCTATATCATTACCCGAAAGCTGATAGAGGATGGCCGTAACCATTTGGTTTTACGCGATGATTTGCACCTGAATGTGCCGGTGCGCCTGTTGCAGGGTTCTGCCGATGTCGATGTGCCGCCAAGCGTGGCGCAGACCCTGTTTGATCATTTGCAGGGCCAAGATATCCGGCTGGTCCTGGTGAAAGGCGCGGATCATCGTTTTTCGTCGCCACGCGCATTGGCACTGCTGGCCAATACGTTGCAAGAGATTGAAACTTAAAGAAAAATCCCAAGCATCGACACCATGAAGCCCAGAAAAAACACGCCCATTGCCAGCGCGTTGATCAGGTAGACGGTCCGGAATCGCGGCGCGTTTTCCGCTGCACTCAGCGGTGAGGATTTCAGCCGATAGGCCATCAGCAGGCTGATCAGCACCCCGATCAGCCCCAAACCGGCCAGCCCGGCCCCCGCCCAGATAAGAATTTGCATGGTCATATGTCCTTGTTTTCTTGGGGGTTAGCTAGAGCAAGCGGGGCCAGAGCGCAAGCAGGGCTTGCCGATTTTCGCCGCCCTCGCTAGGGTCGCGCCGAACCAACCAATCAAGGCGGAAAAGCATAATGGACGTGACCGACGACGACAATTCCAACCCCAGCCAATATCGCATTACCGCCACGGAGCTTCGCGCTTTTGTCGAGCGTTTTGAACGGCTTGAGGTGGAAAAGAAAGACCTTGCCGACCAGCAGAAAGAGGTGATGGCCGAGGCAAAGGGCCGGGGCTATGACACCAAGGTGCTGCGCAAGATCGTCTCGCTGCGCAAGAAAGACCCTGCCGAAATTTCCGAGGAAGAGGCCGTGTTGCAGCTTTATCGTGAAGCGCTTGGCATGTAGGCTAGAAGTTACATTGTAACCGCGTTTCGGGCGCTTAAAGTTACAATGTAACCGCATTTTCGTGCAAAACGGCAGAGTCAAGCCACTTTCAAGGGCCGTTTAGCGGCCCTTTTGTGCGTTTAGCGTGTCAAAACGCGCATATTTTGCGCGCAGAAAATCAGCTGAAATATTAGAGGAGTGTTAACCAGAGCTGGTACGCCCTAGGGGAATCGAACCCCTCTTGCCAGAATGAAAATCTGGAGTCCTAACCGATAGACGAAGGGCGCATCCGGCTCTGGTGAGGGGTATTTACTGACCCGCGCCACGCGATGCAAGAGGCTTTTTCGAGATTGTGGCGAAAATTTTCGGCCAGGGGCCGGGGGGCGGCTAATGCGCCGGGGCGGCGTCCTCAAGTTGCAGTTTCGCGCGCCGCCGCCCGCCCCAATCGTCGATTTCCAGCCGCCCGGCAAAATGGAACGGTGCGCCGCCATGCGCTTGGAGCGCGGCACCAAGCGGGGTGGTGAAGGCGCCAAAGGCGATGGCGTCGAGCTTGGCGTGACCGTCGGTCAGGGTCAGGCGCAAATGGGTTTCGCCCGCGCGTTTGGCAAAGCTGATGCGGGCTGCGGCAATGGCAAAGCGCGGGGCCGGGGCGGCAGCACCGAACGGGCCGGCGCGGGCGATATCTTCCAGAAAATCGGGTGTGGCGGTGCCTGCACCTATGGTTGCGGTCAGGTGCAGATCGCGCGGGCCGGGCGCGGCGGCACCCTGGGCGTGCAGCAGGGCGGTGAGCCGGTCCATTGCGGCGGCAAGCTGGCCCTCGGCCACGGTAAGGCCCGCGGCCATTTTATGCCCGCCACCGGCCTCCAACAGCCCTTCGCGCACCAGTTTGGCAATGGCACCGCCAAGGTCGACCCCGTTGACGGAACGGCCCGAGCCCTTGCCGATGCCGCCATCAAGCCCGATGACCACGGCGGGGCGGTTGAAACGCTCTTTCAGTCGCGCCGCGACGATGCCGACCACGCCGGGGTGCCAGCCCGCGCCCGCCGCCCAGACCAGCGCGCCGCCGGTGCTGCGGCTTTCGGCCTGGGCGATGGCGGATTGCAGCACCTCGGCCTCGATCGCGCGGCGCTCGGCGTTCAGCACATCGAGCCGTTTGGCAAGGCTCTGCGCCTCGGTCGCATCTTGTGTGGCCAGCAGCCGCGCGCCCAGATCAGCCGCGCCAACACGGCCACCGGCATTGATGCGCGGGCCAAGCAGATAGCCGAGGTGGTAGGCTTCGGGCGCGCGGTTCAGCCCGGCCATATCGGCCAGTGCCGCCAGCCCGATATGGCCGCGCTGCGCCATGATGGAAAGCCCCTGGCGCACCAGCGCGCGGTTGAACCCGATGAGCGGGGCGATATCGGCCACCGTGGCCAGCGCGACCATGTCGAGCAGGCCCATCAGGTCGGGCGTGTCGGCGCCCGCGTCGCGCAACAAACGGTTGGTTTGGGCAAGGAACAGAAACACCACACCCGCCGCGCAAAGATAGCCAAGCGCCCCGTCCTCATCCTGCCGGTTGGGGTTGACCACAGCATGGGCGCGGGGCAGAGTTTCGCCGCCAAGATGGTGGTCAAGCACCAGCACATCGCAGCCCGCCGCGGCGATGGGCGCGTGGCTGAGCGTGCCGCAATCAACGCAGATGATCAGGTCATGCGCCGCGCCAAGTGCCTGCATGGCGGGGGTATTGGGGCCGTAGCCTTCTTCAATCCGGTCGGGGATGTAAAGCGTGGCGGTTTGGCCGCGGGCGTGCAGATAGCGCAGGATCAGCGCGGCCGAAGCGCCGCCATCGACATCGTAATCGGCGAAAATCGCAATGCGTTCAGCGCCTTGCATGGCGGCCAGAAAGCGTGCGGCGGCCCTTTCCATATCGCGCAGGCGCAAAGGGTCGGGCATGAGCGCGCGCAGCGTGGGGGCCAGATGCGCGGCCGCCTCGGCGGGGGCGATGCCGCGCGCGGCCAGAATGCGCGCCAGCGGTTCGGACAGGTCGGCCTGCTGCACAAGCTGGGCGGCGCGGCGCAGAACATCGTCATCCGGGCCAAACCAGCACCGGCCGGTAAGCGAGGTTTCAACGCCGAGAAACGCGCTCATACCAGTGCGGCCGTGGGTTTGGCGGTGACGAATTCGCCGTGGATTTGCGAAATGGCGGCAGCGTGGATGGCGGCGGAGGTCAGCGGGCGCATGGGCATCTGGCCCGCCTGCCAGCGCGTATTGGCGTTGGAGGCGAAGGCCGCGCAGGCATCATGGGCGAGCGTGACCTCAAAGCCAAGATTGGCGGCCATGCGGCAGGTGGTGGACACGCAATGCGGCGTGGTCAGCCCGCAGATCACCAGCCCGGGGATGCCCTTGAGCCGCGCCTGCAAATCGGTGCCGATAAAGGCGGAATTGACCGATTTCTCGATAATGGGTTCGTTGCTTTGCGGCATGGTTTCGGGCTTGAATTCGGCGCCATCGCCGGTGAGCGGGCTGCCCTTTTCGGTAGACATATGGCGGATATGGAAGATTGGCGCGCCGCGCCCCCGCCATGCAGCCAGCAGGCGGGCGGCATTGGCCTCGGCTTGCGGGTTGTTGCGCGCGCCCCACTGGGGGGCGTCAAAGCCGCGTTGAATATCGATCAGAATCAGGGCTGTGGTCATTGCGCGCGCCTATCGCTGTCGGGTGCGGCACAAGGGCCGCGAAACGGTGCAGGGCAGCGCGGGCGCAAGGCTGCGGCAGGCGCAGGGTTGCCGCGCTGCCTTAGTTGTCGTCGATCCGCACGCGGTAGAACAGCCGCCGGACCGAGCCGGTTTTGGAGCGCATGAGCAGGGTTTCGGTTTCCAGATAATCCCCGTCACGCCGCGCGCCCCGCACGACAGAGCCATCGGTCACGCCGGTGGCGGCGAAAATCACATCGGCGGTGACCATGTCATCGCGGCGGTAGATCTTGTTGAGGTCGCTGATACCCGCCTTGGCGGCGCGGCCACGTTCATCATCATTGCGAAACAGCAAGCGGCCCTGAATTTGCCCGCCCATGCATTTGAGCGCGGCCGCGGCCAGCACCCCTTCGGGCGCCCCGCCCGAGCCCATATACATATCGATGCCGGTCTTGGCGGTCTCGGCGCAGTGGATAACGCCCGCCACATCGCCATCGGTGATCAGGCGGATGCGCGCGCCCGTGGCGCGGATTTCGCGCACGAGGTCTTCGTGGCGGGGGCGTTCCAGCACGCAGACCATCAGATCGGCCGGTTTGCAGCCCTTGGCGGCGGCCAGTGCGGCGATACGCTCGGTCGGGGACATGTCGAGCGACACAATATCGGGCGCGAAGCCCGGGCCGATGGCCAGCTTGTCCATATAGACATCGGGCGCATGGAGCATGGAGCCGCGCGGCCCCATCGCGATGACCGCCAGCGCGTTGGGCATGTCCTTGGCGGTGAGGGTCGTGCCTTCCAGCGGGTCGAGCGCAATGTCAACGCCCGGGCCGTTGCCCGTGCCCACCTCTTCGCCAATGTAAAGCATCGGCGCTTCGTCCCGCTCGCCTTCGCCAATGACCACGACACCGGCAATATCCAGCAGGTTGAGCTGGCTGCGCATGGCATCGACCGCGGCCTGATCGGCGGCTTTTTCATTGCCCGAGCCAATAAGCCGGGCCGAGGCGATGGCGGCGGCTTCAGACACACGGGCAAGCCCGAGTGACAGCATCCGGTCGGCGAAGAGGGCGGAATCTATCATTGGGCCTGCTGCATGGGGGAAATCTCGAAGTTTTCGATATTGATCTGATACCAGGCATCGGCATCGGAATTGGTTTTGCACATCACGGTATAGACATTGGCGACGTCGGTGGCGGTGGTGTTGCCTTCGATGCGCGCGCAGTCAAAGCCCTGCATGGAAATGGCCATTGCAAGGTTGGCGCGGTTCTCATCTTCGGTCTGGGCCATGAGCGGGGTTGCCATTGCAGCCAGAACAAGGGTGGTTTTCAGGATAGTCATTCAAATTCCTCCAACGGAGTTTCACTCGTGATGCCTATTTATACATTCTCGATGCGGATCGCCACAGGCGCTGCGAGGCAAGCCTCAAGTGCGCTGATTTCCGCCAATGCCGCATCCAGCACGGCGCGCGGCGTGGTGTGGGTCACGATGAGCAGGGGCGCGGTATCGCCATCATGGTCATACTGGCGGCAACGGTCGATCGACACACCATGCGTGCCCAGAATGCCGGTGACGCGCGACAGCACCATTGGCGCATCGAGCAGGGCAAAGCGCAGGTAATATTCGGCATCCGAACCCGAGGCCGAGCGCGGTGCGCCCGCAAGTTCGCCCGCCGGAATGCCGAAGGTCGGCATGGTCAACCCGCGCGCGATATCGACGATATCGCCCATGATGGCGCTGGCGGTCGGCCCTTCACCGGCGCCGGGGCCGGAGGCGACGATCTGGCCGATGAAATCGCCCTCGACCACCACCATATTGGTGACACCTTCCAACTGGCCAAGCGGCGAGTTGGCGGGCACAAGGCAGGGCTGCATCCGCTGTTCCAGCCCGTCGGCATTCATCCGCGCAACGCCCAGCAACTTGATGCGATAGCCCATGTCGCGGGCATTGTGGATGTCGGGGAGCGAAATACGCTCGATGCCCTCGATCGTAACACCGGAATAATCGACCTTGGTGCCAAAGGCCAGGGCGGCCAGAACGGCAAGCTTGTGGGCCGCGTCATAGCCGCCGACATCGGTTTCGGGGTCGGCCTCGGCATAGCCTTTGGCCTGGGCGGCGGCCAGCACATCGGCATAATCGGCGCCGGTCGCCTCCATCACGGTCAGGATGTAGTTGCAGGTGCCGTTCATCACGCCCATCACGCGGGTGATGTCGTTGCCCGCCAGCCCTTCGCCAAGCGATTTGATGATCGGGATGCCGCCGGCGATGGCGGCCTCATACCGCAAGGACACTGCGCAATCTTCGGCCAATGCGGCCAGCATATTGCCGTGTTTGGCCAGCAAGGCCTTGTTGGCGGTGACGACATGCTTGCCGAATTTCAGCGAGTTTTCGACGCAGGCCTTGGCGGGGCCGTCTTCGCCGCCCATTACCTCGACCACCAGATCGACGTCGGGGCGGCGGGCGAGCGCGATCGGGTCATCCTCCCAGGCGTATCCATCGAGCTTGACGCCCCGGTTCTTGGAGCGGGAACGCGCGGAAATGGCGGTAATGACAATGGGCCGGCCCGCGCGGGCGGCCAGCATATCGCCATGTTTTTGCACGATTTTCACAATACCAGCACCCACGGTGCCAAGCCCGGCAATGGCAATGCGCAAGGGGGCCGGGGAATGGGGTGCAGTCATGTGATCAGTCCTTTTGTCCATTTGCATATGCCGCCAGCAGGGCCGGGGCGTTCTGCAACACTTTCCTGACGCCGCGCGCCGCCTGGCGGATACGGTGTTCGTTTTCCACAAGGCCAAGGCGCACATAGCCTTCGCCGTATTCACCGAAACCGATGCCGGGCGCAACAGCTACGCCCGCTTCCGCCAAAAGAATTTTGGAAAAGCCCATGCTGCCAATCTCGGCAAAGGCGGCCGGAACCGGCGCCCAAGCAAACATTGTGGCGGGGGGCGGGGGAATGTCCCAACCGGCGCGGCCCATCGCATCGATCAGCACATCGCGACGGGCTTTATAGGTGGCGCGGATCTCGTCGATGCAATCATCCGGCCCGTTCAGCGCGGCGGCTGCGGCCACCTGCACGGGGGTGAATGCACCGTAATCGAGGTAGGATTTGATGCGGGTAAGCGCGCCGATCAGCCGTTCATTGCCCACGGCAAAGCCCATGCGCCAGCCGGGCATGGAATAGGTTTTGGACAGCGAGGTAAACTCCACCGCCACATCGCGCGCACCTTCGATTTGCAGAATCGAGGGCGGCGGCGTGTCGTCGAAGTAAATCTCGGCATAGGCAAGGTCGGACAGCACCCAGAGATGGTGCTTTTTGGCGAATTTGATGAGTTCGCCGTAAAAGGCAAGGTCGCAGACCTGCGCGGTAGGGTTGGAGGGGAAGTTGACCACCAGCGCCACCGGCTTGGGCACGGAATGGGCGACGGCGCGGTCAAGCGCGCGAAGGTAATCTTCGGGGTCGAAACGCCCGTTCACCTGCGCGGGCACATGGCGCAAGGTGCCACCGGCGATCATGAAGCCGTAAGGGTGGATCGGGTAGCTGGGGTTGGGCACCAGCATCACATCGCCCGGTGCGGTGATGGCCATAGCAAGGTTGGCCAGCCCCTCTTTCGAGCCAAGGGTGGCGATGACCTCGGTTTCGGGGTTGAGCGTGACACCGAAGCGGCGCGCATAATAGCCGGCCTGAGCCCGGCGCAGCCCCGGAATGCCGCGCGAGGCGGAATAGCGATGCGTGCGGGGCTTTTGCACGGTCTCGATCAGCTTCTGGACGATATGGGGCGGTGTATCCATATCCGGATTGCCCATGCCAAAATCGATGATATCCACCCCCGCCGCGCGCTGGGCGGCCTTGAGGCGGTTCACCTCGGCAAACACATAGGGTGGCAGGCGTTTGATGCGGTAGAAGTCTTCGGTCATCTGGCGGGGTTCCGGCTGGGGTTCGCGCTGGGTTATAGCGGCAGGCAAGCGGGCTGAATAGGGAAAATCGAGCGCCTAGCCGGCATTGCGTGCAAGTGCCGCAAGCAGGGCGGCGCGGCGTGCGGGCGTAAGCACGGGCGCGGCAAAGGCGGCGGCGGCACGGGCGCGCAGACTGGCGGCGCGGGCGGCAATGCTGGCCGGATCATCGGGCAGGCGGGCAGGGGTGCTGCGCGCAAAGCTGCCGATCGGCAGAAGCTGCGGCCAGTCCAGCCCGGCAATGCTGGTGGGCAGGTCGGCGCGCGCATCGCGCAGACTGGGGCTGACCGAGCAGCCCGCCAGCACAAGCGCCGCACACATCGCGGTGCAGAGCGCAACATTTCGGCATGTTTGGCGGCGCGGCATGGGCGACCTTCAGGATAAGCATTTGGCGTGGGCGTTTGACCCCGCTACACTGGTAGCCTGCCCCGCTGCGAAGGTAAAGCGGGTGCCGAACGGAGGATTGCACCATGACCGCGCCAACACCACTGCCCCCGGAGGCCGAAGCCAGCGCCGCTTTTGCCGCCAATATGGCCGAAGCCGCCCAGCTTATGCAGGCGATCTGGGCGAAGATGGCCGAGGCACAGGGCGATGGCACGCAAGAGGCCGACCCGCTGAACACCATGCCCCTGATGGCCGAAATCACCCAGGCCCTGTGGCGCGACCCGGCCCGGCTGGCCGAAGCAACGGTGAATTACTGGCAGGGCCAACAGGCGATCTGGCAGGCGGCAATGGCAAAGTTCATGGGCGGCGCGCCCGGGCCCGTGCCGCGCCTGCCCGATGGTGGCAAACGTTTCGCGCATAAGGACTGGCAGGAAAACGCGCTGTTTGAGAGCATCAAGAACAGCTACCTGCTGATGTCGTCTTTCGTGCAAAGCCAGGTGACCGATGCAAACCTGCCCGCGCGCGACCAGCGCAAGGCGGCGTTTCTGACCCGCAATGCTGTCGAGGCGATGAACCCTGCGAATTTCTTCGCGCTCAACCCCGAAGTGCTGGAAACCACCTATAGCGAGCATGGCGCAAACCTTGTGCGCGGCCTCAAGATGCTGCTGGAGGATGTGACGCGCGGCAAGGGCAAGCTGCTGATCCGCCAGACCGATATGGACGCGTTCGAGGTGGGGCGCAACATGGCGGTGACGCCGGGCAAGGTGATTTGGGAAAACAACATCGCCCAGCTCATTCAGTATGCGCCCGCCACGGAAAAGGTGACGGCCAAGCCGTTCCTGTTCGTGCCGCCCTGGATCAACAAATATTATGTCGCCGATCTCAACCCCAAGAAATCGCTCATGAAATGGCTGGTTGAGCAGGGGCATAGCGTGTTTGTCATTTCCTGGGTGAACCCGGATGCAGCCCAGGCGGGCGAGACCTGGGACAGTTATTTGCGGACCGTTATGGAAATTATCGACGTCGTGCGCGCCGAATGCGGGCAAGAGCAGGTGAACCTTGGCTCTTACTGCATTGGCGGCACCCTGGCGGGCACCTTGCTGGCCTATATGGGCAAGACGGGCGACAAACGCGTCGCCTCGGCCACGTTTTTCACCGCGCAGCTTGATTTTGAGGATGCGGGCGAATTGCAGGTCTTTGTCGATGACAAAACCCTGTCGATGGTCGATGAGCAGATGGATGCAGGCTATCTGCCCGCCGATGTCATGGCCAGCGCGTTCAACGCCTTGCGCGCCAATGACCTTGTCTGGAATTACGTGGTCAACAATTACATGCTGGGCAAAGACCCGTTCCCCTTCGATCTGCTCTATTGGAACAGCGATTCCACCGCCATGCCCGCCAAGGTGCATCATTTCTATCTGGAGCAGTTCTACATCAGGAACGCCTTTGCCAGGGGCGATTTGCGCGTGCTGGACACGCCGGTTGCGCTGGGCGATATCAACCTGCCGGTTTACCATGTGGCCACGCGCGAAGATCATATCGCGCCGGCCAATTCGGTTTATCTTGGCGCGCAGATGATGACCGGCGCGAAAGTGAAATTCGTGCTGGCAGGCTCGGGGCATATTGCCGGGGTGATCAACCCGCCCGCCGCCGGGAAATACCAGCATTGGACCGCGCCAAACCTGAAGGCGGAGACGGTGGAAGCCTGGCGCGAAAAGGCCAAAGAGGTGGCCGGAAGCTGGTGGCCCGATTGGGACAAATGGCTGAAAAAGCACGGCGGCGGGCAGGTGGATGCGCGCAAGCCCGGCGCGGTTGCCGGGGTGATAGAGGATGCGCCTGGGCGCTATGTGAAGCTGCGGTTTGACCAGCGTTAAGTGCTGGCATTTGAACAAATGTTCATTTAACTTGCTGCCAGTGGAGTGAACATGGCACGCAAATCCGGATCATCGGGCGAAAAAACCAAGGCTGAACTGCGCGCCGCCGCCACGCGGCTTTATGCGCGCTATGGCTGTGCGGCGGTTTCGGTGCGCCAACTGGCGGCCGAAGTGGGCGTGCAGGCCGGCGCGGTCTATCTGTATTTCGATGACAAGCAGGCGCTGCTGTTCGATCTGCTCGACACGCATTTAACCGCCCTGGCCGAGGCCTGGGAAAAGGCGAGCCGTGTGCCGCTGGATGACCCGCTGGCCCGGCTTGAACGCTTCATCTGCTTCCATCTGCGCTGGCATCTGGTGCGCAAGGATGCGGTGTTCATTTCCTATATGGAGCTGCGCAACCTGACGCCGGAAAACTTTGCCAGGATCGAGGCCAAGCGCCACGCCTATGAAGACGTGCTTGACGGGATTTTGCGTGACGGCGTGGCGCGCGGCACGTTCAGGCTGGCCGATACGCGCATGGGCGTGTTCGCCATTCTCGGCCAGCTCAACGGTGTCAATGTCTGGTATAAGGAAGGCGGGCGGCTGTCGCTTGATGCGCTTTGCGCCGTGCAGATGGATATGGTGCGCGGGCTGGTCGGCATGAATTCGCAGCGCGAGTTGGTTCAGGCCGCGCAATAGGCTCAGGCGGCGGCGCGGTGGGCCTGGCCCCAGTCGCGCAGCGCGTTGGGGGTTACGAAACTGTGGCCGCGCGCATCGCCCCGGATCACATCGAACGGGGCTTCGGGGCAGCCAAGATCGGACAGGACCAGCGCCGCCCCCTCAAACCGATGCGAAGATGTGTAAAGCCCCGGCGTGGCCAGCACCCGCAACCCGGCCGCAATGGCGGCCTTCGCCCCGGCATCGCTGTCATCGATGGCAAGGCAGTGCGGCGGCGTCAGGCCCATTGCGCCGATCACGGCCTGATAGGGGTGGGGCGCGTCGCGGCTGTCATCCTGGCAGCGCACACAGTCAAACCAGCCAAGCGCATCAAACCCGAAGGCGTGAAAGACCAGAAGCTCGAAATCGATCAGGCTGCCGGTGCTGACGGCGGCAATCGGCAGACCCTCGGCGCGGGCTTCGTTCAGCAGGCGAATCGTGCCTTTGCGCGGGGTTGCGGCCCCGGCGCGCAAAGCGCGGGCATAGGCGGCGGTCTTGGCGGCAGAGAGCGCGCGCAACTGCGCATCGGTGCAGGGGTTTTCGGGGTTTTGCGCCTGTTCATAGGCGCGCAGCCGCGCCACACCATCGGGGATGTGCAGAAGCGTTGAAAACAGCGCCCGCCCCCAATGCCACGGCAGGCCGCATTGCGCAAAACTCGCATTCCACGCCTGACGGTGAAGATCGGCGGTTTCCGCCAAAGTGCCGTCAACGTCGAAGATAATGGCCTGAAGTTGCATCTTCCTGCTCCGCTTTATGCTTGGCACAGTTTTGCGGCAGAAAGATGAACAGTGTCTTACCAAAAGCGCGCAGGGCCGCAAAATTGCGCGGCCCCACACCAGGTTTTGTGGTTTTAGTGGTTGGGATACATAGGGAAAGCGGTGCAGAGCCTGGCCACTTCGGCGCGCACAGCGGCCTCGACCGCCTCGTTTCCATCCGGCCCGTTGGCGGCAAGCCCATCGACCACCTGCACGATCAGCTCGCCGATTTTGGCAAACTCGGCAAGGCCGAAGCCGCGCGTTGTGCCCGCGGGCGAGCCAAGGCGCACACCGGAGGTGACGGTCGGCTTCTCGGGGTCAAACGGGATGCCGTTCTTGTTGCAGGTGATATGGGCGCGGCCAAGCGCGGCCTCGGTATCATTGCCCTTCACGCCTTTGGGGCGCAGATCGACCAGCATCAGATGCGTGTCGGTGCCGCCGGTCACGATGTCCAGACCGCCCTTCATGAGGGTTTCGGCCAGCTTCTGGGCATTGGCGATGACGGCGGCCTGATAGGTCTTGAATTCGGGGCGCAGCGCCTCGCCAAAGGCCACGGCCTTGGCGGCGATGACATGCATCAGCGGGCCGCCCTGAATGCCGGGGAAAATGGCGGAATTGACCTTTTTGGCGATAGCCTCGTCATTGGTGAGTATCATGCCGCCGCGCGGGCCGCGCAGGGTTTTATGCGTGGTGGTCGTGGCAATATGCGCATGTGGAAAGGGCGATGGGTGCAGGCCCGCCGCCACCAGCCCGGCAATATGCGCCATATCGACCATGAGAATTGCGCCAACCTCGTCGGCAATTTCGCGAAAACGTGCAAAATCAAGCTGGCGGGGAATGGCGGAGCCACCGGCGATGATCAGCGCGGGTTTGTGCGCGCGCGCCAGTTCGGCCATCGCGTCATAGTCAAGCAGGCTGTCTTGCTGGCGCACGCCGTATTGCACGGCGTTGAACCATTTGCCCGACTGGTTGGGCGCCGCGCCATGCGTAAGATGCCCGCCGGAGGCAAGATTCATGCCCATGATCGTATCGCCCGGTTTGATGAGCGCGTTGAACGCGCCCTGATTGGCCTGGCTGCCGGAATTGGGCTGCACATTGACAAATTCGCAGCCGAACAACTGCCTGGCGCGCGCGATGGCCAGATTTTCGGCCACATCCACCCAGTCGCAGCCGCCATAATAGCGCCGGCCGGGATAGCCTTCGGCATATTTGTTGGTCAGCACCGAACCCTGGGCTTCCATCACCGCGGCGGAGACGATGTTTTCCGAGGCGATCAGCTCGATCTCGTCGCGCTGGCGGCCAAGCTCGCCGGTCATCGCGGCAAAGATTTCAGGGTCGCGGGAGGAGAGGGATTCGGTGAAAAAACCGGCGTCGCGATTGGCAGTTGTCATGGCGCATCCTTTGGCTGTTGGTGGCGCAGTGGTAGCAGAGTCGTTTCCGATAGGAAACATGTGAAAGCGACACGGTATCGTGTGAACTCGACGCGGCGCGTTCTGGCGCGTGTTTAGGGGCGCGCGCGCAGCACAAACACCCCGGAAATGCGGAAATGCTGGCGGATTGTCACAAGTTTGTTGCCGAAAGTGGCCAAAGCTTTCCCATATTGGCGGGCGGGGCACGATTGCAACGCTTGTGTTCATGGCCCCTGCAAGCGAAACTGTGGCCAAATGGCAGAACGCGGCAAATCGGGGGCCAGTTGAGTTTGAGCAGAATCAGGTTTTTGGCCAGCGCGGCCGACACGGCCCAAAGCGCCCTGGCGGCGCTGGTCGCACGTTACGGGCAGGCCGAGGCGGCAGATGCCGAAGTAATTGTGGCGCTGGGCGGCGACGGGTTCATGCTGGATACGCTCAACCGCAGCCAGGCGCTTGGCCTGCCGGTTTACGGCATGAACCAGGGCACGGTCGGGTTCTTGATGAATGCCTTCAGCATTGAAGGGCTGCTGGCGCGGCTTTCCGGTGCCGAACGCGCGGTGATCCATCCGCTGCGGATGCAGGCACTGGGGCGCGATGGCGTGGTGCATAAGGCGCTGGCGATCAACGAGGTCTCATTGTTGCGCACCGGCGCGCAGGCCGCGCGGCTACGCATTTCGGTGGATGGGCGCGTGCGGATGGACGAGCTGGTCTGCGATGGCGCGATGGTTTCAACCCCGGCAGGCTCGACCGCCTATAACTATTCGGCGCATGGCCCGATTCTGCCGATTGGCGCTGAAATTCTTGCGCTGACGCCAGTTGCCGCCTTTCGCCCGCGCCGCTGGCGTGGCGCGCTGTTGCCGATGGGCGCAAGCATTGGCTTTGAGGTGCTGGAGCCCGAAAAACGCCCCGTGAACGCCATTGCCGACAGCAGCGAGGCGCGCGATGTGCTGCGGGTGGATATTTCCAGCGCGCGCGACATAAGCCATACATTGTTGTTCGACCCCGGCCACGGGCTGGAAGAACGCCTGTTAAGCGAGCAATTCCAATGAGCGAGACCAACAAGAAACCCGCCTTGATGCAACTGAGCGCACAGCAGAAAACCCGCTACTGGCTGATCGGCCTGGCGCTGGCCATTGCCCTGCTATGGCTGCTGGGCAACGCGGTTGTGCCCTTTCTGGTGGCGACCGCAATCGCCTATTTTCTGGAACCCGTCGTGCAGCGCCTGCAAAAGCTGGGCACCAACCGGCTTTGGGCGGTTATCCTGATTTCGCTTCTGGCGCTGATCGTGGTGGTTGCGATTTTCCTGCTTGTCGTGCCCATGCTCATCCAGCAGGCCACGGCCTTGTTCTCGGTCGCGCCTGAATATATTGCGCGGCTGACCAGCTTTCTGGGCGAACGTTTCCCGGCGCTGTTTGAACCGGACTCGCCGCTGCGCAAGGCCATGACCGGGCTGCAAACAGTGCTGAAGGATTTTGGCGTGGCCGTGGTCAACCAGGCGCTGAACACCTCGTTGGCGCTGGTCGACTTTCTGCTGCTGGTCTTCGTGGTGCCGGTGGTGACCTTCTATCTGATGCTCGACTGGCCGCGCGTGATCGCGGCGGTGGATAGATGGCTGCCGCGCGACCATGCCGGCACGATGCGGATGCTGGCCGGGCGGGTTGACAAGGTGCTGGCGGGCTTTGTGCGCGGGCAGTTGACGGTATGCGCCATTCTCGGCGGGTTCTACGCGCTGGCGCTGGCGGCGATCGGGTTGCAATTTGGCGTGGTGATCGGGATATTTGCCGGGCTGGTTTCCTTCATTCCCTTTGTCGGCTCGCTGCTTGGCGGGGTGCTGTCAATCGGGCTGGCGCTTTACCAGTTCTGGGGTGATCCGGTCTGGATTCTGGCGGTCGCGGCGGTGTTTCTGGTGGGGCAACTGGTGGAGGGCAATGTGCTGACACCGAAGCTTGTGGGCGGCTCGGTGGGGCTGCACCCGGTCTGGCTGCTGTTTTCGCTGTCGGCCTTTGGCGCGCTGTTCGGATTTGCCGGGCTGTTGGTGGCCGTGCCGGTTGCCGCCAGCATTGGCGTGCTGGGGCGCTATGCGCTGTCGCAATATCTGGAAGGCCGGTTCTATCTTGGCAATGATCAGGACGAGCCATGACGACCGCTGAACAACTGGTGCTGGACCTGCCGGTCAGGCGCGCGCAGGGGCGCGATGATTTCTTCGTTGCCCCCAATAATGCCCTGCCGCTGGCCATGCTCGATGCGCCCGAAACCTGGCCGCTGCACCGGTTGGTGCTGCACGGGCCAAAGGCCAGCGGCAAAAGCCATTTGCTGAATATCTGGGCCGATGAGCGGGGGGCTGCGCGCCTGGATGGCGCGGGGCTTGCAACGGCTGACATTGCCGCGCTGATCGGCGCACCCGCCGTGGCGATTGACAGGGCCGAGGGTGTGGCGGCCGATGCGGCGGCGCAGACCGCCCTGTTCCACCTGATCAACGGGCGCATGGCGCGCGCCGCACCGCTGCTTATGGCCGCACGCCAGCCAAGCGCGCGCTGGGGGGTTGCGCTGGCTGACCTGCATTCGCGGCTGGAGGCGACCGCGCAGGCCGAGCTTCTGCCGCCCGATGATGCGATGCTGGCCGCCCTGTTGGTGAAGCTGTTTGCCGATCGGCAGATAGATGTGGGCGCCGACCTTGTGCCCTATCTGATCAACCGGATCGACCGGTCATTTGCGGCGGCGATTGCGGTCGTCGCGCGGCTGGACCGCGAGGCGCTGGCGCGCAAATCGCGGCTGACGGCCCGGTTTGCGGGGCAAATTCTGGCGCTGGATGCAGAAGGCGGGCAACATGGCGATTGATGGCGATTTTTTGCACAATGCAACCGGCCCGCTGGCGGCGGGCGAAACGGTTGCCGCCGATGCACCACAGCGGTTTTTCAACCGCGAAATTTCGTGGCTCGCCTTCAACTGGCGGGTGCTGGCGGAAAGCGAGAATGCGCGCATTCCGGTGCTGGAACGGCTTCGGTTTCTGACAATCTCTGCCAGCAATCTGGATGAGTTTTACACCGTGCGCGTGGCGGGCTTGCGCGAAATGGTGCGCAAGGGGCTGCGCAGCCTGTCGGCCGACGGGCTGAGCCCCGAAGAACAGCTTGACCTGATCAACGCCGATGCCCGCGCGCTGATGGCGCGGCAGTTTGTAAGCTGGCGCGGCATTGCCGCTGATCTGCGCGCCACGGGGATTGCGGTTGTCACCCCAGATGACCTTTCAAAGGAGGATATTGCCGCGCTGGAGCCGGTGTTTCTGGACGAGGTGTTTCCGGTGCTGTCGCCGCTGGCAATAGACCCGGCGCATCCGTTTCCCTTCATCGCTTCGGGCGGGTTTGCGCTGGCGCTGCAACTGCGCCGCAAGCGCGATGGTGCCGATCTGTTCGCCCTTCTGCCGGTGCCCGCCCAGGTGCCGCGCTTTCACCGGCTGGCCGATGGCGCCGATGGCGTGGCGCGCTTCTTGGCGCTGGAACATATGATAGAGGTGTTTCTGGCGCGGCTGTTTCCCGGCTATGCCGCGCAGGGCCATTGCGCCTTTCGTGTGCTGCGCAATTCCGATCTGGAGGTCGAGGACGAGGCCGAAGACCTTGTGCGCGAGTTTGAAACCGCGCTGAAACGCCGCCGGAGGGGCGAGGCGATCCGCCTGAAAATTGCCGCCGATGCGCCGCGCAAACTGTATGAGCTTGTCGTGCGCAACCTGCATGTCAGCGAAGATGAGGTCATCGCGATGGAGGGCATTATCGGCATTGCCGATCTGCGCGAACTTGTGCTGGACAGCCGCCCCGATCTGCAATGGCCGCCCTTTACGCCGCGCACGCCCGAACGTGTGCGCGACCATGACGGCGATATTTTCGCCGCCATCCGCCAGAAGGACATGCTGCTGCACCATCCCTATGAAACCTTTGATATTGTTGTAAGATTCCTGCAACAGGCGGCGCTGGACCCGGATGTGGTGGCGATCAAGCAAACGCTGTATCGCACCAGCCGCAATTCGCCCATTGTGGCGGCTCTGGCGCAAGCGGCAGAAGAGGGCAAGTCGGTTACTGCGCTGATCGAGCTGAAGGCACGTTTTGACGAGGCGGCGAATATCCGGCAGAGCCGCGCGCTGGAACGGGCCGGGGCGCAGGTGGTTTACGGGTTTATCGACCAGAAAACCCATGCCAAAATTTCCACCGTTGTGCGGCGCGAGGGGGGCAAGCTGGTGACATATACCCATTTCGGCACCGGCAATTACCACCCCGGCACGGCCAATGTATATACCGATTTAAGCCTGTTCACATGCGATGCGGCGCTTGGGCGCGACGCGACCAAGGTGTTCAATTACGTTTCAGGCTATGCCGAACCCGAGGGGCTGGAGGCGCTGTCGATCGCGCCATTGTCGCTGAAGCAAACCCTGCTGGAGCATATCGCCGCCGAGGCTGAATTTGCCCGCGCGGGCAAACCAGCCGCCATCTGGGCCAAGCTGAACGCGCTGGTCGACCCCGATGTGATTGATGCGCTTTATGCGGCTTCGGGCGCGGGTGTGAAAATAGACCTTGTGGTGCGCGGCATTTGCGGGCTGCGGCCGGGGCTGGCGGGCTTGTCGGAAAATATCCGCGTCAAATCCATCGTCGGGCGGTTTTTGGAGCATTCGCGGATTTGCTGCTTTGGCAACGGGCACGGGCTGCCCTCGAACAAGGCGAAGGTGTTCATTTCATCGGCCGATTGGATGGGCCGCAACCTTGAAGGGCGGGTGGAAACGCTGGTGCCGATCTTGAACAAAACCGTTCATGCGCAGATTGTCGAGCAGATCATGGCCGCGAATCTGGCCGATCAGGCGCAAAGCTGGGTGCTGATGCCCGATGGCCGCTATCTGCGCGATGAAACCGAGGAGCGCCCGTTCAACTGCCACAGGTTCTTTATGGAAAATCCTTCCATGTCGGGGCGCGGGCGCGTGGGGGCCAAGGATGCCCCGCGCCTGACGCATAGCCATGATTAGGGGGGCCAGATGAACGCCCAGAGTAATGACCGCGTTGCGGTGATTGACGTTGGCTCCAACTCTGTCCGGCTTGTGGTGTTTGACGGGGCGGCGCGCAGCCCGGCCTATTTCTTCAACGAAAAGGTGCTGGCGGGCTTGGGCGCGGGCTTGGGGCAAAGCGGGCATTTGCACCCCGAAGGCCGCCGCCGTGCAATGGCCGCGCTACGGCGTTTCGCCGCGTTGCTGGAACGGCTGCGCCCGGCGCGGGTGATGACGATTGCCACAGCCGCCGTGCGCGATGCCGCCGACGGGCCGGAATTTTGCGCGCAGGTGCTGGCCGAAACCGGGCTGGAACTGACCGTGGCATCTGGCCCCGAGGAAGGCCGGCTTTCCGCCCAGGGTGTGCTGCTGGGTTGGCCCGAGGCCGAGGGCATGGTCTGTGATATCGGCGGGGCAAGTCTGGAGCTTGCGCAGATTTCCGGCGGGCAGGTGCTGGCGGCCGAAACCGCCCCGCTTGGCCCGCTGCCGCTGATGGAGTTTGAAGGTGCGCCGCGCGCGCTGCGCCAGCGTATCAAGCGCGACATGGCCAGGCTGCGCAGCAATTTCAGCGGGCCGGTGCCGCGGCTGTTTCTGGTGGGCGGAAGCTGGCGGGCCGTGGCGCGGCTCGATATGGCGCGGCGCAATTATCCGCTGCATGTGCTGCATGAATATGAACGGCCAACCGCCGATATTTTGCGCATTGCCAACTGGATTTCGCACCAGGAGCCCGCGCATCTGGCCACGCTGACCGATACATCGCTGGAGCGTTTGCGCCTTCTGCCCACGGCGGCCCTGGTGCTGAAACAACTGCTTGATGCGCTTGCGCCCGGCACGGTGGCCTTTTCAAGCTACGGCATTCGCGAGGGGATGCTTTACGAGGCGATGCCGCCGGATGTGCGCGCGCTCGACCCGCTGATCGAAGCCTGCCGTTATACGGAATCGCAGAATGCCCGCTTCCCCGGCTTTGGCGATGCGCTGTTTGACTGGTTGCAAAACCTGTTTGGCGACCTTCCCGCCGATGATGTGCGCCTGATGCGCGCCGCCTGCCTGTTGCATGACACGACATGGCGCGCGCATCCCGATTACCGCGCTGATATGTGCTTCGAGGCGGTGACCCGCGCCAATATGGGCGGGGTCGACCATGCCGGGCGGCTGTTTTTGGCCGTGGCCAACCGCGCGCGCTACAAGAATGACGGCTCGGCGGTGGATGACCACCCCGCGATTGCGCTGCTTCCAGCCGAACGTGTGAAGCTTGCCACGTCTATTGGCCGTGCGATGCGGCTGGGGGCCATGCTGGGCGGTGCCCATCCCGATACCTTGCCCGATACCGAATTGCAGCTAAAGGCGGGCCAGTTGCGGCTGGTGCTGCGCGGCGGCGCTCAGGAGCTGATGGGCGAGGTGGTGGAGCGGCGGCTTAACGGGCTGAACACGGCGCTTGGCCTTGATCTGCCGGCCATGCTTGATATTCAGGCCAAAGACTAGGGCAAGGGGGCAAATCATGCGGCGCAAGGGCGGACCGGTTGTGCAGGATGCGCTGGCCTTGCGGCTGGACGGGGCGGGCAATGCGGCGCCGATAACGCTGGCCACGGCCATGAAGCGCGCAAGCGATGCGCCGGGCTTTACATGGCTGCATCTGCACCGCGACGAGGTGGAAACCCGCGCGCGTTTGCGCAAATGCGGGCTGGACCATTTCATTTGCGATGCGTTGATGGCCGATGAAACCCGCCCGCGCTGCACCGTGCATGGCGACGGGGTTATTTTGAACCTGCGCGGTGTGAACCTCAATCCGGGGGCCGAGCCGGAGGACATGGTCTCGGTCCGGCTATGGGTGGAAGCCGGGCGGGTGATCGGCGTCTGGCTGCGCAAACTTTCCGCGGTCGATGATCTGGGAGAGGCGATTGCGCGCGGCCAGGCCCCAAGCACGCCGGGTGGCTTTGTGGCCGCGCTGGCGCTGCGGCTGGCCGCGCGGGCCGAGCCGACGATTGCCGCGCTGAACGAAGGAATAGACGGGCTGGAGGAGCTGGTGTTGCAAGACAGCGCCGATGTGCCGCGCAGCCAGCTTTCGGCCTTACGCCGCAGCGCGATTTTGCTGCGCCGCTATATGCTGCCGCAGCGCGATGCGCTGACCGCGCTGGAGATCGAGCCGCTGGCCTGGCTTGGCGAGCAGGATCGCAGCCATTTGCGCGAGGCGGCCGAGCGGATTTACCGGCTGGGCGAAGACCTTGATGCCATTCGTGACCGCGCCCAGGTGGTGCATGATCAGGTGATGGATGCCCGCGCCGAGGCGATGAACCATCAGATGCTGGTGCTGTCGGTCGTGGCGGCGGTTTTTCTGCCGCTGGGGCTGATCGCCGGGCTGATGGGCATGAATGTGGGCGGCATCCCGCTTTCGGCCACCAAATGGGGGTTTGGCATTGTGCTGCTGGGCATGGGCGGGCTGACCGCCTTGCTTATCTGGTGGTTTCGCAAGATCGGGCTGTTCCGCTAGGGGCGGCGGGCGCTACTGCGCCCATTCCCCTTTGCGAAACACGGGTATGCGCGTGCCATCGGCGGCGATACCGTCGATATCGGTCTCACCCGAGCCGATCATCCAGTCGACATGGATCAGGCTGGAATTGCCACCCTTGGCGGCGATGTCGTCATCAGACAGCGTCGCGCCACCCTCAATACATTCCGAATAACACTGGCCAAGCGCAATGTGGCAGGCGGCGTTTTCGTCAAACAGCGTGTTGTAAAACAGCAGCCCGCTTTGCGAAATGGGCGAGGAATGCGGCACGAGCGCCACTTCACCCAGCCGCGCGGCCCCCTCATCGGTGGCGATGAGGTTTTTGAACACGTCCTGCCCGGTCGAGGTTTTGCTCTCTACAATCCGCCCGCCCTCGAAGCGCACCTCGATATTCTCGATCAGGCTGCCCTGATGCGACAGTGGCTTTGAGGCGCGCACAACACCTTCCACCCGCTGGGCATGGGGGGTGGTGAACACCTCTTCTGTGGGAATGTTCGGGTTGCAGATAACGCCGTTCTTGGCGGGGGCCGCGCCACCCGCCCAAAGATGGCCATCGGCCAGACCCACCGTAAGGTCGGTGCCGGGGCCGGTGAAATGCAGCGCGGAGAAGCGCGCATCATTCAGCCAGGCCGTGCGTTTGGCAAGGTTGGCGTTATGCGTGGCCCAAGCCGCCACCGGGTCGCCACCATCAACACGCGCGGCGGCGAATATCGCATCGGCGAGCCTGGCGACGGCGGCGTCATCATCCAGATCGGGGAACATCTGTTTTGCCCATGCAAGGCCGGGATAGGCGATGATGCTCCAGTTGATATCGAAATTCGTGATATGCTTGCCCGCAGGCTTGTAGGCGATGGAATTCGCCTTGCCCGCGCGCGAGACCTTGGTGCTATCCTGAGCGGCCAGCAGCATCGGGTTGTCGCCCAGAATCGCAAGGCGCGCCGCCCCTGTGGCATAGGCGCTGGCCATGCCCTCGTAAAGCCAGGCGGGGGCGGCATCGAATGCCGCATCATGGCCGTGCTGGAATTTGGCCAGCGTGATTTCATCATCCGACAGGATGGGCGTGACCACGTTCGCACCGGCCTTATAGGCGGCGGCAACCACGCGGCGCACCAGCGGCAGGGTGTTGACATTGCCGGTGAGGATCAGGTCCTGGCCTTCCTGCAGGTTCAACCCTGTGCGGATGGCAAGCTCGGCCAGCAGGTCGAGTTTTGCGGGGTCGATCGGGCCAAGGTTTTCTGGCTGTGTCATGGTGGCTCCTTCAGGCAGGGTGCAGCTTGCCAGCGTCCAGCCGCAAAACGCGGTCCATCTGGCCGGCAAGGGCGTGGTTATGGGTGGCGATCAGCGCGGCAAGCCCGGTTTGCCGCACAAGGTTCAGCAAAACTGCAAAGACCTGATCCGAGGTTTCGGGGTCGAGATTGCCGGTCGGCTCGTCGGCCAGCAGGATTTTCGGGCGATTGGCCAAAGCCCGGCAAAAGGCCACGCGCTGCTGCTCGCCGCCCGAAAGCTCGGCCGGGCGGTGGTTGGCGCGGTGGCCAAGGCCCACCTGTCCAAGCAATTCACGCGCACGGGCGGTGGCGGCGGCACGGGCCACGCCATTGGCGCGCTGCGGCAGGCTTACGTTTTCAAGCGCGGAAAATTCCGGCAGCAGGTGGTGGAACTGATAGATGAAGCCGATGGACTGGCGGCGCAATCGGGTGCGCTGCGCATCGCGCGCGGTGCTGGCATCGACCCCGTCAACGGTGATCTGGCCGGCATCGGCAGAGTCAAGCAGGCCCGCCACTTGCAGCAGCGTGGATTTGCCCGCCCCCGATGGCGCGATCAGCCCGACGATTTCGCCCGGCATCAGCGCCAGATCGGTGCCTTGCAGCACATGCACGGCATGGTCGGTGTTGAGCAGGAAGCCCTTTTTGATGCCCGAAAGGCTGAGAACGGGGCTATTCATAACGCAACGCCTCGGCAGGTGACAGGCGCGCGGCGCGGCGTGCGGGCGCAATGGTGATGAGCAGCGACAGCACCAGCCCAAGGCCCATTGCCGCGCCCACATCTTCGGCGCGCAGCACAGCGGGCACCGAGGTGAGCAGGCGCACGCTCGGATCCCAGACCTGCCCGCCCGAGGCCCATTCGACCAGCGCCTGAATGTCCTGAATATAGGTGGCAAACAGGCTGCCCGCGATCACGCCCAGAATGGTGCCGATAATGCCGATCAGGCTGCCGCAGATGAAAAACACCCGCATGATGCTGCCTTGTGTCAGGCCCATCGTGCGCAGGATGCCAATGTCGCGCCCCTTGTTCTTGACCAGCATGACAAGGCCGGAAATGATGTTCATGGCGGCGATCACCACGATCAGCGACAGCACGATGAACATCATCCGGCGCTCGACATTCAGCGCATCCAGAATGCCCTGATTCGCCTGGCGCCATGACCAGAACCCAAAATCGGGGCCAAGGGCTGCGGCCATTGCCGGGCGCAGCGCATCAATGGAAGCCGGCTCGTCTACAAATACCTGCAAGGCATCGGCAAAGCCTTCGCGGTTGAAAAAGCTTTGCGCATCGCCAAGCGGCAGATAGGCGCGAATACGGTCGATATCATAGCGCCCGACCCTGAAAATATAGGTTACAGGATAGGTGTTGATGCGCGGCGCAATGCCAAAAGGCGTGGCAACGCCGTTCAGCGAGGTGAGGGTGATCCTGTCGCCGATACGCAGGCCAAGCTCGCGCGCGATTCCTTCGCCAATGGCGATGCCGCCCTCAAAATCATCAAGGCTGCCGATTTTCTGTTCGGGGTTGGAGATGAGCGGGATTTGCCGCAGATCCGCCTCGGCAATGCCGACCACCTCCACGCCGATATTGCGGTTATTGCCGCTGGCCATAAGCTGGCCGGTCACAACGGGCGCGACATTGGCAACGCCGGCAACCGCGCGCAGCTTTTCGGCCTCGGCCTCGTAATCGGCGATAAGGGCCGCGGCATTGGTATCGGCGTCATAAAGCGCCGACATAACGGTGGAATGCGGGTTGGCCCCCAGCACACGGGCGGTGAATTCCTCACGAAACCCGACCATGACGGCCTGCACAACGATCAGCGTGGCCACGCCAAGCAGAACGCCGATCAGCGCATACCAGGCAATGACGGAAATGCCGCCTTCCTTGCGGCGGGCGCGCAGGTAGCGCCAGGCGATCATCCATTCGAATGCGGCAAAGGGTTTGGTGGCCATAGATCCTCGGTTTTGCTGGGTGCAAACTGGGCTGTTGGGGTGGAATGGTCAAGCGGGCTGGCGCGATTGTGACGATGGCTCGGCGGGATGGTGCGCAATGAATGCGCACCCTACGGGTGTTGAATACGCCATAGAGGTGGCGGGTAGGGTGCGCATTTATTGCGCAGCTTCATTGCGGTTAAACGCCCGCGTAAATCTGCGCCAGACGGTCGATTGCGGCCTCGGGTGTCAGCTCTTCGCTTTCGTTCGTGCGGCGGCTGGTCAGTTCCACCACACCCTTGGCCAGGCCGCGCGGGCCAACGGTAATCCGCCAGGGCAGGCCGATCAGGTCCATCGTGGCGAATTTGCCGCCCGCGCGCTCGTCCCGGTCATCATAAAGGGCTTCGAGCCCGCGGGATGCGAGCCCCGCAAATAGCGCATCACAGGCGGCATCGGCGGCAGAATCGCCCTGTTTGAGGTTGACGATACCGGCATGGAACGGGGTAACGCCCTCGGGCCAGATGATGCCGCGCTCATCGTGGTTCGCCTCGATCAGCGCACCGATCAGGCGCGACACGCCAATGCCGTGGCTGCCCATTTCGGCGGGCACGCGGCTGCCATCGGGCATGACCACATCGGCACCCAGAGCTTGCGAATATTTCGTGCCGAAATAGAAGATCTGGCCAACCTCGATGCCGCGCGCGCTCATCTGCCGCTCGGCGGGCACATCGGCGTAGATCGCCGCATCATGGGTTTCGTCGGTGCGGGCATAGGGCGTGGTGAATTCTTCGCAGATCGCCGCGACCTGCTTGACATCGGCGTAGTTCACCGCGCGCTCGCCAAGTTTTAGGTCGGTCACGGCGCGGTCGTAGAACACCTCGGATTCACCGGTTTCGGCCAGCACCAGAAATTCGTGGCTGTAATCGCCGCCAATCGGGCCGGTATCGGCCTTCATGGGGATCGCTTGCAGGCCCATACGTTCATAGGTGCGCAGATAGCTGACCATGTGGCGGTTATAGGCGTGGATGGCGCTTTCGCGGTCCATATCGAAGGAATACCCGTCTTTCATGAAGAACTCGCGCCCGCGCATGACACCGAATCGGGGGCGGATCTCGTCGCGGAATTTCCACTGGATATGGTAGAGCGTTTTCGGCAAATCCTTATACGAGCTGATCGTCTGGCGAAAAATATCGGTGATCAGCTCTTCATTCGTGGGGCCATAAAGCATGTCGCGGCCATGACGGTCGGTAATGCGCAGCATTTCCTTGCCGTAATCATCATAGCGGCCGCTTTCGCGCCACAGATCGGCCGATTGCAGCGTGGGCATGAGCATGGGGATATGGCCCGCGCGCTGCTGTTCCTGGTGAACGATGTCCTCAAGGCGGCGTAACACCTTGAATCCCAAGGGTAACCACGAATAAATGCCCGCCGATGCCTGCTTGATCATGCCGGCGCGCAGCATCAGCCGGTGGCTGGCGATCTGCGCCTCGGCGGGGGTTTCTTTAAGCACGGGCAAAAAATACTGGGTCAGGCGCATGGGAGATTATCCTGTGAAGAAGCGTTCGCATCGGTTTAGGGCAAGGTTTGCGGGCGTGCAATGCCGCAAGCTTTGCCAGATGGTCAAAAAATCCTGTTTGCATTGGGGCTTTGCATCTGCTTTAACCCCTTTACGGAACGTGACAGCGGCGCCGTTTGGGGCAACCCGGACAGGACGAACCGGCGCTCCGACATGATTAAGGGCTACCATAACGGCTCAAGTCTTGGGGAGAGAGAATGGCTCGCGCTTGCGGGCCATTTTCGCATTCAGGGGGCGGGTTTTGCGCCCGCGCCAAGCCCAGCCATCATTGCTGCCTTGCGCAGGGGCTCGACCCCGTGCAGCAGTTTCAGCCCCTGGCGGCGCAGGTCGTGCAAGGGTGCGGCACTGGCCATCGAGGCGCGGTTGAGCGCATCGACCCCGGCAATACGCGCGGCCATATCGGGCATACGCGCGCGGCTGTAGCGCGCCAGAAGCGCGGGCGCGCCGATATCCTGGCCAGCATTGCGTGCTTCGGCAAGCAGCCCGGCCAGCGCGGCCAGATCGGCCAGCGACATGTTCAGCCCCTGCGCGCCGATGGGCGGGATGACATGGGCGGCTTCGGCCAGCAAAGCAAGGCGCGGGCCGTCAAGCCGCGCGGCCTGCTGGGCGATGATCGGCCAAGTCGCGCGCCCTGCGACAAGCGTGAGCGCGCCAAGCACATGCGCGCTGCGCGCTGTGGCGGCTTGACCGAAGGCGGCATCGTCAAGCGTGTTGAGCGCGGCAATTTCGGGGCCGGTCGCCATCCAGACCACCGCCGATTGGTGCGCATCGGGCAGGGGCACCAGCGTGAAAGGGCCGCCGGATTTATGCACCTCGGTCGAAACATTCTCATGCGGCATATCGGGATGCTGCACCACGAACACCAGCGCCTTTTGCCCGTAGGACCATTTTTTGGCGGCAATCCCGGCGGCCTTGCGCAGCGGTGAATTGCGGCCATCGGCGGCGATGACCAGCGGCGCACGCAGCTGCCTGTTGCCCGACAGGGTGACGATTGCACCGCTGCTGCGCGCCAGCATCCCTTCCACCCGGCAGGGGGCCAGAAGCTGGGCATTGGCGCGGGTTTGCAGATGCGCCAGCACCTCGCGCCGGATCAGCCAGTTGGGCAGGTTATAGGCAAAGGCGGGCTGGTTAATGTCATCCGACACAAAATCGGCGGTTTCAAGCGCGCCCTCCGCTGCGCTGGCATCGACAATGCGCATGATGCGCAAGGGCGCGGCATGGGCGGCAAGGCGGGGCCAGAGCCCGGCACGTTCCAGCAGTTGCACCGAGGGCATGAGAAAGGCGGTGGAGCGGGTATCGGCCCCCGCAGCCGCGCCATCGGTCACAGGCGGCACAGGGTCGGCGCAGATGACATCAAAGCCGATTTCGGCCAGCACGGCACTGGCCAGCAGCCCGGCGATGCCGCCACCGGCGATCAGGATGTCTGTGTCAATACGCTCCATGCGCAAATAGGTGGCACGGGCGGGCAGGCCGCGCAAGGCCTGCGGCGATTTGCCTAGGCGGCAATCACCCGCAAAAAGCGCGCCAGATCATGCGTTTGGAAATGCAGATGCGGGGCCGGGTCGGCGGCACCGATCAGCACGCATTTCATGCCAAGCGCATGGGGCACGGCAAGGTTGCGCGGGTCATCCTCAAACATCGCGGCTGTGCTGGTGGTCAGCTTGGCGGCTTTGAACACACGGTCAAACGCCTCGGCATGGGGCTTGGCGGCAAAGCCTGCATCTTCCACGGCGTAAAGGTCGGAAAAGCAGCCATCCAGCCCCAGATGCCCGACAAGCCGGTGGCCATAGGCGCGCGCGGCATTGGTGTAGATGACCTTGCGCCCCGGCAGGGCGAGAATGGCATCGCGCAAGGCCGCGCTGGGGGTGAGCGCCGACAGGTCGACCTGATGCACCTTGTCCAGAAACGGCACCGGGTCGATATCATGCTCGGCCATCAGGCCCGCCAGCGTGGTGCCGTATTTCACCCAGTAGGATTTGCGCAGCACATTCGCGGCGGGCTGGTCAATATTCAGGTTTTCGGTGATAAAGTCGACCATCAGGGCTTCGATCTGCTCGAACAGGCGCGACCCGGCGGGGTAGAGCGTGTTATCAAGGTCAAAGACCCAGGTATCGACATGGCTGAAGGCTTCGCGTGACATGGATTTTGCCTAACCTATCGGGCGGGCGGGGGCAATGCGCACTTTCACTGCCGCAAATTTCTGTTTAGCGTATGCCGAGCTTTGGAGCCTTTATGGACACACAAAACAACACGCGCGACGCCTATGCCCTGGTGCTGGAGGCGATAGACCGGGGCGATTATCAGCCCGGCGACAGGCTTGTGGAATCGGAACTTGCCGAACGGTTTGGCGTGTCGCGCACACCCATCCGCGAAGCCCTGCAACGGCTGGAAACCCAGGCCGTGCTGGTGCGCGACGGGCGCAGCATGGTGGTCGCCTCGCTCAGCCATGACCAGTTGGGCGAGCTTTATGTCGTGCGCGCGGCTTTGGAGGGGCTGGCGGCACGGCTGGCGGCGCAGCACGCCGGGCCAGAGGAAATTCGTGTGCTGTATGACATGATTGCCGCCGACCGGAAATTCATGACCGACCCCAAGCGCCTTTCGCGGGCCAACAAGCGGTTTCATCGGCAATTGCATTTGGCAAGCCACAACCGGTTTTTGATTCAGCAGCTTGAAATGGTGCATCGGACGATGGCGCTTCTGGCGACAACCTCGCTGGCCGCCGAAGGCCGCCCCGAAAAGGCGCTGGATGAGCATGAGAAAATTGTTGCCGCGATCGAGGCGCGCGACGGGGTGGCGGCGGAAGCCGCGCTCAAGGCGCATATTTCCAAGGCATTCGAGACCCGATTGAAGCTGAACGCGGAGGCACGACACCATGACTGAGGCAAGCCAGTTTGTTCTGGACAACCTGCAAAGCCGGGGCTGGTTTGCGCCGGAACCGGGCTATTTTGGCGATAACGCCGCCGCCTATGGCGCCCAGGATGAAGCCCTTGGCGAATTGGCAAAAGCGCGCGGCGGGATCGGCGGCTACAAGATTGCCTATAACTCGAGCGCCCAGCTTGCCGCCCTTGGCCAAAGCCAGCCCGGTGCGGCCTATGTCTGCGCCGCTCAGATTGTGCAAACCGGCGCGAAACTGGCGGCAGCGGATTACGATAACCTGATGATCGAGCCGGAAATCGGCGCGGTTCTGGGCGCAGAGCTTGTGCCGGGAAAAACCTATACCGCTGCCGATATGGCCGGGCTTGTGGCGCGCTGGTTGCCGGTGTTCGAGCTGCTCGACCGGCGCAATAGCGACGGGCATTTTCATGTGCCAACCGTGCTGGCGCATAATATTTTCAACGAAGGCGCTGTGCTTGGCGGGCCGGGCGTGGCCGAACTGCCCGAACTGGCGGCGCTGCATTCTGTGGTGTTTGACAATGGCGCCCGCCTGCATGATGCAGCCGGCGCCGCCCCGCAAGACCCGGCCGAGGCCGCGGCCTTTCTGGCCAACCATTTTACCGGCCGCGGGCAGGTGATGAAGGCCGGAAGCCTGCTGCTTTGCGGCACGCATATGCCCATTTTCAAACCCGAAGCGGGCCACGAGTTGCGCTTCGAGCTAGGGGCGCTTGGCGCGGTCAGCTTCAGCATTGTCAAGTAGCAGCCCGTGGGTGGTTTTCGCCCAGTAGAACGGCGCGGTGATGATCTGCGCAACCGCACGAAAGGCCGCAAACGCCCCGAGCGGCCAGTAAAACGGCATGGTCAGCACAAAGGGCAACAATCCGCGCCGCGCGGGGGCGCGCAGGGCCAGCCAGGCGACAGCCAGCATGATGGACTGGCCCAGAATTGACGTGATGAAAAACAGCGCAACCACCGGGCCGGGCAGCACCGATAGCAGCGAGGTCCAGCCGGTAAGCCAGCCCGCCCACATGCCCCAGACCAGCGGCATGGAGATATAGGCGGTGAGCGTGCCCATGACCAGAACCTGAAAGGCCAGAAAGTTGCGCAAGCCCATTTCGCGCAGCAATCGCAACGGGTTGCGCATATGGCTTGCCCAGGTCATGGCATAGCCCTTCAGCCAGCGAGAGCGTTGCTTGACCCAACCAAAGGGCAGGCAATTCGCCTCTTCCCAGGTTGTGGTTTCAACGATTTCGCAGCGATAGCCGTAGCGGGCCAGACGAAAGCCCAGATCGGCGTCTTCGGTGACATTATGCGCATCCCATCCGCCAATTTCCTCCAGCAGGGCGCGGCGGAAAAATACCGTCGTGCCGCCAAGCGGTATGGGCAGGCCAAGCCGCTGCACGCCCTTGAGCAGCACGCGAAACCACACGGCATATTCAATGGTAAAGCAGCGCGACAGCCAGTTGGCGCGGCTGTTGTAGAAATCGAGATAGCCCTGCACGCAGGCAACATCGGGGGCGGCGGCCTGCAAATGCGCAACGACCTTTGAAATCTGGTCCGGTTCGGGGCGGTCCTCGGCATCATAAATGCCGACAATACTGCCATAACAAAAGGGCAGCGCATAGTTCATGGCCTTGGGTTTGGTGCGCAAGGCATCCTCGGGCAGGCGCAAGACGCGGATCCAGGATGGCAGCTTGCGCCGCGCCAAAGCCTTGGCGGTGATCGTGTCATCAGCCTCGGTCAGAATGATCACATCCAGCAATTCATGCGGATAGTCAAAGGCGGCGATGCGCGAAAACAGCGATTCAAGCACCGCATCTTCGGCCAGAAGCGGAATGAGGACAGAGACTTTCGGGCGCGGGCGATGGGCGGAAAGCTGGGGCAGGGCGGCGGGCGGGGCACTGTGCCGGGGCAAATGCGCAAACAATGCGCCAAGCCGCAGCAGGCTGGTGGCCGCGTTCATCAGCACAAACCAGCACAGCGCCAGCACGATGGTGGTAATCGGGGCCAGCGCCAGCCCGGCGGCAACCAGCAACACCCCGGCGCTGATGAAATGGCGCAAGCCCGGCGCAATGGTCCGGCACGAAAGCGCGGGCGGGCAAAGCTGGTGGGCGCGTGCCAGAAGCGATGCGCCAAAGGCGGCGCTGATCGCCGGATGCAGCGTGCCAAGCCTGGCGCGCCGCAAGCGCAGCCCCGGCAAACTGGCCCAGTCTGGCGGTAAATCGGACAGGGAAATTCCGGTTTCGCTGACAATGACCGTGCGCCCGGCCACGCGCCGCCAGGGCAGCCAGCCGTCGCGCAAACACTCCAGCGGGTTGATCTGGGCGAGCAGGGCCGGGTCGGGCGGCTCTTGCGCCAGGTCAACCGGCGTGGCGCCGTCCTGCTGGGACAGCGCCTCATCCAGCGCCTGCTGGCTGATCTGGCCATTGGCCAAAAGCACCTCACCCAGGCGCACATTCAGGCCGGATTGGCGCTGCAAGGCCAGATCAAGCTCGGCGGCGGCCAACAGCCCGTTGCGGCAGAGAATTTGACCAAGCGGCTCGGGCTGATTGGGCGCGGGCAATGCCGCTTGGGCATGGGGGGCAAGGGCCAAATATCACCTACAGGCAGAACGCAATACTACGCGCTCAGCTTGCAGTGATTGTGCTTAACAACTCGTTAAGCCGGCATGGCTAGGCGGTGGCGGCCATCGCGGCGACGAAACGGTCGAACAGATAGGTGCTGTCCATCGGGCCGGGGCTGGCTTCGGGGTGGTATTGCACCGAAAACACCGGCCGGTCCTGCATCCGGATGCCGCAATTGGAGCCGTCAAACAGCGAGACATGCGTCTCGATCACGCCATCGGGCAGGCTTTGGCCATCGACCGCGAAACCGTGGTTCATCGAGGTGATTTCCACCTTGCCGGTTTCGATATCCTTGACCGGATGGTTGGCGCCATGATGGCCGTGATTCATTTTCAACGTGCGCCCACCCAGCGCCAGCGCCAGCATCTGGTGGCCAAGGCAGATGCCGAAAATCGGCAAGGCGGTGCGCGCCATGATATCGCGGATCATCGGCACGGCATAGGCGCCGGTGGCTTCCGGATCGCCCGGCCCGTTGGACAGGAACACACCGACGGGGTTATGGGCCAGCACCTCGTCTGCCGTGGCGGTGGCGGGCAGCACGGTTACATCGCAGCCCGCGCTGGCAAGGCAGCGCAGAATGTTGCGCTTGGCGCCGTAATCCAGCGCCACGACCTTGTGGCCGGCCCCCGTGCGGCGCGGATAGCCATTGGGCCAGGCCCAGCGCATTTCATCCCAGCGGTAGGATTGCGCGCAGGTCACATCCTTGGCCAGATCGAGCCCGACAAGGCCCGACCAGGCGCGCGCGCGTTCCTGCAGGGCGGCCACGTCGAACTGGCCATCGGCGGCGTGCTGTATGGCGCAATGCGGCGCGCCCTGGCGGCGGATGGCGCGGGTCAGGCGGCGGGTATCAACCCCACCCAGGCCAATGCGGCCACGGCGCGCAAGCCATGCGCTCAAAGTCTCGGCCGCGCGCCAGTTGCTTGGTGTGGTCGGGTCCCATTTCACCACCATGCCGGCGGCAACGGGGTCGTTGCTTTCGTCATCCTCGGCGTTGATGCCGGTATTGCCGATATGCGGGAAGGTGAAGGTCACAACCTGCCCGGCATAGCTCGGGTCGGTCATGATTTCCTGATAGCCGGTCATCGCGGTGTTGAAACACAGCTCGGCCACGGCCACACCCTCGGCCCCAAAGCCGCGCCCGTAAAACACCGAGCCATCGGCCAGCGCAATGCAGGCGGTTGGCATTGTGCCCGGCGCGGGGCTGAAAACCGGTTTTGTTTTTGCGGAATCGGCACTGACCATTGTGGTCCCCTTATGCAAATTGGGCGGAAACTACGGCTGCAAGGCAGGCGCGTCAAGGGGGTAGGTCAACTTAAAAGTGTAACAATATCAACAACATAGCATATTTGTTAGCTGTTGTGATTCGTGCCCTTAGGGGCTATATTCCCCGACTTGGGCCGCGTGGCGGCGCTGATAGGGTGAGAGTTATGTTGCGCAAACGGTTTGCGGATGCGACGAAAGATGCGATGAAATCAAAGGAAGCGGCGCGTTTGTCGACGCTGCGGCTGATTTCGGCTGCGATCAAAGACCGCGATATCGCGGCGCGCAGCGATGATGGCGCCGAGGGCGTGTCGGATGATGAAATTATGGCCGTGCTGGCCAAGATGATCAAACAGCGCCAGGACAGCGCCAAAGCCTATGAAGAGGCCGGGCGCATCGAGCTGGCCGATAGCGAGCGCGCCGAGATCAAGGTCATCTCCGAATTCCTGCCCCGCCAGCTAAGCGCCGAGGAAACCGAGGCCGCCGTCGCCGCCGCCGTGGCCGAGGTGGGGGCTGAAAGCATCCGCGATATGGGCAAGGTAATGGCCGTGCTGAAGGGCAAATATGCCGGGCAGATGGATTTCGGCAAGGTCGGACCCGCGGTGAAAGCGGCGTTGAGTTAAGCGTAGGGTGCGCATTTATTGCGCACCGTAACGAGCCGCCAAAGGTGCGCAATGAATGCGCACCCTACGGTGTGCCGTTCCGAAAATCTTATGATTTGGAAGGGTTGGTGAGCGCAAGCGCGCAAAGCGCCCCTACTCCCCGCGCACAATCTTCGCAAACTTGTCGAAAATCCCTTCGCCCGCCACAACCAGCTCACCGGCTTTCAGCGGGTCGTCGCCTTTGGTGATGCCATCGACAAAGCCACCGGCTTCGCGCACGAGGATCAGGCCGGCGGCAATGTCCCAGCTATGCAGGTTGCGTTCCCAGAACCCGTCAAACCGGCCAGCGGCGACATAGGCAAGGTCGAGCGCGGCCGAGCCCATGCGGCGCACGCCAGCGCAAGTGGGCATGATGCGGCCAAGGTCGGATAGGGTTTCGGGCAGGTCGCGGCGGCCCCCAAAGGGGATGCCGGTTGCAAAGATACATTCGATCAGGTCGCGGCGGCCCGATACGCGCAAGCGCCGGTCATTCATCCAGGCACCGGCACCTTTTTCGGCGGTGAACATCTCGTCCTTGATCGGGTCGTAAATCACCCCGGCGACGATTTCGCCCTTGTGTTCAAGCGCGATGGAAATGGACCAATGCGGCAGGCCGTGCAGGAAATTGGTGGTGCCATCGAGCGGGTCGACAATCCAGCGGCGGGTCGGGTCGGCGCCCGCAACTTCCACGCTTTCCTCGCCTACCCAGCCGTAATTCGGGCGGGCTTCGCGCAGCTCGTCATGGATTACATCTTCGGCCTTGCGGTCGGCCTTGGTCACAAAATCACCGGGGCCTTTGGGCAGCACCTGAAGGTTTTCCACCTCGCCAAAATCGCGGATGAGGTGGCGGGCGGCTTTGCGCGCCGCTTTGATCATGACATTCAGGTTGGCCGAGGCGATCATGGGGTTTGTTCCTTATGGTCGCAGCCGGAATGCTGCGCGGGCATGGGGCGTAAAACATGAAATTGCGCGCAAAGGCAAGCCCTGCGCGCAACCAAGGATGTTTCGCGGCGGCTAAGCGCGCTCGACGTATTCGAACAGTTCGGTATTGACGATGATCGCCTCACCCTCGCCCACAAAGGGCGGCACCATGACGCGCACGCCATTATCCAGCACGGCGGGCTTGAAGCTGTTGGCGGCGGTCTGGCCTTTGACGACCGGCTCGGTCTCGGTGATCGTGCAGGTCACTTTCTGGGGCAGGGTGGCGTTAAGCGCCTCGGCCTCGAAATACTCGATCTGGATGGTCATCCCGTCCTGCAAAAACGGGCGACGGTCGCCCAGAATATCGGCGGGCAGTTCGATCTGCTCATAGGTTTCGCTATCCATGAACACCAGCATCCCGTCGGATTCATACAGAAACTGCTGGTCTTTTTGCTCCAGCCGGACCTGTTCAACCTTGTCAGCCGAACGAAAGCGTTCGTTGAGCTTGGAGCCGGTGCGGATGTTCTTCATCTCAACCTGTGCAAACGCGCCACCCTTGCCGGGTTTGACGTGCTGGGTTTTGACCGCAATCCACAGCCCGCCCTCATGTTCGAGGATATAGCCGGGGCGGATTTCGTTACCATTGATTTTGGGCATGTTTGACCTATGCGTTAAAGCTTTGGCGCGCTTCTAGCCTATTGCACCCCCAAGGCGCAAGCTGCGACAGAAATGGTCGCAAAAGCGCATGAAACCTATCGACCCCTTCGCCACGCTCTCATATGCTGCGCAAGATTTCGGGGGGCATATGCGCTATTCGGCATTTCAGATTCTAAAGCAGGGGCTGACCGGCAACAAGGGCTGGGCACCGGTTTGGCGCAACCCTACGCCCAAGGCTGAATATGATGTGATCATCATCGGCGGGGGTGGGCACGGGCTGGCCACGGCGTATTATTTGGCCAAAAACCACGGGCTGACGAATATCGCGGTGCTGGAGCGCGGGTATCTGGGCGGCGGCAATGTCGGACGCAACACCACGATTGTGCGCGCCAATTACTATATGAACGGCAATTCCGAGTTTTACAGCCATTCGCTGAAGCTGTGGGAAGGGCTGGAGCAAGAGCTGAATTACAACGCCATGATGAGCCAGCGCGGCGTGCTGAACCTGTGCCATTCCGACGGGCAGTTCGATTTTTACACCGAGAAGGCCAACCGCATTCTGGCGCAGGGCGATGATGCCGAAATGCTCGACCGCGCGGGTGTCAAGAACCACGCGCCGTTCCTGAGCTTCAAGAACGAACGCTTCCCCATTCGCGGGGGGTTGTTGCAGCGGCGCGCGGGCACGGCGCGGCACGATGCGGTGGCTTGGGGCTTTGCGCGCGGGGCCGATATGCGCGGGGTAGACCTGATCCAGAATTGCGAGGTGACGGGGATTGATGTGGAGGGCGGCCGTGTGGCCGGTGTGCAAACCACGCGCGGCGCGATCAGGGCCAAAAAGGTGGGCATGGCGGTGGCGGGGCGGTCAAGCCAGGTGGGGCAGATGGCGGGTTTGCGCCTGCCGATCGAAAGCCATGTGTTGCAGGCTTTTGTGACCGAGGGGCTGAAGCCGATCATCCCCGGCGTTGTGACCTTCGGGATGGGGCATTTCTATATCAGCCAGTCCGACAAAGGCGGGCTGGTATTTGGTGGCGATATCGACGGCTATAACTCCTATGCCGCACGCGGCAACCTGCCGATCATGGAGCATGTGATGGAGGCCGGCATGGCCATGATGCCCGCGCTGGGAAAGGCCCGCGTGCTGCGCGGCTGGGGCGGGATTGTGGATATGACGATGGATGGCTCGCCCATCATCGACAAAACGCCCATCGAGGGGCTGTTTTTCAATGGCGGATGGAACTATGGCGGCTTCAAGGCCACGCCGGCCTCGGGCTGGTGCTATGCGCATCTTATCGCCACGGGCAACCATTCTGAATACGCAACCAGGCTGCTGATGAATCGCTTCGAGACCGGCCATGTGCTGGACGAAGAGAAGACCGGCGCGAACCCCAACAAGCATTAGGAGCCGTCATGCAACTGAACTGCCCCCATTGCGGCGCGCGCGACTTGCGCGAATTCAGCTATCTGGGCTCTGCCAAGCTGATCGCACGGCCCGACCCCGCCGATCAGGCGGCGATGGTCGATTATGTGCATTACCGCGACAACCCCGCAGGCGCGAATGCCGAATTGTGGCAGCACGACACCGGTTGCCGCGCGTGGCTGCATGTGCTGCGCAATACGCTCACCCATGAGGTGCTGCGCGTTGAACTGGCGCGTGACACAGCCTTGGAGGCAGGGCGATGAGCCGTTTGCCAAAGGGCGGGTTGATTGACCGCAGCCGCACGATTCCGTTCAGCTTTGACGGGGTTACGCTTAGCGGGCATCCGGGTGACACGCTGGCCTCGGCCCTGCTGGCCAATGATGTGCGGCTGGTCGGGCGCAGCTTCAAATACCACCGCCCGCGCGGCATTCTAAGCGCGGGCAGTGAAGAGCCGAATGCGCTGGTGGAACTGGGCGAGGGGGCGGCGCGCCTGCCCAATACCCGCGCCACAACGCAAGAGCTTTTTGCCGGGCTGGTGGCGAGAAGCCAGAACCGCTGGCCGAGTCTGAGCCGCGATGTGCTGGCGGTGAATGACCTGATGGCACCCTTCCTTGGCGCGGGGTTCTATTACAAAACCTTCATGTGGCCCAAGACGTTCTGGGAAAGGGTTTATGAGCCGCTTATCCGCCGCGCCGCAGGTCTTGGTCGGCTTTCGGGCCAGCCCGACCCCGACCATTACGACAAAGGCTTTTTGCATTGCGATCTGCTGGTCATTGGCGCTGGTCCTGCCGGCCTGATGGCGGCATTGGCCGCCGGGCGCGCCGGTGCGCGGGTTGTTCTGGCCGATGAGGGCGCGCAAATGGGCGGGCGGCTGCTGGCCGAGCGGTTGGAGCTTGACGGGGCGTCGGGCAACGACTGGGCGGCAGGCGTGGTTGCCGAACTCGCCAGCCTGCCCAATGTGCGGCTGATGCCGCGCACAGCGGTAACCGGGGCGTATGACCACGGTTCTTACGCTGCGCTGGAACGTGTCGCCGACCATCTGGCCAAGGCCCAGGGCGCACCACGGCAGATTTTCTGGCGCATTCAGGCGCGGCGCGCCATTCTGGCGGGCGGGGCGATAGAGCGGCCCATAGCCTTCGCCAATAACGACCGCCCCGGCATTATGCTGGCGGGTGCCGTGCGCCGCTATGTCAACCAATATGGCGTGGCCCCCGGTGCGCGCATCGCCGTGTTCGCCAATAGCGATGAGGGCGCGCGCACGGTGGCCGATTTGCAGGCGGCGGGGGTTGAGGTTGCCGCATTGCTCGATGCCCGCCACGATGCGAAAGCGCCCGAAGGCGTGCCACATTTCGCGGGTGCCGTGGTGGTCGATACACGCGGGCGGCTGGGGCTGAAATCCGTCACCATCCGCACGGCCAACGGCGGCACCCAAACCATCGCCGCCGATTGTCTGGCTGTTTCCGGCGGGTGGAACCCGAATGTGCATCTGACCTGCCACCAGAATGCGCGCCCCGTCTGGCGCGAGGACATCGCCGCCTTTGTTGCGCCCGATGGCGCTGTGTCGGCTCTTGCGGCGGTGGGCGCGGCGGCGGGGGCGTTTTCAACCCATGCCGCCTTGCAAACGGGGCTGGAGGCGGGCAAGGCCGCGCTGAAAGAGCTTGGCCTGAAACCCGCCAAAACCCCGCTGCCAAAGGCCGAGGATGCGCCCGCTCACATCACCCCGCTGTGGCATGTGCCGGGCAAGGGGCGGGCCTGGCTCGACTTTCAGAACGATGTGACCGTTAAGGATGTGAAGCAGGCCCATGCCGAAAACTTTGTGCCCGTCGAACATCTGAAGCGCTACACGACCTTGGGCATGGCGACGGATCAGGGCAAACTCTCCAACATCGCGGGCCTTGCGATTATGGCCGAGCTGACGGGGCGCAGCATTCCTGAAACTGGCACAACCACCTTCCGCCCGCCCTATCTGCCGGTGCAGATTGGCGCGATGGGGGCGCATGGGGCGGGGCAGGGCTTTGCGCCGCATCGCCAAACGCCATCTGATGCGCTGTCGCGCGAATATGGCGCAAGCTGGCTGGAGGCCGGGCTATGGCACCGCGCCGCCTGGTATCCGCAACCGGGCGAGAAATTCTGGCGGCAGGCCTGCGAGCGTGAGGTCGGCTGGGTGCGCAACGCGGTCGGCATTTGCGATGTGACCACCCTGGGCAAGATCGACATTCAGGGGCCGGATGCGGCCGCGTTCCTCGACTTCGTTTACACCAACACCATGTCGACGCTGAAAATCGGCCGCGTGCGCTATGGGCTGATGCTGCGCGAGGATGGCACGGTGGTGGATGATGGCACATGCGCGCGGCTGGGCGATACGCATTATGTGATTACCACCACCACGGCGGCGGCGGGGCCGATCATGGCGCATCTGGAATTTGTCGCACAGGTTTTGTGCCCGCAGCGCGATGTGCAGATGGTCAGCGTTACCGAGCAATGGGCGCAGTTTGCCATTGCCGGGCCGAAATCGCGCGCGCTGCTCAACGGGCTGCTCGATACCCCCATTGATAACGACAGCTTCCCCTACATGGCCTGTGGGCCGGTTGCTGTTGGCGGCATTGCCGCGCGGCTGTTCCGCATTTCATTCTCGGGCGAACATGCCTACGAGCTTGCCGTGCCCGCGCGCTATGGCGACAGTCTGGCGCGCCTGCTAGTCGACCGTGCCAAGGCGCTGGGCGGCGGGCTTTACGGGATGGAGGCGCTGAATGTGCTGCGCATCGAAAAGGGCCATATCACCCATGCCGAGATTGACGGGCGTTACAGCGCCTTTGACATTTCCATGCCGCATATGCTGGCAGCGGGCAAAGACTGCATCGGCAAGGCAATGGCCGCACGCCCCGGAATGGTGGAAGCCGAACGCCCGCAGCTTGTGGGGCTGAAACCTGCCGGCGTGGTCAAGCAGCTCAAGGCGGGGGCGATCATGGTGGAGCTTGATGGCGAACCGGTGCGCGAACAGATCAGGGGGCATGTGACCTCGGCCTGTTTCTCGCCCACGCTTGGCCACCCGATTGCGCTGGCTTTCGTGGCCGGTGGCACGGCGCGGATCGGCCAGCAAATCCGCGCGGTCGACCTGCTTGGCGGGGTCGACACCCTGTGCGACATCGTCGCCCTGCCGTTTTATGACCCTGAAGGAGGGCGCTTGCGTGGATAAGATCACCCTCATCGCCCGCGATGCCTTTACCGGCCTTGGCCTGCCCCATGCGGCGGGCCATGCCAGCCTGCGCGCCGACACGCCCGCCAGTTTGCTGGCGATAGCGCCCTTTGCGGGGCAGGGGGCTGCGGTCTCGGACGCGCTTAAAAAGCTTGGTGGTGCGGCTTTGCCGGGTGCTGGGCAATCGGCAAAGGGCAAGGCGATGGCGCTGTGGTGGGGCGGGCACGGGCAGTGGCTGGCGCTGGGTGCCGATATTGGCGCGCTGCACGCTGCATTGGCGGGCAAGGCGGCGGTGGTCGATCAATCCGACGGCTGGGTTGGCTTTGCGATTTCGGGCAGCGCGGCGCGCGACGTTCTGGGGCGGCTCTGCCCGCTCGACACCCATGCCAGCGCCATGCCCCCCGGCCATGTCGCGCGCAGCCAGTATGCGCATATGATGGCCATCATCCATGTGCTGGAAAATGGGTTCCAGGTGCTTGTCATGCGCTCCTTCCTGAAAACCGCGATTGAAGAAACCAAAGCCACGCTCGACCGGCTGGCCGCCGAGGCGGCTTTGCGCGGCTAGTCGCGCTGTTGGCGCGCTTCCAGCGCATCGGCAAAGGCGGCGCGCTGTTCATCGCTCATTGCAGCGATCTGCTCGGCCAGCGCCGCATGAACATTGCTCTGGATTTCGCCCATCCGCGCGCGCTGACCGGCCAGAACGGCGTTGAAGGCCGCTATGTCAAAAGGCGTGGCGCGCAGGGTTTCGGCCAGTGCCGTGCCGAGCCCGCGCTGGTGGCGAATGCTTGCACGCAACCCTTCGCCGGCGTCGCGCATGGCTTCGCGCATGGCGCGCTGGTTCTCACGCGGCAGCGCACGGGCGAGTTCCATCATCGAATCGCCACCATTGCGGGCGATCGGGCCACGCAGGGCCAACCCGATCGCCAGCCCCAGAACGGCCAGATTGGCCGCGAGCGACAGGGTCAGTGTCAGTTTCATCCAGCGCGGTGCGCCTGTGGAAATCGTCATGCCTCAGCCCTCACTCAGAAATACTGTCAGCGCACTATAGCTGTCGGTGCCGGTGGTCGTGGAATATCCGGCAACAATATCGCCGAGGCCCGGCACCGCCAAAAGCGAATCCGTGCCGCCATAGCCAAGCGCCACGCCCAGCAGGGCCGAGGCCGCCATTGCGCCCGCGCTTACCCATGTCCAGATCTGGCGCGCGGGGTGGAGCGCGACGATATTCGCGGCCGGGTTCAGCGCCAGTTGCGCGGCGGTTGCATCGGCCAGCACGCGCGCCATCAATCCCCGGGGCAGGGCCGGGGGCAGGGCTGAAGGCTCTGCGGCGGCGTTCAGGCGTTTGATCATTTCATCTTCTGTCATTTCACCCTCGCAATTTCTGGGGCACCACCGGTGCGGTCTTTCGGGGTCAGCATGGCCACCAGGGCCCGTCTTGCGCGCCCCAGCAGGCTTTCAACCGCCTCGACGGTCGTATCCATCAGCGCGGCCACCTCTGGCTGGCTGAGCTGTTCCAGATGGCGCAGCGTAATGGCCCGGCGCTGGCGTTCGGGCAATTTGCCAATGGCGCTGTGCAAGGCCTGGTCACGCTGGCTGGCAATCATCTGTGCTTCAACCCCCGGGCTTTGGTCGGGCACCAGATCCAGCGCATCGGGGTCTTCATAGCCGTGGCGCTTGCGTGCGCGCAACCGGTCGGTCGCAAGGTTGGAGGTGACGCGGTAAAGCCAACTGCCAAGCTGCGCGCGGCCTGCCTCCCAATCCGGTGCGAACTTCCACAGGCGCAGCATGGCTTCCTGTGCAACATCCTCGGCCTCGGCGCTGTTGCCAAGCAGGCGCAATGCCAGCCCATAGACGCGCGGCAGGTGCCGGTTGGCAAGCTGGCGCGCGGCCATCGGGTCTCCGGCCACGAAAGCCGCCAGAAGGGCGGCGTCGTCGTCAATCGCTTCGGTATCGGCATTTGGCTGCATAGGGTCTTCATAATCCGCATTTGCCCAAGTGTCGCGCATTCAATGCCCCGCGCCAAAGCGTTTTTGGCGCGGGGCAAGGGTTTTTAGTTTCCACGGCCCCAGTTGAACCAGCCGCCCCGGTCGCCGCCCCGGTCGCCGCCCCGGTCGCCGCCCCGGTCGCCACCCCGGTCGCCGCCCCGGTCGCCACCCCGGTCGCCACGTCCGCCGCGATCTCCACGGTCATCACGATCACCACGCGCGCCGCCATCGCCGCCACGATCACCCCGTTTTGCGGCGATCTGGTCATATTCCCATTCCGATACCGCGCCGTCATCATCGCTGTCGATCCGGGCAAACATTTCGGCAAGGTTGGGCGGGCGCATTTCGGTCGCGCTCAGCAGGCCATCGCCATCGCGGTCCATCCGCGCAAGCATACGTTCGGCCATTGCCGGCAGACGGTCGCCCATACGATCGGACATGCGCGACGCGCGCTCGGCATTGGCTTCGCTGGCCATCGCAATGCGGGCTTGCATCATTGCATCCATCGCGGCGGTCAGCTCGTCGCTGTCAAGCGTGCCGCTTGCATCGGCATCGGCCGCGGCAAAGCGCGCCAGCAGCGCGGCTTCAACCTCGTCAAGCGAAACGCTGCCATTGCCATCGGCATCCAGCTCGGCAAAAGCCGGAAGCGGGCCTGCGGGCGGTGTTGCGGCTTCGCCGGTCTGGGCGATTGCGGCCAGAGGGCTGAGACCAAGCGCCGTAACCAGCGCCAGAATTGAAATCTGTTTCATCGGTTTTCCTTTTTGACTGCAGCAGGCTGTCTTGCCGGCTTCGAGGGTTAAACGGGCGGGCGTGAAATTTCCGTCGGTCACAGGGTTGTGAGCGGCATCCGGCGGGGCAACCTGTCACAGGTTCAGGCCGGGTTTGCCTTGCTATACAGGGGCCATGAACACCCCTGATGCGCCCATCGACCGCCCTGTTCGCCCCGCACTCTTGCGCGGCTGGAAGCGGAAATGCCCGGCCTGCGGCAGCGGGCCGCTGATGAGCGGTTTCTTGACCGTGCGCGATGAATGCGCGGTCTGTGGCGAGGAACTGTTCCACCAGCGCGCCGATGACGGCCCAAGCTGGGCGACCATTCTGATCACCGGGCATCTGGTTGCGCCAACCATGCTGATTGTCTTTACCACGCTGCGGCCTGAACCCTGGGTTATGGCCACCGGCTTTTCCATTGTCTTTGTGCTGCTGACAATCTTTTTGCTGCCGCGCATCAAGGGCATGTTTGTTGCGCTGCAATGGGCCAAGCGGATGCATGGGTTTGGCGCCGCCCCCGACCCGCTGGACAAGCCCATGCAACCATGACAGCCTGCTGTCATGACCGATGACATCCGCGATGCTGCCAGCGTAATTCTGCTGCGCCAGGCCAAGGCCGGGCCGCAGGTGCTTATGGGGCTGCGCGGTGCGGGTGCGGTCTTCATGCCCTCCAAATATGTATTTCCCGGCGGCGGGGTCGATGCGGCAGATCTGCGCCCCGCGCCCGATTGTCTGGCCCCCCGGTGCCGCGCGCGCCTTGCCCAGCACAGCCGTGCCGATCTGGGCGATGCGCTGGCCAATGCCGCCTTGCGTGAATTGAACGAGGAAACCGGGCTGCGGCTGACCGGGCGCTTGCGTTTCATGTTTCGCGCCATCACCCCGCCGGGCCGCACGCGGCGCTTTGATGCGCGGTTCTTCATGGCCGATGCGGCCGGCTTGCAAGACGATGCCGATGATTTCTCGCGCGCATCCGGTGAGCTGAGCCATCTGCACTGGATTGCGCTGGCCGAGGCGCGCAGCCTGCCGCTGCCCTTCATCACCGAAGTTGTGCTTTCAGAGGTGCAGGCGGTGCTGAACGGTGCCTCTGACCGGCCCGTGCCGTTTTTCAGCCACGGTGCCGCGCAGAGCAATTTTTTGATGCTGGATGGTGCTTAGGCGCGGCGGCGGGGTTGACTCCGCCCCTGACACGTGTAGATAGCACCCCTTGAGATATGTAGCCATTGGCTGCAAGTAACTGATGCGGCCTGCCCGCGAGGAGATCGACACATGGCGAAGCCAACCACGATTAAAATCCGCCTGAATTCGACCGCGGATACCGGCCACTTTTACGTGACCAAAAAGAACTCGCGCACGATGACAGAGAAAATGTCGGTCAAGAAATATGACCCCGTCGTGCGCAAACATGTTGAATACAAAGAAGGCAAGATCAAGTAGATCGCCTATCGAACGCCGCGTGATATGCGCGGCGCTGAGCAGACAGGGCGCGGTGCAATTGCACCGCGCCTTTTCTTTTATGCGCAAGGCATAAAAGAAAAGCGGCCGGGAGACCCCGGCCGCCCGTCTGCTGGTCGATCGACCCGGCGTTTGGTTATTCGCGTCCGCCCATGAACTGGAGCATGAACATGAACATGTTGATGAAGTCCAGATACAGGTTCAGAGCCCCCATGATCGCGCCTTTTTGCAGCCATTCCTGGCCGCCGGGCACCTGGGCCATCTGGATATAGGTCGTCTTGATCTTCTGGGTGTCATAGGCGGTGAGGCCCGCAAAGATCAGCAGGCCAATGGCCGAGACCGCGAATTGCAGCGCCGAGCTTTCCAGAAAGATATTGACGACCGAGGCAATGATCAGCCCGATCACGCCCATGATCAGGAAGGTGCCCCAACCCGAAATGTCTTTCTTGGTTGTGTAACCCCAGAGCGACAGGCCGGCAAAGGCAATCGCGGTGATCAGGAAGGTTTGTGCGATCGACATATCGGTATAGATGATGAAGATCCAGCTGATCGACAGGCCCATAAGCGCGGCAAACAGGAAGAATATTCCCTGCGCTGCGGTTTTGGACAGGCGATTGATAGTTGCGCTGAACAGGATCACCACCGCCAGAGGCGCGAACATGATGATATAGCGCACCGGCGAGGTCAGCATGGTTTCGATCATGCCATAGCTCAGGATCATTGTGGGCTGGTTGTTGAACGCAGCCGCCATATCCTGCCCGACGACATAGGCGACGAGCGCCGTAACCGCCATTGCGATGGACATCAGCCCGTAGACGCTGTTCATATGGGCGCGCAGACCCGCATCAATTTCAGCAGTGCGAACCCCTGCGCCAGCCCGCCTTACGCTGCCATATTCGGCCATGATCATCTCCGTTGATCTAATTCATTTCTGCCCCGCCGTGCAAAACACGCCGGAATTCTCTCTAATATCGGGCTTATCGCCCTGCATTTCAAGCGTCATGGGCAGAAAATGCGCATTAATCGCGCGCGCGCAGCACCTGGGCGGGGCGCACGGCCAGCGGGCGGATGGCAAAAAGCAGCCCGGCGGCCAGGTTCACCAGCGCACCGCCAAGGATGATGAACACCGAAACCTGTAAATTGAAGGTGAAATCGGAATGCATGACAAGGCTCATCACCCCCCATCCGGCCAGCCCGCCAAACAGCAGCGCGACCAGCCCGGCCGCCGCCCCCAGCAAGGCTGCGCGCAGTGCAAAGCTGAACAGAATCCGCCCGCGCGTTGCCCCGAGGGTCTTGAGAATGGCGGCTTCAAACACCCGCGCGCGCTCGCCGCCCGCAGCGGCCCCGATCAGCACGAAAAAGCCGGTCAGCAGGGTAATGCCCGCCCCCCCGGCTATGCCCAGTGCTATGCCCTCCAGCGCCCTGGCGCCACGCTCTATCGCTTCGCGGATGCTGATGGCGGTGACGTTGGGAAAGGGCGCGGTCAGGTTGCGCAACAGGCGGTTTTCGGCCTCGGGCTCGGCGTAAACGGTTGAAATGAACGCGTGTGGCGCGCCGGAAACCGCGCTGGAGTTGAACACCATCACAAAGTTGATGCCAAGCGAGGCGAAGTCGATCTCGCGCAGGCTGGCCACGGTGGCGACCATATCGCGGCCCAGAATGTTGACGGTAATTTGATCACCCACCACAAGGCCGATTTCGCCCGCTTCCTCGGCGGAAAAGCTGACCAGCGGCGGGCCGGTATAATCGGCATCCCACCATTCTCCGGCGGTGAGGGTGGAATTTTCGGGCAAAGTATCGGCATAGGTCACGCCACGGTCGCCCGACACAACCCAATGGTTGCCCACGGCCTCGCGCGCGGGCACGCCATTGATGGCGGTAATGATCCCGCGCAGCATGGGGGCGCTGGATATGCGGCTGACACCGGGGTCACTTTCGGCAATTTCGCCAAAGGCGTCGATCTGGTCTTTCTGGATGTCGAGAAAGAAGAAGGCCGGGGCCTCGGCGGGCAGGTCATTGCGGATTGTCGCCTGCATATTGGCGTTGATCTGGCCAATGGCGGCCAGCACCGACAGGCCAAGCCCAAGCGACAAGATCACGCTGCTCGCATCGCCGCGCGGCCCGCCAATGGCGCCAAGCGCAAGTCGAAAGGCCGGGCGGCCGCGCAAAATGCGCCGTCGCGCGCCCCAGGCGGCCAGCCGCATGGTCAGCCACGCCATGAGCGACAGCACCACAAGGGCCGCAAACACCCCGCCCGCCGTGGCAAGTGTCAGCCGGAGCGAGCCGGACAGCAGAACCGCCGCGCCAACCAGCGTGGCGGTGAGCAGGCCGATCACCAGCAAATAGGGCCAGCGCGGCCAGCCCCCCCGGCCAAGGGCCGCATCGCGAAACAGCGTGGCGGCGCGAATATCCACCGCGCGCCCCAGCGGCAGCAGCGTGAAGATCAGTGCGGTCAAGGCGCCATAAAGCGCCGCTTCCGCCAGGGGCTTGGCATAGATGGCAAAGACCACCGGCACCGGCAGATCATTGCCCACGAACGCACCAATGACCAGCGGCAGAACCGCCCCCAGCACCAGACCCAGCGCAATGCCGACAAGCGCCAGCGCGCCGATCTGCACCAGATAGATGCCCAGAACCAGCCGCCGGCCCGCCCCAAGGGTTTTGAGCGTGGCAATCACCTCGCGCTTGCGTTCCAGATAGGCGCGCACGGCGGCGGCAATGCCAACCCCGCCCACAGCCAGGCCCGCAAGCCCGACGAGAATCAGAAAGTCGCTCATCCGGTCGACAAAACGCGCGATCGAGGGGGTTGCGTTGCGGCTGTCGCGCCAGCGCATTCCGCTGTCACGAAACGCATCTTTCGCGTCTCGTTCCAGCCGCGCCAGCCCGGTGCCGGGCGGCAAGGCAAGGCGGTAGCTGGTCTCAAACAGGGTGCCTTCGGAGATCAGCCCGGAATTTTGCAGCCCGTCGATATGCACCAGAACGCGCGGGCCCAGCGAAAAGGCCGAAGCCCCGCCATCGGGTTCAAAGGTCAGCGCGGCGCGCAGCTCGAAGCTTTGCGCGCCAAGCTGGACCAGATCACCGATTCTCAGGCCCAAACGGTCGATCAGCGCCTGGTCCACCACCATGCCGGGCAGGCCGTTTTGCAGCGCGAAAGCATCGGCAAGCGGCATGTCGGGCGACAGGCCAACCGCGCCATAAAGCGGATACATCGAATCCACCGCCTTGACCTGCACCAGCCCGCGTTCCTCATCGGGGCTGATCACCATCGAGCGGAAGTCGAATATCTCGCTGACCGCGGTGGCGCGGTCGCGCATGAACGCCCATTCAGCCTCATTCGCGCGGCGATAGGTGAAGCGCATTTCGGCATCACCACCCAAAAGCGTTGTGGATTCGGCGCTGAGCCCGGCTTCGACCGCCATGCGCACCGAGCCGATGGCCGCAATGGCCGCCACGCCAAGCGCCAAACACACCAGAAAGATGCGAAAGCCCGCAAGCCCGCCGCGCATTTCGCGCCATGCCAGTCGGAAAGCAAGGCTCATGCGGCGTCCACCATGCCATCGCGCAGATTGACGACACGATCGCAGCGCGCGGCCAGGGCGGCATCATGGGTGACAAGCACCAGCGTGGCCCCATGCGCATCGCGCAGCGCCATCAGCTTGTCCATGATCGCCGCGCCGTTCTTGGCATCAAGGTTGCCGGTTGGCTCGTCGGCCAGCAGAATTTGCGGACGGGTGACAAAGGCGCGGGCCAGAGCCACGCGCTGCTGCTCGCCGCCTGACATTTGCGCGGCATAATGGTGGATGCGTTCGCCAAGGCCAACATCGGCCAATGCGGCTTCGGCCCGCTCGAACGCATCGCGCGCCCCCGCCAGTTCCAGCGGGGTTGCAACGTTTTCAAGCGCGGTCATCGTCGGGATCAGGTGGAAGCTTTGGAAAACAATGCCCATATGCGCGCGACGAAACCGCGCCAGCGCATCCTCGTTCATCGTGCCAAGGTTGTGCCCCAAGGCCTGCACCGTGCCGCCGGTTGCACGCTCGAGCCCGCCCATCAGCATAAGCAGCGAAGACTTGCCGGAACCGCTGGGGCCAACCAGCGCCAGCGTCTCGCCCACCTTTACACCAAGGTCGATGCCCTTAAGTATGTCTATGCGCCCGGCATTGCCCGAAAGGCTGAGTTGGGCATTGGTTAGGCTTAAAACAGGGTCAGACATGCATAGACTTTCATTGCGGCGCTACAGGTTTGGATATGGTCTGAAACGGGCCATGCGCAAGGGCGGAATGCTGATTGCCGCGCTACTGGGCCTGTCGGGGCCGGTTTTTGCGCAGGATGACACAATTGTGATCGCCGCCTTTGGCGACTCGCTGACGGCGGGCTATGGCCTGCCGGTGGAGGACGGATTCGTGCCGCAGCTGCAACGCTGGCTGGATGCGCAAGGGGTGGATGTGATCGTTCAGAACGCCGGGGTGAGTGGGGATACCACGGCAGGCGGGCTTGCCCGGCTGGACTGGGTTCTGGGCGATGATGTCGATGCGGTGATCGTCGAGCTTGGTGCCAATGACATGCTGCGCGGGCTCGACGCAAATGCCGCGCGCGCCAATATGGACGAGATTCTGAGCCGGATTTCGGCGCGCGGCCTGCCCATTCTGGTGAGCGGCATGAAGGCCCCGCCGAATTTCGGGGCCGAATATCAGCGCATTTTCAACAGCATGTATGGCGAACTGGCGGCGCAATACGGGGCCGAATTCCACCCGTTTTTCTTGCAGGGGCTGGGGAGCAATGTGTCGATCTCTGCGCTGTCGCAGCTCATGCAGCCCGACGGGTTGCACCCGAATGCCGAAGGTGTGACAAAAATCGTGGCCGATATCGGCCCCTATGTGCTGAAGTTGATCGCGCGCGTATCTTCGGATGGTGCGCAATGAATGCGCACCCTACCGGACATCATTCGGCGATCAGCGCCAGAAGGGTTTGCGCAGCTCTTGGCGGGCGGCGCGGGCGCTGATGCCGATATCATTCAATGCGGCGGCATCAAGGCGGGCCAGCGCGCGGCGTGTGCGGGCGCGCTCGGCAAAATAGATCAGCGTGCCAAGCAGCGGCAATGTGGCCAGCGGCGCCAGAGCGGTTGCAATTTCGTGCATACGGATCGAGCTTGCCATGCGATTTTCCTTCATTTCCCAAAAGCTTCGGTCATTCATTCTTGATGCTTGTTATATGGCGACGAATCATTCAGATTAAAAATGAATTGTTGATCCTGAAAGCATCACGGAATTTGATATGTTAAGGAATCTGGACCTGACGGCGCTGCGCAGCTTTGTTACCGTGGCCGATAGCGGCGGGGTGACTCGCGCCGCCGGGTTGCTGCATCTCACGCAATCGGCCGTGTCGATGCAGATCAAACGGCTCGAGGAATCGCTCGGCATCAGCCTGCTGATGCGCGACGGGCGCGGCGTGCGCCTGACCGGCGAGGGCGAAAAACTGCTGGGTCATGCGCGGCGGATGCTGGCCATCAATGACGAGATTCTTGCGCAACTGACCGGGGCGGCCTTTGAAGGCGAGGTCATGTTCGGGGTGCCGCATGACATTGTCTATCCCTATATTCCCGGCATTTTGCAGCGTTTCGCATTGGCCTGGCCGCGCATCAAGATCAATCTTGAATCGAGCTATACCGCGCGGCTGAAGGATTCGCTGGCGCGCGGCGAGCTGGATATCATCCTGACCACCGAAGAAGGCCGCGACGAGGGTGGCGAGCCGCTTTCGACCGTGCCGCTGGTTTGGGTGGGCGCCCCCGGCGGGCAGGCCTGGAAGGAACGCCCATTGCGACTGGCTTTCGAGCATCAGTGCCGCTTCCGCTCGATCGCGCAAGACGCGCTGGATGCGGCCAATATCCCCTGGGATATGGCGGTAAACTCCGAAAATACCCGCACGATCGAGGCGAGTATCTCGGCCGATCTGGCGGTTCATGCCTGTCTGGCCGGTTCCTATTCGCCCTATGTCGAGCTTGTGCCGCATGGCGGTGCGTTGCCGCAACTGCCCGAAACCAACATCAATATGTATGTCGGCAAGGGGGCGGCGCGCGCGCAGGCTGAACGTTTGGCCGAAATGGTGCGCGCCGCCTATTGCGGGGCGCTTGCCCAGGCCGCTGAATAGGCTAGGGGCGCAGCACGATGCGCGCCGGCGCCTGGCGGTTGCGCAGCAAATCGAGCGCCCGTTCGGCATTGGCCATCGGCAGGGCAAGGGGTGTCGCGGGGTGCAGCCTGCCGTTTGCATGAAGCGCCATCAGCCCCTGCAGCCCTGCCGCCATCGCATCGGGCGCAAAATCGGGGTAGCTGTTCCAGTTCACACCGATCATGTCGAGATTCTTGACCAGCAGATGGTTGAGCTTGACCTCGGGCACATGGCCAGAGGCGAAGCCGAAGCACACCAGCCGCCCTTCGGGCCTGGTGGCGCGCAACGCCTGGGTGAAGTTTTCACCGCCTGCCGGGTCAAACACCACATTTGCGCCGCCAAGTGCCAGAATGGCGCCGCGCAGGTCCTGGACATCGCTGTCGATCACATGGTCGGCGCGGGTAAGGCGCGCCAGCCGCGCCGCCCCGCGCGACACCGCAATCACCCTTGCCCCAAGCGCGCGGCCAATATCGACCGCCGCCAGACCCGCCCCGCCGCTCGCGCCCAAAACAACCAGCGTTTCGCCCGCTGCAAGTAGCGCACGGCGTGCCAGCGCCAGATGGACCGCGCCATAGGCGATAAGAAAACTTGCGGCAATATCATCGGGCATGTCATTTGGCAGGGCCACGCACTGCGCGGCCGGCAGGGTAATGTGGCTGGCAAAGGCCCCATGCCCGCAAAACCCGGCCACGCGGCTGCCCGCCGGCAGATCACCCGCCAAAACCTTGCCCGCGAACTCCATGCCCGGTGCAAAGGGCAGGGGTGGAATGCGCTGGTAGCTGCCGGAAACAAGCAACGTATCGGCAAAATTCACGCCCGCAGCGGCAATCTCGACCAGAACCTCGCCCTGTTTGGGTGGCACAAGCGGGCCTTCAACCCGTTCAAGCGGCGAGTTGAAGGCGCGAAGCTGCATTGAAAACTGTGCCCTGGTTTGCATGGGCCACAGGTTAACGCCAATTCGGGCGGGGGCAAGCCAGCACTTGCTTTTTGGTGGCCGGGCCTTTATGCGCAGCCGCAAAGGGGCTGGCGCCCCGCTGCCATCCCATCTTAAGGAAACTCAATGGAACTGCGCAATATTGCGATCATCGCCCATGTTGACCACGGCAAAACCACGCTGGTCGATGAAATGCTCAAACAATCCGGCGTGTATCGCGAGGGCCAGGCCTCGGTCGAGCGGGCTATGGATAGCAACGATATCGAGCGCGAGCGCGGCATCACCATTCTGGCCAAATGCACGAGCGTTGAATGGGAAGGCGCGCGCATCAACATTGTTGACACGCCGGGCCACGCCGATTTTGGTGGCGAGGTCGAGCGTATCCTGAGCATGGTTGACGGGGTCGTGCTGCTGGTGGATGCCGCCGAAGGCCCGATGCCGCAAACCAAATTCGTAACCGCCAAGGCGCTTGCGCTGGGGCTGCGCCCGATCGTGGTGCTGAACAAGGTCGATAAATCGGATGCCGAGCCGGACCGTGCGCTGAACGAATGCTTTGATTTGTTCGCCAATCTGGGGGCCGATGATGACCAGCTCGATTTTCCGCATCTCTATGCTTCGGGCCGATCTGGCTGGGCCGATACGGAACTGGATGGCAAGCGCGAGAACCTGCACGACCTGTTCGAACTGATCATGAAGCATGTGCCAGCGCCTTCGGTGCAAACCGATACTGAAAGCCCGTTCCGGATGCTGGCCACCACGCTTGGGCGCGACAACTTCCTTGGCCGCTATCTTACCGGCCGCGTTGAAGCCGGCCGCCTGAAGCCCGGTCAGATGATCAAAGCCATCGGGCGCGATGGCAAGCTGATCGAGAATTTCCGCGCCACCAAAATTCTGGCCTTCCGTGGCCTTGGCCAGACCCCGGTGGATGAGGCTGTGGCGGGCGATATTGTGGCCATTGCCGGCATGACCAAGGCGACCGTTGCCGATACGCTATGCGACCCGTCGGTGACTGAACCCATTCCCAGCCAGCCGATCGACCCGCCGACCATTTCGGTGAATTTCGGCATCAATGACAGCCCCTTGGCGGGCCGCGATGGTGACAAGGTGCAAAGCCGCGTGATCCGCGACCGGCTCATGCGCGAAGCCGAAGGCAATGTTGCGATCAAGATCGAAGACACGCCGGGCGGTGAAAGCTTCATCGTGTCGGGGCGTGGCGAATTGCAGATGGGCGTGCTGATTGAAAACATGCGCCGCGAGGGGTTCGAGCTTTCGGTGTCGCGCCCGCAGGTGCTGTTTCGTGATATCGACGGCACCCGCCACGAGCCGGTGGAAGAGGTTACCATTGACGTAGATGACGAATATACTGGCGCGGTGATCGAAAAGCTGACACAACGCAAGGGCGATCTGGCCGAGATGAAACCGGGCGGCGTGGGCAAAACCCGCATTGTGGCGCATGTGCCCAGCCGGGGGCTGATCGGGTATCATGGCGAGTTTCTGACCGATACGCGCGGCACCGGCGTTCTGAACCGCGTGTTCCATGAATGGGCACCGTATAAAGGCAAGATCGAAGGTCGCCGCCAGGGCGTGCTGATTTCCATGGAAGACGGTGTGACCGTCGCCTATGCGCTGTGGAACCTGCAAGACCGTGGCCGCTTTTTCATTGGTGTGCAGGAGCAGGTCTATCAAGGTATGATCATTGGCGAGCATAACCGCCCCAACGACCTTGAGGTGAACCCGCTGAAGGGCAAGAAGCTGACCAACATGCGCGCCTCGGGCAAGGACGAGGCGGTTGTGCTGACCACGCCCAGCCGGTTCAGCCTCGAAGAAGCCATTGCCTATATCGACAATGACGAGCTGGTCGAGGTGACACCCCGCCATGTGCGCCTGCGCAAACGCTTTCTGGACACGCACGAGCGCAAGCGGAACGCGAAAACCGCCGATTAGCTTCGCGTTTCGCGGCGAGGTTTTGCAAAATGCAACAAGAAAAACGCGCTCAACCAGAGCGCGTTTTGCGATTTGCAAATAGCAAACGCGTAGAAATGGTTAATCTCCATACATCCCTAGGTTTTGTGCCGTTTCAGGCGAAATTCGGGCTTGGCACGATTCCTGCAAGTATATCCGCAAGAGGATTTATTTTTTGGGAGCGTAAAATGAAGCATCAGGTAGACGTCCATGTAGGCAAGCGCGTGCGCCATCGTCGTTGGATGGTGGGCATGACCCAGCAGCAGCTTGGCGAGGCGGTCGGGATCAAGTTTCAGCAGATCCAGAAATACGAAACCGGCATGAACCGCGTTTCGGCTTCGCGCCTGTGGGACATTGCCGCCGCGCTGGGCGTGCCGGTCTCGTTCTTCTTTGAAGGGCTGGCGACCGACCAGGTTGATGGCGATGTGCCAATCACCGAAGCCCAGGGCGATTTGCTGGCCGACAAAGAGGCGCTGGAGCTGGTGCGCTCTTACTACGCTATTCCCGAAGCACAGCGCCGCCGCCTGTTCGATCTGGCGCGCGTGCTGAGCGACGCCGCCTAGTATAACCAGTATTCAGCGCGCTTGACCTGCGCTGGTTTGTATGAAATTCCCGGCCTATCAGGGCCGGGAATTTTTTATGCAATCTGACCAGATCAAACGCGAAATTGTCGATACCGCACACGCGCTGGCCGATGTGGCGCGCATCGAAACGCTCAAACATTTTCGCGGTGGTGCGCTGGGTGTTGAAAACAAGCTCGCCCGCGGGTTTGACCCGGTGACCATTGCCGATCGTGCCGCCGAAACCGCCATGCGCGCGGTTCTGGCCAGGCGCCGCCCGGATGACGGGATCATGGGCGAGGAATTTGGCACAACCCCTGGCACAACCGGCCTGACCTGGGTGCTGGACCCGATTGACGGCACGCGCGGCTACCTGTCGGGCACGCCCACCTGGGGGGTGCTGATTGCCGTGCAGGCCGAAACCGGCCCAATCTTTGGCATTATCGACCAGCCCTTCACCGGCGAGCGGTTTATCGGCGGGTTTGGCATGGGCGCATGGCAGCGCGGCGAAGCGCGCCGCCCGCTCAAATCGCGCCCCTGTGCGGCGCTGTCACAGGCCATCTTGTTCTCGACCTTTCCCGAAGTCGGCACGGCCGATGAAGGTGAAGCCTTCAAGGCGGTGGCTAGCCAGGCGCAACTGGTGCGCTATGGCACGGATTGCTATGCCTATGGCCTGCTTGCGCTGGGGCAGATTGATCTGGTGATCGAGGCCGGTTTGCAGAATTACGACATTCAGGCCCCCATCGCGGTGATCGAGGCGGCGGGCGGCATTGTCACCAACTGGCAGGGCGGGCCGTGCTGGAACGGGGGCCGCGTGCTGGCCGCGGGCGACCGCGCCGCACATGCAGCGGCTTTGGAAATTCTGAAAACCTGCTAGAGACCTTGCGCGTTCAGGAATGCGTCAATCGCATCCCAGCCCTGGCGCTGCAATTCGGGCTGCTCCATCCAGATTTCGTGGCGCGCGCCGGGAATTTCAACCAATGTGCCATTCTCGAACCGCGCCATCTGGCGGCGCACGGCGCTGGCATCCACCACGTTTTCATCGCCACCCAGCAGGGTCAGCAGCGGGGTTTGCGGCATTTGAGCGGCATCAAAGCGCGCGAATTCCTCGCGCGCTGCATCCAGCCAGCGCAGGGTCGGGCCGCCAAGGCCAAGCTCGGGGCGGGCTTTGGTATGGCTTTGCATCCAGGCCCAGTATTCGGCATCGCCGGTAAGCAGATTGTCTTCAAACGGGTCTGACAGAACATAGGTTTCGGCTTTTGTGCCGGGCATTCGCAACGCGCCCTTGCCAAGCTTGCTGCCGGCGCGGGCAATCACTTCGCCAATGGGTTTGACATAGCGGTTGATGGCGATGCCCCACATCGGCCCGGAAAAAACCGCCGCGTCCGGTTTGAAGCCGTTCAACAGTGCGCGCAGCCCGATGCAGCCCCCCATCGAATGCGCGAACATCAGGCGCGGGCCGGGCAGGGCGGCTATGGCAGGGTCGGCCAGCAGGGTCTGGAAATCATCCTGATATTCGGCGAAATCCTCGACATGGCCAATGTCGCGCCGCCCGTCCAGATGGTCGGACAGGCCCTGACCGCGCCAATCTATGCACACGGTTGCAAAGCCGCGCGCCGCCAGGTCGCGCGCAACGCGGCCATATTTTTCGATGTATTCCGTGCGCCCGGGCAGCAGCAGCACATGGCCGCGCACCGCCTTGCCCCAGATCGCCCGGCGCAGCCTTGTGCCATCGCCGGCTGTCAGCCAGGCCGCGTCAACCGGCAGGCTGTTATCGGCCAGATCGGCGAAATAGGGCGCGGGCTGCATTTAACCGAAGACCGAACCCAGCCGCATGGCCGTGCCCATATCGCCATCGACCTTCAGCTTGCCGCTCATGAAGGCTCCTGCGGGGTTCAGATCGCCCTCAAGCAGGCGGCGGAAGGTTTCGGCGCTGGCTGAAATGGTGCAATCGGCCTCGGCATCGCTGGCGCTTGCGCCGGTCTCGTCTACGCGCACGGCACCTTCGCCTTCGATCTCAAACTTCACCGACCCGTCAAAGCCGCCATCTGCCAGTTTGGCGTTCAAGGCGGCTACGGCTTCATTGATGACTTCGCTCATGTTCAACTCCTGAATGTGTTGAGGGCAATGTAGCAAGTTTGCATGGCCGTTAAAGCGACAAGATTGCCCGACGTGGCGTAAGCCGCCGAAAACAACCAATGCTTGCCGCCTGCACGCCCTGACATGGCCCTGACATGGCCCTGACACGGCCCCGGGGCTTGGCGCGCCAGACCCGTGTCGCGCAACTGTGAATTTTCCGCTGCGCTTTGCCTGTGGTGTTGCGCCTGAAAGCCGCTAAAATTGCCCTATGTGGATTCGCGCTATTGCCTTGTTGCTTACCCTGTCAGCCCCGCCCGCCTTTGCCGAGCTGCTGACCCCCGGTGATCTGCGCGAAGACCGTTCGCCGGGGCTGGAACAGTTGTTCATCGATCTGCGTTCGCCCGACCGCGAGGTATGGCGCCTGGCCGAAGAGGCGCTGATCAACCGTTTCAACCGCTCCGGCTCTGCGGCGATGGATTTGTTGCTGAAGCGCGGCCAGGCCTTGCTGGAGGCAGGCGACTATCCGGCTGCGGTTTGGCATCTATCCACGCTGATCGACCATGCCCCGAATTTTGCCGAAGGCTATAATGCCCGCGCGACCGCCTATTACCTGATGGGGGAATACGGGCTGGCCTTGCAGGATTTGCGCGCAACCCTTGCGCTGAACCCCCGCCATTTTGGCGCGATGAGCGGGCTTGGCATTGTGCTGAGCGAGCTTGGCTATAACGATCAGGCGCTTTCTGCGCTGCGCGCCGCGCAAATCATCCATCCGAATATGCAAAACGTGAACGAGAATATCGAACAGTTGCTGCAAAACCGGGATATGAGCCTTTAGCTGAAGGGCGTGGTGGCTGTTGCTGTCGGCGGATGATGGCATGTTGCGGTGAATGCGGGGCTGTCAGCGGTTGCGCAGGGGCGCTGAATCGGGTTTGGTGCGCAGCCTAGCCGCTGCCTTATGACAACCGAGCCATTCCCATGCCCTCAGACATCATTGCCGTTCTTGGCCCCACCAATACGGGCAAAACGCATTATGCCATAGACCGGATGCTGGGCTATCGCAGCGGGGTGATCGGCCTGCCGCTGCGGTTGCTGGCGCGCGAGGTTTATGACAAGCTGGTCGCGCTGCGCGGCCCCAGCGTGGTGGCGCTTGTCACCGGTGAAGAACGCATCGTGCCGCCGCGCGCGCAATATTGGGTATGCACGGTCGAGGCGATGCCTGCCGGCATTGGCCCCGAATTTCTGGCCGTTGACGAAATCCAGCTTTGCGCCGACCCCGAGCGCGGCCATGTGTTTACCGACCGTTTGTTGCACGCGCGCGGACGCGTTGAAACGCTGTTCATGGGGTCGGACACGATGCGCGGGCGCATTGCCAACCTCATTCCCGAAGCCCGCTTTGTGCATCGCGAACGGTTTTCGGCGCTTAGCTATACCGGCGTAAAGAAAGTCAGCCGAATGCCGCCGCGCGCCGCGATTGTCGCCTTTTCGGTGGACGAGGTTTACGGGCTGGCCGAGCTTTTGCGCCGCCAGAAGGGTGGCGCTGCGGTGGTGATGGGTGCTCTCAGCCCCCGCACACGCAACGCGCAGGTGGACCTGTATCAGAACGGCGATGTCGATTATCTGGTTGCCACCGATGCGATTGGCATGGGGCTGAACCTTGATGTCAGCCATGTTGCCTTTGCGGGCACGTCCAAATTCGATGGCCGCCGCCATCGTTACCTTCGCGCCGATGAGCTGGCGCAGATTGCCGGGCGGGCAGGGCGGTTTACCACGCCGGGCAGTTTCGGGGTTACGGGGGCGGCCAATGCGCTGGAGCCTGACGAGGTCGCGGCGATTGAAAACCACCAGTTTGCCCCGCTGCGCAAGCTTGAATGGCGCAATTCGGTGCTTGAATATGGCTCGATCGCGCGGCTGATTGCCTCGCTCGAACTTAACCCGACCCATCAGGACCTTGTGCGCGCCCGCGATGCCGATGACCTGATCGCGCTCAGAACCCTTGCCGCCAACCCCCATGTTGCGGGCCGCGCCCAGGGGGCGCCGCGCGTCAAACTGCTCTGGGATATCTGCCAGGTGCCGGATTTTCGGAAGGTTTCCGCCGGTGAACACGCCAACCTGCTGGCCCGGCTTTATGACTATTTGACAGATACAGGCCGAATCCCCGATGATTTCATGGCCCGACATGTGGCAATGGTGGACCGCATCGAAGGAAATATCGACGCGCTTTCAAAAAGACTCGCCTTTATCCGCACCTGGACCTACGTTGCCCAGCGTCCAGACTGGCTTGACGATGCCGCCCATTGGCGCGATGAAACCCGCGCGGTCGAGGACCGATTGTCAGACGCGCTGCATATGCGGCTGACGCAACAATTTGTCGACCGGCGCACTTCTGTGCTGACGCGCCGGTTGAAACTAAAGGAGGCCCTTGTGGCGGAACTGAATACTAAAGGCGAAGTAACTGTCGAGGGTGAATTCATCGGACGGTTGGACGGGTTCCGGTTCCAGCAGGACCCTTCGGCCAGTGGCGAGGCCGCGCGCACCCTGCGTGCCGCCGCATTGGCCGCACTCGCGCCCGCGTTTTCACTGCGGGCCGATACGTTTTACAACGCGCCCGATACCGAGATCGATTTCACCGAACAGGGTGGGTTGATGTGGGGCGAACATGCGGTTGGCAAGCTGACCAAGGGCGCCGATGCGCTTTCACCCGGTATTGAAGTTTTTGTCGATGAGGATGCCGGCCCCGAGATTGCCGAAAAGGTTCGCCGCCGTCTGGGCCATTGGCTGGACCGCCGGATATCGGCACTGTTCGAGCCGCTGATCGGGTTGAAGAATGATGAAAGCCTGACGGGGCTGGCGCGCGGTGTGGCCTTTCGTTTGGTTGAAAGCCTTGGCGTGCTGCCGCGCCACGAGGTTGCCAGCGATGTGAAATCGCTTGAGCAAGACGCGCGCGGCGCGCTGCGCAAGCATGGCATCCGCTTTGGCCAGTTTACCCTGTTCATGCCGCTGATGCTGAAACCCGCGCCAACGCGGCTGCGCCTGCTGCTTTGGGCGCTGAACAATGACCTGGCCGATTTTCCGCCCGCCCCGCCGCCGGGCCTAGTGACCATTCCGGCGCTTGAAGGTGTCGATGCCAGCTATTACCCGCAATCGGGCTATCGGCTGTGCGGCGCGCGCGCCATCCGCATTGATATGCTGGAGCGGCTGGCCGATATGCTGCGCAGCGCCGATACGCGCGGCGGGTTTGAAAACACCGCCGATATGCTGTCGATCACCGGGCTGACGCTGGAGCAGTTTGCAGCCCTCATGCAGGGCATGGGCTATAGCGCCGAGCGCGGCGAGCGCCCCAAACCTGTGCGTGTGGCCGAAGGTGACGGCGCTGAAGCGCCCAAGCCCGATGAAGCCGAAGCAACACCCGCGCCGGATGCCGCACTTGAAGATGCGCCCGCCGCAGAAGAAGCCGCCCCCGAGGTTGAGCCGGATGCCGCCCCCGAAACCGCCCCCGAAACCGCGCCTGAAACCGCGCCGGAACTGGAGGTTTTCTACACCTTCCGCTGGGCGCCGCCGCGCCGCACCAACCCGGCCAATGAAAACCGTGGCAAGCCGGCGGGCGAGGGGCGCAAGAAGCGTGCCGATGGCCAAGCGGGTGGCAAGCCGCAGGGCAAAGCGCCGCGCGGCAAGGGCAAGCCGGCGGGCAAGGCTGGCAAGCCGGGCGACAAACCCGGTGGCAAACCTGCCCCGCGCCCTGAACGCAAGGTCGACCCCGACAACCCATTTGCAATGGCCCTTGCCGGCTTCAAGCCAAAAAGCTGATCTTGGCCGACACGCTGCGACTGGATAAATGGCTTTGGCAGGCACGGTTTTTCAAAACCCGCACGCTGGCGGCCAAGTTTGTTGCCAGCGGTGGCGTGCGGCTGAACACCAACCGCGTCGACAAGCCGGCCGCCACGGTCAAACCGGGCGATGGGCTGGCCTTTGCACTGGGCCAGCAAGTGCGGGTGGTGCGCATTGTGGCGCTGGGCACACGGCGCGGCCCCGCCCCCGAGGCGCAGGCGCTGTATGACGACCTTACACCAGAGGCACCGACGCCCGCAAAACGGGTGGGCGCGCGGCCAACAAAGAAACAACGGCGTGATATGGAAATTTTTCGGGATGCTGTGGCACTTAGTGGCCTTGAATTCGACCCGAGTGCCGACTAAAACCCTAGCGCGCGTAAGGTGTGACAGGCTTTACAAATAAACACTGTAGATAGGGAAACCCATGACCTATATTGTCAACGATGCCTGTATATCGTGCAAATACACCGATTGCGTTGAAGTCTGCCCGGTAGATTGTTTCTACGAGGGTGAAAACATGCTGGTGATTCACCCCGATGAATGTATCGACTGTGGTGTATGCGAGCCTGAATGCCCCGCCGATGCGATCCGCCCCGATACCGAGCCGGACGCCGAGAAATGGGTCGAGTTCAACCGCAAATACGCCGAGCTTTGGCCGGTGATCATTACCCGCAAAGACCCGCCCCCCGATGCCAAAGAGCATGAGGGCGAGGCCGGCAAGCTTGAGAAATACTTCTCGGAAAGCCCCGGAACCGGCGGCTAGGCGATTCGCAGCTGTGGCAGGAATGGGCGCATTTTTGCCGTAAATTGCGCCAAAACAGGGGTTTGCGCGGCGAAATGCCGCCAGACCCCGCAAGCGCCGTGCTTTTTTCACACTCAATTATGTGATATGATCATTTTGTAAATTGTCGGCAAGTATCGCCATGACACGGTGTTATGGATCAGCCCTGCCAGCCCAGAAAATTGGAAATCCGCGCGCTGTAAATCCAGTCGAGGATGCTCCTTTCTGCGCTTTCAGGGGCAATACGCAGTCGGCAGGAAATGGAGCCAATATGAGCAAGTCCAAGAACAACGCAGATTTCAGCCCGAATGAATTTGTCGTCTATCCCAGCCACGGCGTTGGGAAAATCATCTCTGTGGAAACGCAAGAAGTTGCGGGCCTGTCGTTGGAAATGTTCGTGATCTCATTTGAAAAAGACAAGATGACCTTGCGCGTGCCAACCGCCAAGGCAACCGCTGTTGGAATGCGAGCCTTGTCGAGCAATGACATTGTCAGCAAGGCGATGGACACGCTCAAGGGCCGTGCGCGTGTGAAACGCGCCATGTGGTCGCGCCGGGCACAGGAATATGAACAGAAGATCAACTCGGGTGATCTGATCTCGATCGCCGAAGTGGTGCGCGATTTGCACCGCAACGATGACCAGCGCGAGCAATCCTATTCCGAACGTCAGCTTTACGAGGCGGCTTTGGAGCGTCTGACCCGCGAAGTTGCCGCTGTGAAAGGCCTGTGTGAGGATTCAGCGCAGCGCCATGTGGGCGATGTTCTTGAAAGCCGCGCCGCCTAAGGCCGGCCAGCCGACACAAGAAACGCGCGTCCCTCGGGGCGCGCGTTTTGCTTTGCGGGGTGCCTAGTAAAGCAAGGCGACCGCTGCCATCAGGCCAATCGCCTCGGCGCTTTGCTGGGTGGCGCCCAGCACATCGCCGGTTTGGCCGCCGATCTTGGCTTTTGCCAGCATCATCAGCCCAAGCGCGGGCAGGGCCATGATGCCCACCAAAAGCGCGCCGGAAATGCCTGTCATGGCAATGGCGCCGACAAGGCCAATGGCCAGCCCCAGCCCGGCGCTTGCGGCAGACGGTTTGCCAAAACCCGCCGAAGCCCCATCGCTGCGGGCATTGGGCAGGGCAAACATCAGCCCGCCCATCAGCGCGCGCGACATGCCGCCAACCGCCGCCAGTTGCAGCACGAAATTCCAGCCGCCAAAGCTGACAACACCGGTAATGCGCAGATAGATCACGATCATCAGCGCCAGCGCCCCATAGGTGCCGATGGAACTGTCGCGCATGATTGCCAGAATGCCGGCCTTGTCCTTGCCGCCGCCAAACCCGTCGGCGCAATCGGCCAGCCCGTCTTCGTGCAAGGCGCCGGTGATCAGCACCAGATAGCCGATGGTCAGCGCCCCAACCCCAAGGCGCGGCACGCCGATCCAGGCCAGAAACCAGGCCAGCAGGCCCGCACTGGCGCCAAGCACCATGCCGACAATCGGAAAGGCCCAGACGCTGCTGGCGCTGGGGGCTTTTTCGCCATCGGGCAGGGGCAGGCGGGTCAGGAAGCGAAACGCAGCACTTATATCGGCTGGCGAAGGGCGTTGGTCGGTCATGGCACTTTGTCTTCCGTTTTCAGGCTAAACTTTGTTCGGGTAATCCATTAGGTATTGGCCAACAGTATAAGGCAGGACCAATGCAAACAACGATATTTTCATCTCTTCAGCAATTTCGCGCCGCATTGGCGCAGCAACCCGGGCCGGATGCCGCCGCCAGCCAGGGCGCGGCAGACCGCAATGGCCAGCTTACCAAACCGCCCGGCGCGCTGGGGCGGCTTGAAGACATTGCCATTTGGTATGCTGGCTGGCGCGGCGAGGTGGCCCCACGCATCACGGCCCCGCACGCCGTTGTTTTTGCTGGCAATCACGGTGTAGTGGCGCAAGGCGTTTCGGCCTTTCCTGCCGAGGTGACGGCGCAGATGGTTGCGAATTTCGAACATGGCGGTGCGGCGATCAACCAGCTTTGCGAAAGTTTCGGCACGGTGCTGGATGTTGTCGCGCTGGACCTTGAAACACCGACCGAAGATTTTACCATTGCCCCGGCAATGGATGAGGCGGCGGTATGTGCGGCGCTGTCGGCTGGCTGGAATGCGGTCGACCCCAAGGCCGATTTGTTCCTGACCGGCGAAATGGGCATTGGCAACACCACCAGCGCGGCGGCGATATTTGCAGCCCTGTTCGGTGGCGGCGCTGCGGCCTGGGTCGGGCGCGGCACCGGGGTGGATGATGACGGGCTTGGCCGCAAGGCCGATGCCGTGGCCCGTGGCCTGGACCTGCACGCATACCATCTGGATGACCCGCTGATGGTTCTGGCCTGCCTTGGCGGGCGCGAACTTGCAGCAATGGCCGGGGCCATTGCGCGGGCGCGCAGCTTGCGCATACCGGTGATACTGGATGGCTTCATCTGCTGCGCCGCCGCGGCCGTGCTGGCCAAGGCGCAGCCCGGCGCGCTTGACCATTGCATCGCCGGGCATGTCTCGGCGGAATCGGCGCATGGCCCGGCGCTGAAACATTTGGGCCTGACGCCGCTAATGTCGCTCGACATGCGGTTGGGCGAAGGCTCGGGCGCGGCGCTTGCCGTTGGCATTCTGAAGGCCGCGCTTGCCTGTCATAGCGGCATGGCAACCTTTGCCGAGGCGGGCGTTTCGGCAGGCAGCGGCGCATGACTGAGACCCGGTCGTCGCGCAGTGCGTGACGATCGGTCGGGCGATGCGCGCAAGTTGGCGTGCGCAAAGCGGCGAAGGTCAAGCGCTGCGGTCAGCCAAAACCAAGGCCGCGCGCTTGTGGCCGTGTATATTGCTTGCAGGCGGCCGCCGGGAGGCAGGCAAAGCCCTGGCCCGGATTTGCGCACCGGCACAGGCTGTCGCCCCGATAAACCGAATTCATGGCGGATATGGAGGCGTCATCCGGAATCGAACCGGAGTTCACGGATTTGCAATCCGTTGCATCACCACTCTGCCATGACGCCCTGCGCGCCTTCAACCATAAGGCGGTGGAATCGTCAAGCTGTCTCATCGGGGGCAATTGACGCCGGTGCGGCAATTCCAGGCGTTGCCCCTGCTGCACGAATCTGGCATTAGTTCAACCTGTTCTATCACAAGGAATCTTCACATGACGGATTTTGTCGCAGCCCGCAAAGCTATGGTCGATTGTCAGGTGCGCCCCTCCGATGTGACAAGCTATCCGATCATTGCCGCCATGCTGGCCGTGCCGCGTGAAGAATTCGTGCCGCGCGGCGCGCGCGAAACCGCCTATCTGGGCGAGCATATCACGCTGGCGCCGGGCCGGGCTCTGCTGGATGCGCGCAGCTTTGGCAAAATGCTTGAAGCCCTGAACATCCAGCCCAGCGAAATGGTTCTGGATATTGGCTGCGGCTATGGCTATTCCACGGCGGTTCTGGCGCATATCGCCGAGTTTGTGGTTGGTGTCGAGGCCGATGAGACGATGGCCGCCGAGGCTGAGACCAATTTGGCCGCACAATCGATTGACAACGCCGTGATCGTTGGCGGTGCCTTGGCCGAAGGGGCGCCAGCACATGCCCCATATGATGTGATCGTGTTGCAGGGCGCGTTCGAAACCATGCCACCGGCGCTGCTTGATCAGCTCAAACCCGGAGGGCGGATTGCGGCAATCCGGGCCGAAGGGGCCTATGGCACCTGTCAGCTTGGCCTGAAAACGTCTGCCGGGGTGAGCTGGCGGCGCGCATTTGATGCGGCAGCGCCGGTTCTGCCAGGATTTGCGGCAGTTCCGGCATTTGTTTTCTAGACCAGCGGGTTGAAACGCGTAAATGTCGCGCCTAACTCGACATCATATTCCCAAGGAGCGGCACATGAAGCGAAAATTCTGGCAAAGGCTGGCAAGCACAAGCGCAGTCTTGGCGCTGGTTGGCAATCTGGCCCAGGCCGACAGTCTGGCCGATGCGCTGCGCCTGGCTTATGAAACCAATCCCAGCCTTTCGGCCACACGCGCCGCGCTGCGTGCGGTGGATGAAAACGTTGCCCTGGCCCGCGCGGCGATGCGCCCGCAATTCAGCCTTTCGGGCACCGCGAATTTTGCACAAAGCCCGGCCTTTGACAGCACGGTGACCGATACCTATTCGGCGGCGCTCAATGCCTCGCTGACGCTTTATGATGGCGGGCAGTCGCGCATTGCGATCGAGGCGGCCAAACAGGCCGTGCTGGCCAACCGCGCCGGGTTGCGCAGCACCGAACAGCAGATCATGCTTGCTGCGATCATTGCCTATGTCGATGTGCAGCGCGATGCGGCTGCCGTGCAACTGGCGCGCAACAACTTGCGCTTGCTGGAAGAACAGGTGCAGGCCACGCGCGACCGGTTCAATGTTGGCGCGGTCACCCGCACCGATGTAAGCCTTGCCGAAGCGCGCGCTGCCGGTGCGCAGGCCAATCTGGCCGCCGCGCAGGGGATGCTGGCCGCCTCGAACGAGAATTACCGTGCGGTTATCGGCGTGGCCCCCAACAACCTTGCGCCGCGTCCGCCATTGCCCCCCTTGCCCGCCTCGCTGGAGGCGGCTGAGGCCGCGGCACAGGCCAACCATCCCAGCATTCTTGCCGCGCTCTATGGCGAGCGCGCCGCCGTGCTGGACATGCAGCGCGCCCGCGCCGCGCGTGGCGTAAGCGTGGATGCGCGCGCCAGCGTCGGGGTTTCCACGGGCAGTTCGGGCTCGTCGAACTCGGTTACGATCACCGGCGCGATTCCGCTTTATACCGGCGGCTCGCTGGTGGCGCTGGTGCGCCAGGCCGGCAGCGTGCTGGAGCGCCGCATGGCCGAAACCCAGGATGCCCGCCGTTCCGTCAGCCAGAACACCGCCGTGGCCTGGGCCAATCTGCGCGTGGCCCGTGCCGCGATCGAGGCGAACCGTTTGCAGGTTGCCGCCGCCCAGCTTGCCTATGAAGGCACGGTTGAAGAGGCGCGGCTTGGTGCGCGCACAACGCTGGATGTGCTGAATGCCGAGCAGGAAAAGCTGAACGCACAAAACAGCCTGAACTCTGCGCAGCGCGATGCCTATGTGGCCGGTTATAACCTGCTGGCCTCGATCGGTGCGCTTACCGCCGATCAGCTGAATATCGGCATTACACCCTATGACCCGGAGCAGCATTACAACCAGGTGCGCAATGCCCCGGCCACCGATCTGGGGGCCAGCCGCACGGTTGATGCAATTGCCGACCGCTGGCGCTAGGCCAGCAGCCGAATCAGGTTATATATAAGCTCTGCGCAATTTGCCGATGCATTTCGTCATATCGACGAATGGGCTGCGCAGGGCGACGAAGCGCCCGTCACTAAATTGCGCCGAAACCATAGAAAAATCCCGCATATTTCACGCCGCGCTGCGCTTGCAAAGTGACGCTTGGTTATGCCCGCTATTGTCGTTGATTGTTGGGCGCGGCTATGTCAGCCTTCGGCATTGCCCGCAGTAATCGGTGACACAAAACGCCGAAAAGCGGGCCTTGCGGCGTTGAGTCGTGATAACAGAGGAGAGATCTATGACCCTTAGCTTCAAATCCCTAACAGCCATGCTGGCCGCCACAACCATGTTGGCCGGCCCGGTTCTGGCTGCTGGCACACATCCGGAAACCGGTGAGCCGCTGTCAGACAACCAGACCTTCACCTATCGGATACTGGACGAGTTCAGCGCGGTCGATCCGGGCATTGCCGAGGATGTATCCGGTGCTGAAGTCATTCGTGACCTGTTCGAAGGCCTGATGAACCAGGATGAAAACGGCAATCTGGTGCCCGGCGTTGCCACTGGCTACACCACCAATGACGCGAAGAACGTCTACACCTTCACGCTGCGCCCCGAAGCCATGTGGTCCAACGGCACACCCGTTACCGCAAACGACTTCGTTTATGCCTGGCGCCGTGCAGCCGACCCGGCAACCGCCTCGCCCTATGCGTGGTATATCGAGCTGATGTCGATTGAAAACGCTGCGGCGGTCATTGCCGGTGAAATGCCGACCGATGCGCTGGGCGTGACCGCGATTGACGATTATACGCTTGAAGTGCGCCTGTCCGGCTCTTTGCCCTATTTCCCGCTGATGACCACGCATACCACAACCTTCCCCGTGCCGCAGGCCGTGGTTGAGGAATTTGGCGCCGACTGGACGAAGCCGGAAAACATCGTTTCCAACGGTGCCTATGTTCTGACCGAGCATATCCCGCAGGAGCGTTCGGTGCGCGAGCGCAACCCGATGTATTGGAACAATGACGCGACGATCATCGAAAAAGTCGTGGCGCTGGTCATCAATGATGATGATACCGCGCTGACCCGCTGGAAAGCCGGCGAGCTTGACCGGACCGAAATTCCGACAGGCCAGTATCCGAGCCTGAACGAGGAATATCCCGGCGAGGCTTTGGCCTTCCCGCGCCTGTGCAACTATTACTACACCTTCAACCTGTCGGAAGACGGGCCGGAAGCCTTCAAGGATGTGCGTGTGCGTCAGGCGCTGTCCTATGCGGTTGACCGTTCGATCATCACCGATCAGGTGTTGCAGGGTGGTCAGGTTGCGGCCTTTACCTTTACACCGGGCGCAACCGCCAACTTCTCTGTGCCGGATGTGGCCTTTGGCCAGATGACCCAGGCCGAGCGGAATGCCGCAGCCGTTGAACTGCTGGCCGAAGCCGGTTACGGCCCGGACAACCCGCTTGCCTTCGAGCTGGTTTACAACACCTCCGAAGCCCATGCCCAGATCGCGACCGTTGTGGCGCAGATGTGGAAGCAGACGCTTGGCGTTGAAGTGACCCAGAACAACATGGAATGGCAGGTCTTCCTGGAAGAGCGTGGCAGCCAGCGTTTCGAAATGGCGCGCGGTGCCTGGTGTGGCGACTATAACGAAGCCTCGACCTTCCTCGATCTGCTGAACTCCTCGTCGGGCTATAATGACGGGAAATACAGCAACCCCGAGGTTGATGCGCTTCTGGCCGCCGCAAAAACGATGGATGATCCTTCGGCGAACTACACCCAGATCGAAGAGATCCTGGCCAACGATATGCCGGTTATCCCGGTTTACCACTATTCGGGCAACATGATGCTGAACGACGAGATCCGCAATTGGCCGATCAACAATGTCGAGCAGAACTGGTACTCGCGCAACCTTTACCGGGTTGACAACTAAGACCTGTTAGGTCGTCAGACACCGCGCCCCGGCTTGGGCGCGGTGTCGCATTTGCGGGTGGCAAACCATGATCAAGTTTATCTTGCGACGCATTGCCGTTGCGATCCCCACATTGTTCGTTCTCAGCGTCGTGACTTTCTTTCTGATGCACGCAGCACCGGGCGGCCCGTTCAATTCCGAACGCCCCCTGCCAGCATCGGTGATGGCGAATATCAACGCAAAATACGGGTTGGACCAGCCGCTTTGGCACCAGTTGTTCACCTATCTGAAGGGCGTTGTGACCGAATTTGACTTCGGCCCCTCGTATAAATTCAAGGACCGCACGGTGAATGACATCATCGCGCAGGGCTTTCCGGTCACGCTCACCTACGGGTTCTGGGCCTTTCTGGTTGCCACAACCGTTGGCATATCGCTTGGTGTTGCCGCCGCTGTGCGCCACAATACCGTGCTGGATTACTTTGCGGTTGGCATTTCCATCGGCGCGCAGGTGCTGCCGAATTTCGTTATGGCCCCGCTGCTGGTCTGGCTGTTCACGCTTGGCCTTGGCTGGCTGCCCGGCGGGGGCTGGGATGGCGGTGGCTTCAAGAACCTTGTGATGCCGGTGATCGCGCTTTCCACCAGCTACATGGCCTCGATCGCGCGGCTTACGCGCAGCTCCATGCTGGAAGTGCTGAACTCCAACTTCATCCGCACGGCGCGCGCCAAGGGCTTGCCGAACCGCAAGATCATCTTTTCGCACGCGCTCAAACCCGCGCTTTTGCCGGTTGTCAGCTATCTGGGTCCGGCCTTTGTGGGCATGGTCACTGGTTCGGTGGTGATAGATACCTTCTTCTCCACCGGCGGTATCGGGCAGGCTTTTGTGAACTCGGCCTTCTCGCGCGACTATTCGGTGATGATGGGCATAACAATTCTGGTGGGCACGCTGACCATCGCCTTCAACATGCTCGTCGATATCCTTTATGCGTGGATCGACCCCAAAGTGCGGCTATGAGGTGAAACCATGCTGATTACTGACCAGATTGTTGGCAAAGACCTGGGCGAGGTTGAAATCGCCGGCCGCTCGCTGTGGAAAGACGCGCGCCAGCGTTACATGCGCAACAAGGCGGCGGTGTTCTTTACCGTGGTGCTGATACTGATTGCGCTGTTCACCGTGCTGGGCCCGCTGATCGCGGTGACAGACTATGAAACGATCGATTTTTCGATGATCGGTCAGGCCGCGGAAAAGGGGCAGCCCAGCATCGCCAACGGCCATTATTTCGGCTATGACGACGAGGGGCGCGACCTGTATTCCCGCGTGATCCAGGGCACATGGATTTCCATGCTCGTGGGTGTGGTGGGCGCGGCGGTGGCCGTGGTCATCGGCACGCTTTATGGCGCGATTGCCGGCTATTTCGGTGGCCGTGTCGACAGTATCATGATGCGTATCGTCGATATTCTCATGGCGATTCCCTTCATGTTCGTGCTGATCCTGCTGCTTGTGGCCTTCGAGCGTTCGGTGACAATGCTGTTTGTCGGCATCGGAATGCTGTCATGGCTTGGTATGGCGCGCATTGTGCGCGGGCAAACCATCAGCATCCGCAACAAGGAATTTATCGAGGCGGCACAGGTCAGCGGTGTGGGCAGTTTCACCATCATCCTGCGCCATATCGTGCCCAACCTTCTGGGCGTGGTCACGGTTTATGCAACCCTGCTGGTGCCCGAAATGATCCTGACGGAAAGCTTCATTTCCTTTGTCGGGCTTGGCGTGCAGCCCCCCGATACCAGCCTTGGCCAGCTTATCAATGTGGGCGCGGGCAATCTGCAATATGGCACGATCTGGCAGTTGCTTTTCCCGCTCGGCTTTTTCGTGGTGCTGATCTTTTCGCTGTTTTTTGTCGGTGACGGGCTGCGCGACGCGCTTGACCCGAAAGACAGGTAGGGGGCAGGAATGCTGTTGGATGTGCAGGACCTTTCGGTCGAATTTTCCACCCCTGACGGGCAGGTGCAGGCGGTCAAGAATGTCAGCTTCACGCTGGATAGGGGTGAAACGCTGGCCATTGTGGGCGAAAGCGGCTCGGGCAAAAGCCAGACAGTGTTCGCCATGATGGGGCTTTTGGCGCAGAACGGCCGCGCCACGGGTTCGGTGCTGTTTGAAGACAAGGAAATTCTGAACGCCCCGCTGAAAGAGCTGAACAAGGTGCGGGCGGCGGAAATCGCGATGATTTTCCAAGACCCGATGACCTCGCTCAACCCCTATCGGCGCATTTCCGAGCAGATGGCCGAAGTGTTGATGCTGCATAAAGGCATGGGCAAAAGCGATGCGCTCAAGGAAAGCGCGGCCATGCTGGATGCTGTGCGCATTCCCGAGGCCAAGGCCCGGCTGCGCCAGTATCCGCACGAATTTTCCGGCGGGATGCGCCAGCGCGTGATGATTGCCATGTCGCTGCTTTGCCGCCCCAAACTGCTGATCGCCGATGAGCCGACCACGGCGCTGGATGTGACCGTGCAGGCGCAGATCATGACCTTGCTGGCCGAAATTCAGGCCGAATTTGGCATGGCGATTGTGCTGATCACCCATGATCTTGGCGTGGTGGCCGGGGCCTGCCGCGACACATTGGTGCTGTATGGCGGGCAGGTGATGGAGCAGGGCGCGACCGAAACCCTTTTCGAGGCCCCGACCCACCCCTATACGATGGGCCTGCTTTCGGCCATTCCGCGGCTCGATACCGATGGCGAAGATCTGGCGACCATTCCCGGCAACCCCCCGAACATGATGAACATGCCCGAGGGTTGCCCCTTTAGCCCGCGCTGCCCGTTTGTTGTGGATAAGTGCCACCATTTGATGCCGCTACTGATGGGCGAGCGCGACCATCGGCGCGCCTGTCATCGCAAGGTCGAGGAGTTGGTTGCATGAGCGAACGCGAAAAACTGCTCTCCGTTTCAGGGCTGAAGGTGACATTTGATGTGTTCCCGCAGGGCGCGATGCCCTGGACCAAACCACGCAAGCTGAAGGCGGTCGACGGGGTCGATTTCGACCTGTTTGCTGGCGAGACTTTGGGCATTGTCGGTGAATCCGGCTGCGGCAAATCCACTTTGGCCCGCGCCGTGGCCCGCATGGTGCCGGCCAGTGCGGGCGAAGTGCTGTGGCTTGGCAAGGATTTGCTGGGCATGGGCAACCGCGAATTGAAAGATGTGCGCTCGGATGTGCAATTCATCTTTCAAGACCCGCTGGCCAGCCTCAACCCGCGCATGACCATTGGCCAGATCATCGCCGAACCGCTGAAGACCCACGCGCCGGGCATCAGCAAGGCCGATATCAAGACCCGCGTGAAGGCGATGATGGACCGTGTGGGCCTGCTGCCCAACCTCATCAACCGCTACCCGCACGAGTTTTCGGGCGGGCAGTGCCAGCGTATCGGCATTGCGCGCGCGCTGATCATCAACCCCAGGCTGATCATCTGCGATGAACCGGTTTCGGCGCTCGATGTCTCCATTCAGGCACAGGTGATCAACCTGCTGATGGAATTGCAGCGCGAACTTGGCATTGCGCTTATTTTCATTGCGCATGATCTGAGCGTGGTGAAGCATATCTCCACGCGCATCATGGTGCTGTATCTGGGGAATGTGGCCGAGGTTGCGACCTCCAAACAGCTTTATGCCGACCCGCGCCACCCCTATACGCAGGCGCTGATTTCGGCGGTGCCAATTCCCGATCCGAAAATCGAGAAGGGCAAGAAGATCATCCTGCTGGAGGGCGATTTGCCCTCGCCGCTGAACCCGCCCTCGGGCTGCGTGTTCCGCAGCCGCTGCCCGCGCGCCCAGGCACTATGCGCCGAGAAGCGCCCGGTGCTGGAGGTGCTGGAAAACGGCCATGAGGTGGCCTGCCACTTCCACGACTAGACAAGAAGTTGCGCTTGCACCTTGCCTTGGTTTGCGCCTTGCCTTGGTTTGCGCTGACGCGTTGCCTTGGTTTGCGCTTGCGCGTTGCCTTGGTTTGCGCTGACGCGCGGGGGCGGCGCGGCCAGGGCAGTGCCTGCTGGTGGCATTGTGCCCGCGCCGCGCTGCTAGGGCGCGCCAAACTGCCGATGGGCCAGCGCCACAGCGCCGCTGAGCGCGTTGCCTTTGGGGGGTTGGGCTGCGGCCTGATATTTCGGGTCGAGCAATTCCAGATAGACATGGCCAAGCCCGCCAAGCATACAAAAGGCCTTGTCGGGTGAGAAGCCAAGCGCATCGAGACTGTCTTGCACAAGATCGGCATGATGGCCCAGCACGGCGGTCGCATGGGCGTCGCCCTGCCGCCAGGCTTCGACCACGCGCGGGGCGAGTTTGCCAAAATCGCCGGGCGACCATGTTTTCGCGGTTTCCACAATCACATCCGGGCGGTTGCTGAACTCGGCCAGCAGGTCGGCGGTCAGCGGGCTATGGGGGCGCACACCGTCATGGGCCAGCACGGTGAGGTGCAGGATATCCTTGCCCAGCCGCGCGCCAGACCCGTCATCGCCCAGCAAGAAGCCCCAGCCGCCCAGCATATGCACGCCCTGCGCGTCGCGCGCTGCAAAGACCGAGCCGGTGCCAATGGCGGCGATGCAGCCTTCGACCCCGCCAATCGCGCCTTCCAGTGTGATGATCGAGTCATTCACGATTTCATTGGCCGCGAAGGGCAGGTCGGCGCCAAGCCGGGCGGCATAGTCGCCAAGATTGGAGCCTGCAAGCCCCAGCACGGCATGGCATTGCCCGAGCGCGCCTTCCGGCAGGCCGGCTGCGGCAACAGCCTCGGCACAGGCGGCAATGATATTGGCGCGGGCTTGCGTGTAATTCGTGGCGATATTGGCGGCACCACCCCGGCATTCGGCCAAAACGGCGCCATGCATATCGGCAATGGCCACGCGGCACCCGGTGCCGCCACCGTCAACTCCCAGAAGATAGCGCATAGCTGTTTTTCTTGTCCATCGGGTTTGTCATTGGGGCCATGCCGTGTTTTAGCCAATGCAGCGCGCTTGGTATAGCGCAAAAGAAAGGGGCGGCCACACCGGGCCGCCCCAATCGCACAATTCTGCGGTTATCAGACGAACCACCACCGTTCGATGCTGCGCTCGCTATCCATATCCATGTTCGAGCCAAGCTGCTCTTCATGGCCCACGGCTGTGGTCATGGCGATGACGTAGTTGGCAAACATCGGCACGACAACGCCGCCATCGGTGCTCAGAATGGTCTGAAGCTCGATATACATATCGCGGCGCTTGGCTTCATCCAGCTCGGCGCGGGCCTCGACAAGGATGCGGTCAAACGTCTCGTTCGACCAGAAACTGTCATTCCAGGCCGCGCCCGTGGCATAGGCGGTGGAGAGCATCTGGTCTTCGGTCGGCCGGCCGCCCCAATACGAGGCCGTCCAGGGCTTCACCATCCAGACGTTGGACCAATACCCGTCATTCGGCTCGCGGATGACATTGATATTGATGCCCGCAGGCGCCGCCGAATTGGCGATCAGCAGGGCGGCATCGACCGCGCCGCCAAAGGCGGCATCGGCTGCCGACAGATCAAGGTTGAGCGATTCCATGCCCGCCTGCTGCAAATACCATTTGGCCTTGTCCGGGTCATAGGTGGTTTGCGGCAGATCGGCGGCATAGTAACGCTGGCCCTTGCCGATCGGGTGGTCATTGCCAACCGAGCCATAGCCCGACAGCACCTTGTCGACCAGTTCCTGACGGTTCACGGCGTGTTTGATGGCGTTGCGCACGTTATTGTCGTTGAACGGGGCAATGCGTGTATCCATCGGGAACACGAAATGCTGGTTGCCGTCGATGGTTTGCAGCTTGATATTGGGGGCCGCGTCGAACAGCGATGCGGTTTTCACATCGACGCGGTCGATCACATCGACCTGGCCGGACAGCAGCGCGTTGGTGCGCGCGGTCGGGTCGGTGATGGAGAGCATCTCGACCGTGTCGAAATGCGCGCGGCCTTCCTTCCAGTAATTTGGGTTCTTGGTCAGCGTCAGGCGCACGCCGGGCTCGAAATTGTCGAGCATGTAGCCGCCGGTGCCATTGGCCGACTGCCAGTCGACCTTGCCATCATCGCCCGCCTTGCCGATGGCAAGGTGATAGTCGGACAGGATGAAGGGGAAGTCGGCATTGCCGCCATCAAGCGTGAAGACGATCGTATAATCGTCGGGCGTTTCCATGTTGTTGATCGAGGCGACGATGACCTTCGCTGCCGATTCACTGTCTTCACCCATATGGTGGCGCAATGATGCGATGACATCGGCTGCGGTCATGGTCGAACCATCGTGGAACTGAACGCCCTGGCGCAGTTTCAATGTCCAGACCGACGCGCCCTCGGAGCCTTCCCATTCGGTGGCCAGTTCGGGCACAAGGTTGCCATCGGCGCCGACTTCGGTGAGAAAGTTGTAAAGCGCAAAGCCCATTGCCTGCACGAAGCCGTTTTCCCAGGTTGCCGGGTCATGGCTGTCGGATGTCGAGCCGTGGCCCTTGCCAATGCGGAAATGGCCACCGGATTTTGCCTGGGCAAAGCCCGGTTTTACGCCTGCGCCCAAGATCAGCGCGCCAGCGGCGGCACCTTGCATCAGACTACGGCGGTTCAGGTTGAATGACATAGAATCCTCCTTGTTTCAATCGGCGTTACATCCCCGATTTTCTTGCGCAATTGTAGGGCGGGGCGCACAAGAGTCACCCATAAACTTCGGGGCCAATCGTCGCAATGCAGCGGCGAGATGTCGATTTTGGCGCTTTGAGCGAAAAGTGATCAGGGTGACGGGGCGTCAGTGAGCGCGGGGATGGATTTGAGATAGGCGGCAATCGCCTCGCGATCGGCGGCGGGCAGGGTGGAGAGATTGGCGATCACCTCGACCATTTCGCCGCCTGCCGTGTCAAAATCGGGCGTGAAGCCAGTTTCAAAGTAAAAGACCATCTCGGCCACGCTCCAATTGCCAACATCGCGCGCACCGGGGGTAATGTTGGGAATGCGCCCTGTGCCAGCGGGGTTTGGCGCGCCGGCCAGCCAGCGGTTGCGGTCCAGCCCGCCCATCAGGTTGCGCGGGGTGTGGCATTCGGCGCAATGGCCAAGCCCTTCCACCAGATAGCGCCCGGCTGCGGGTGCCTCGGGCATGATGGCATCATCATTCAAGAACAGCAGTTTCCACAGGCCAAGGCCGCGGCGCAGACGAAAGGGCAGGGGCAGGTCGTGCGGGGCATTCACCTGGCTTACGGCGGGTAGCGTGGCCAGATAGGCGCGCAGATCGACCACATCGGCCGGGCGCATCCGCGCATAAGAGGCATAGGGCAGAACCGGGTAATAGTGGCTGCCTTCGGGGGAAATGCCGCGCAGCAGCGCATTCGCCAGATCATAGGCCGACCAGCCGCCAATGCCGGTGTCCACGTCGGAGGATATGTTCGGCGCCACGAATGTGCCAAAGGGCGAGACGAATTCCTGCCCGCCGCCCAGCAGAAGCTTTGCCTCACCCGTGGCGCCCTTGGCCATGTGGCACGAGGCGCAGCCGGCAATGCTGAAGATGCGCGCACCGGCCTGAACATCGCCTGGCAGGTCATAAATCGGGTCCGGCGGCAGGCGGTTGGGGGCTGTCAGGTAAAAGAAGGCCGCCGCCGCCAGAACGGCGGCAACGGCGCAGAATTTGATGACTCGGCGCAAGCGGCTTTATTCGGTCGGCTGGCGATAGTTCTGGTGGCAGGTTTGGCATTGCGGACCAACCTGACCAAGCAGCGCACCCAGCGCGGCGGCATCGGCCGGCGGGTTGGCTGCGGCGGTGGTGAATGTATCAACCAGCGTTTGCAGGCGCATGTCGAAATCTTCGCGGTCTTCCCAGATTGCGGCAAGCGCCTTGGAGTTCTCGCTTACATCTGGCTCGGCGGGGAAGGCGCCCTGCGCGGTTTCAGCCGCTGCCTGCATCGTGGCCAGGGTGGTGGCAAGCGTATCGGCATCAAACGGCACTGCACCCTGGGCCATGCCGCCGACCACGCGCAAACTGCCGCCCATTGCTTTCATCGCCGCCTGGCGCTGCTCATAGGCCAGATGTCCGCCCGCAAACACCACGCCGGCAACAAGCGAGGCGGCGACGGTTGATGTAATGACTGAAAATTTCATATTTTTCTCCAAATTGGCTGCATTGCGAACAAGACTAACACTCGCAAATTGAAACACAGATCACGGATTGCAAAAACAAATTGTTTCCACAATTCAGATAATTTTCACGCGATTGTGTCTTTTAGCCGCCAGTATGGCTCATATGGCGCGACATTTCGCCCGCAACCTTCTGGCGCGAGTAATCAAAGTCATGGCCTTTGGGTTTGCGCGCTATGGCGTTGCGGATTGCCGCATAAAGCGGGGCATTATCGGGGTTGGCACGCAGCACGGCGCGCAGATCGGCATCGTCCTCCTGCCCAAGGCACATGTAAAGCTGGCCTGTGCAGGTCAGCCGCACGCGGTTGCAGCTTTCGCAGAAATTATGGGTCAGCGGGGTGATAAAGCCGATACGCCCGCCGGTTTCGGCAACCTGCACATAGCGCGCGGGGCCGCCGGTATTCAGCGCGATATCCGTCAGCGTCCAGCGGCGCGCCAGTTCGGCGCGCACATCCGACAGGGGCCAATACTGGTCGAGCCGCATTTCCTCGCCCATATCGCCCATCGGCATGACCTCGATAAATGTCAGATCAAAGCCACGGGCGCCGCACCAGGCCACCATGTCGTGAATCTCGGAATCATTGGTGCCTTTCAGGGCTACGGCGTTGATTTTTATGGAAAGTCCGGCAGTAACCGCCGCCTCGACCCCTTCCATGACCTGGCTGAAGCGGCCCCAGCGGGTGATGGCCTTGAACTTGGCATCATCCAGCGTATCAAGCGAAACATTGATGCGCTTCACCCCGCAATCGGCCAAATCCTGCGCATATTTCGCAAGCTGGCTGCCATTGGTGGTCAGGGTCAACTCGCGCAGCGCGCCACTGGCCAGATGGCGCGACATGGCTTCGAAATAGGTCATGATTCCCTTGCGCACCAAAGGTTCGCCGCCGGTAATGCGCAGCTTTTTTACGCCGAGCGAAATAAAGGCGCTGCTCAGCCGGTCCAGCTCCTCAAGGCTAAGCAATTCGGCCTTGGGCAGAAAGTTCATGGTCTCGCTCATGCAATACACGCAGCGAAAATCGCAGCGGTCGGTGACCGATACGCGCAAATAGTCAATGCTGCGCGCGAACGGGTCGATGAGCGGTGCCTGTGTCTGTGCCTGTGTCATGGCCAAAACCTATGCCCGCGCGGGGCCAAGGGCAAGCGGCAGATATGACGCAGCAAATCACTTTACCTTCATGTGCCATAAGATAAGGTGCCGCGATGATAAGCCGACCCCTTGTAACCCCTGGCCGTGACTGGGCCGAAATGCGCGCTGGTTTTAGCTGGCCGCGCCCGGCATGGTTCAACCTGGCCGAGGTCTTGTGTGACCGTTGGGCGCGGGCAGAACCCGAGCGCCGCGCATTGACCTATCTGCGCCCCGATGGCGAGGTGCGGCACTATAACTACATCCAGCTTGCGCGCGCCTCGTCGCGCTTTGCCAATGCGCTGGCGGGCCACGGGCTGAAGCGCGGCGACCGTGTGGCGCTGCTGTTGCCCCAAACCCCCGAGGCTGTTCTGACGCATCTGGCCGCCTATCGGCTGGGCGCGGTTGTGGTGCCGCTATTCACCCTGTTCGGGGCCGACGGGCTGCAATTCCGTCTGGCTGATAGCGGCGCGCGGATGCTGGTGACAGACGGGGCCAACCTGCCCAAGGTTCTGGGCATACGCGACCAGCTTCCGGCGCTTGAGGCGGTGTTTTCCATTGATACCCGCGAGGGTGGCGCGCATGGCTTCTGGCAGGAACTTGGCAAGGCGGCCGATACCTGCCCGCTGGCCGATACCACGCCCGATGATCCGGCCTTCATCTCCTATACCTCTGGCACAACCGGCCCACCCAAGGGCGCGCTGCACGGCCACCGTGTTTTGCTGGGTCATCTGCCCGGCGTCGAAACCCACCACAACTTTCTGCCCCAAAAGGGCGATTGTATGTGGACGCCCGCCGACTGGGCCTGGATGGGCGGGCTGACCAATGTCATGATGCCCGCGCTTTACCACGGTGTGCCGCTGATCGCGCATCGCAAGGCCAAGTTTGACCCCGAGGCCGCCTTTGCGCTGATGCGCGATATGGGCGTGCGCAACACCTTTCTGCCGCCCACCGCGCTGAAGCTGATGCGCAGCGTTGCAAATCCACCTAAGGTGAACCTGCGCAGCGTGGGTTCGGGCGGCGAGGCGCTGGGCGCCGGTCTGGCAGATTGGGGTCGCGCGGTGCTTGGCACCACCATCAACGAGTTTTACGGCCAGACCGAATGCAACCTTGTGCTGGGCAACAGCCACACGGTATTTTCCCCGCGCCCCGGCTCTACCGGCCGGGCGGTGCCGGGCAGCGATGTGGCCATTCTGAACGCGGCAGGCGCGGTGCTGAGCGCCGGGCAGTCTGGCGAAATTGCCGTGAAGCGCGGCGCTTTGCAAATGTTCCTTGGCTATTGGAACCAGCCCGAAAAGACCGCAGCCAAATTCAGCGGCGACTGGATGCGCACCGGCGATGAGGGGCGGATGGACAGCGAAGGGTATTTCTTTTTTGAAAGCCGCAGCGATGATGTCATCACCTCATCGGGCTATCGCATCGGCCCGAGCGAGATTGAAGATTGCCTGACCGGCCATGACGATGTGGAAATGGCCGCCGTGGTTGGTGTGCCCGACCCTGTGCGCACCGAGATTGTCAAAGCCTATGTCGTGGCGCGGCGCAATGCGGGCGATGCTTTGGCCGCCGCGCTTATCGCGCGCGTGCGGCTGCGCATTTCGCCGCATGTGGCCCCGAGAACGGTTGAATTCGTCGAAAGCCTGCCAATGACCGCGACCGGCAAGATCATGCGCCGTGAACTTAAAGCCAGGGGATAGAACATGGATACAGTTTTGATGTTTGCCACGATTGGCGCGCTGGGTGTGGGCGCGCAATGGCTGGCCTGGCGGCTGCGCCTGCCCGCCATCGTGCTGATGCTGGGCGCCGGGCTGATAGCCGGGCCCGTGCTTGGCCTGCTCAACCCGGCTGAAGACTTCGGCGAGCTGCTCGGCCCGATCATCGCCATTGCCGTGGCCATGATCCTGTTTGAAGGCGGGCTCACGCTCGATTTCAAGGGCCTGCGCGATGCGCGCCCCGCCGTGCGCCGGCTGGTGTTTCTGGGCGCGCCATTTGCATGGGTCCTGTCGGCCGCCACGGGCCATTATGCAGCCGGGCTGTCCTGGGAAAGTTCTATCGTCTTTGGCGGCATTCTCATTGTCACCGGCCCCACGGTTATTGCGCCCATGCTGCGCCAGGCCAAGCTGGCCCGTCGCCCGGCAGAGGTTTTGCGCTGGGAAAGCATTTTGAACGACCCGGTCGGCGCGCTGGCCGCGGTTCTGGCCTTTGAAGTGATCACCGCGCTCAGACGCAGCGAAAGCCTGCTGGAAGCCGCCGAGCGGCTTGCGCTGGGCATCGTGCTGGCAACGGTTGCGGGCTATATCGGCGGATGGGTCATCGCGCGGGCCTTCCGGCGTGGCTGGGTGCCGGAATATATGAAAGTGCCTGTGCTGCTTGTGGCCGTTCTGGGCGTTTATGCCAGCACGGATTCCGTTTTGCATGAAAGCGGGCTTCTGGCGGTAACGGTCATGGGGGTGTTCATTGGCAATGCCCATCTGCCCAGCGCCAACGAGATCAAACGGTTCAAGGAACATATCACCGTGCTGCTGGTCAGCGGGGTGTTCATCTTGCTCGCCGCCGGTCTGAATGCCGAAATGATGGCCGCGCTCGACTGGCGTGCCGCGCTGTTTGTGGTGCTGATCGTGTTCGTCATGCGCCCGGCCAGCGTGCTGCTGGCGCTTTTGGGCAAGGATATGCCCTTTCGTGAAAAGCTGATCGTGGGCTGGCTGGGGCCGCGCGGCGTGGTCGCCGTGGCCGTGGCGGGTCTGTTTGGCACGCGGCTGGTCGAGCTTGGGGTAGATGATGGCGCTGCACTTGCGCCGCTTTCCTTCGCCCTTGTGGCCACAACCGTTGTGCTGCACGGGTTTTCTGCCGCGCCCTTTGCGCGCTGGCTGGGGCTGACAAGCTCTGAAGTTCCGGGCGTGCTGATCAGCGGGGCGACACCCTGGTCGGTTGCTCTGGCCAGGGCGCTACATGATCAGCAGATTCCGGTGCTTGTGGCCGATCGCAACTGGTTCCATCTGCGCCCGGCGCGCGCCGCGCAGGTGCCAACCTTCTTTGGCGAAATCCTGTCGGAAGCCGCCGAACATACCATCGAGCTTGACCGCTATAGCACGCTGATCGCGGCCAGCGACAATGATGACCATAACACCCTGATCTGCACCGATTTTGCCCCCGAATTCGGCCGCAGCAATGTGTTTCAGATCGGTCGGCACGATATGAAATCTGACAGTCGTGCCGTGCCGAACACGCTGGGCGGGCGGGCGCTGGCGCTGGCGCAATCCAGCGATGTTCTGCGCCAGAAGCTCGATGATGGCTGGCGCTTCACGGTCACCGAACTGGGCGAGAATTACACGCTCGACACCTATCTGGCCGACCGGCCCGAAGCAACAATTCTGGCGGTGATCAGGGGGGCGGGGCTGCAATTTCTCAAGCCCAACCAGCCGATCAAGGCGCCGGATGGCGCCAGGGTGCTGGCCTTCGTGCCAAAATCCGCGCAGCCGGGCGCCGCCGCGCCAAAGGATGAGGCCAAAGCCACACCGACCTAGGCCAGATGGCGCGCCGCATCCTTGCGGGCAAAGGCTTTCATCGCCGCGCCATGCGTGGCCAGAAAGGCGCGCACGGGGGCTGCGTCGTGCTTTGAAAGCTCGCGCAGCCACCAGGCGATGGCCTTCTGGATGAACCAGTCCCGATCCGGCACATAGCCCGCCGCCCAGCCCAGCACGCGGGCACGAATGGCGCGGTCGGCATCGCTCGGGTGGTTTTGCTTGGTCCAGGGCAGGGTGGCAACAAGTGCTGCGCGCCGCACCCACATGTTTTCATGGCGGGTCCAGCTTTCAACCTCGTCCAGCCGTGCGGGCTGTGCCACCAGCCGCCGCCCGATGGCGCTGCAGGCATGGTCGGCCAGCGCCCAACTGTCAAACCCCGGCACCCAGCGGGCAAGCTCGGCCCAGGCCAGCGGCTCGCCCTCTTTCATGCGCGCTTGCGTCAGCAGGCTGGCAGCCGCAAGGCGGGCCTCGAAAATATCGCTGTCCCACAGGCTTGCGGCCAAATCGACGCGCGCGGCCAGGCTGCGGCTGGTGCGCCATGTGCGCGCAAGCTCATGCACCTCGGCATTGGGCAGGCCCAGCACGGGGCGCGTGGCCTTGTGATAGGCCGCCATCTGCGCGGCGCGTTCGGGGTTGGCGCGGGCTTTCAGCTCTTCCAGCGGGGTCATGGGCGCTTGCCTGCCGCCTTCATATCGCGCAGCCGCGCCATGAGCCGCGCACCCAGGCCGGGCTTGTTTTCCTGGCGTGCGCGTGACAGGGCCAGATCGCCCGCCGGCACATCGCGGGTGATGACGGAACCGGAACCAACCATCGCGCCCGCCCCGATGCGCAGGGGCGAGACCAGGGCCGAATTCGAGCCGATGAACACATCCGCACCCAGAACAGCCTGATGCTTGAACACCCCGTCATAATTGCAAAAAATAGTGCCGGCGCCGATATTGCTGCGCGGCCCGATCACGGCATCGCCAACATAAGACAGGTGGTTCACCTTCGCGCCTTCGGCAATTTCGGCGGCCTTGATTTCCACAAAATTGCCAATGCGCGCATCAACGCCAATATCGGCCCCGGGGCGCAGGCGGGCATAGGGGCCAACCACGGCACCGCTGGCCACATGGCAGCCTTCAAGGTGTGAAAAGGCGCGAATGCGCGCGCCGCTTTCCACGCTGACACCGGCTGCAAAAACCACATTCGGCTCCACCACCACATCGCGGCCAAGCGCGGTGTCTTGCGAAAACAGCACCGTGTCGGGGGCTTGCAGGGTAACGCCGTCTTCCAGCGCGTTGCGCCGCGCGCGGGCCTGAAAGGCGGCTTCGATTGCGGCGAGGTCGGCGCGGGTGTTCACGCCTTCGGTTTCATCGGCAGGGCATTCGACCACAGCGCAGGCATGGCCAGCAGCACGGGCCAGCGCCACGATGCTAGTGAGATAAAGCTCGCCGGTCTGGGCCGAGGGCTCAAGCGCGCCAACTAGTTCAGCCATAAGGCGCGCATCGCCCAGCATCACGCCGCTGTTGCACAGGGTCAGCGCATAGGTTGCGGCATCGGCATCCTTGGCCTCGACAATCGCCTCCAGCCTGCCATCATCGCCCAGCACCAGGCGCCCATAGCCGCCCGGCGGGTTCTGAAAGCCAAGGACGACCAGCGCCGCACCCGCCGCGCGCGCCGCCTGCATTCGGGCAATGGTTTGCGGGGTAATCAGCGGCGTGTCGCCATACAGAACCAGCGTATCGCCCTCGAACCCAGCAAGGGCGGGCAGGGCCTGGGCCACGGCATCGCCGGTGCCAAGCATGTTTTGCTGCGTGGCGATCAGCACATCGGGGTCGATATCCCGGGCCGCGGCGGCCACCTGATCGCCGCCATGCCCGACCACAACCACGATGCGCGCGCTGTCAAGCTGGCGGGCCGTGGCCAGAACATGCGCCAGCATCGGGGCGTTGCCCACCTCGTGCAGCACTTTGGGCAGGTCCGATTGCATTCGTTTGCCTTGCCCGGCGGCCAGAATAATGGTTGCGAGTGCCATTTTACCTCTCCCTCACTTGTGGCGGTTGTAGCAGGGGTGCCGGGCAACTAAAAGCATCTGCAAACGGGCAAGGAGAAATCATGCGCAGCGCGATATTTGACCTGGACGGCACCTTGGTTGACACCAGCGCCGACCTAATGGCCGCCGCCAATGCGGTATTTGCCGATTGGGGGCTGGCCGCGCGGCTGGGGCCCGAGGATGCGGTAACCGCCTTTGGCGGCGGCCGCGCCATGCTGCGCGCCGGGCTGGCGCGCGCGGGCCTTTCGGCAGACGAGACGCGGGTAGATGCGGGATTTGCACCGTTTGTTGCGCATTACCGCGCAAAAATAGACCGGTTCAGCACTGTTTACGAGGGGGTGGAAGACACGCTGGCCAGCTTGCAGGCACAGGGCTGGAAGCTGGGCATTTGCACCAACAAACCGCAGGATCTGGCCGATATGCTGCTTGGCCGTCTCAAGCTTGCGCGTTTCTTTCCGGTGGTCATCGGGGCCGATGCGCTGGCCGTGCGCAAACCCCACCCGCTGCATTTGACCGAAACCATTTCCCGGCTGGGTGGCGATGCGCGCCGCGCGGTGCTGGTGGGCGATACGGTAACGGATTATGACACCGCAAAAGCCGCCAACCTGCCCAGCATTCTGGTAACGTTCGGCCCGAATGCCGCCGCCTGCCGCGCGCTCAACCCCACGGCCCTGCTGGAAAGTTACGCCGACCTGCCGCCGATACTGGAACGGCTGGTGCCCGCCTAAGGCCCGGTGCGCTTGAAATCGACCACGGCGTTTACATCGCAAATGCCCAGAATATCCATAACCACTTCCGAGCGGACATAATCCTCGGTTTTCAACTCGGAGACCCAGTTGACACTGACCTGGCCTGCCGCACCCAGATCGGGCATGGTCATCACGCCGGTGAAGTAATTCTCATTCACCATAGTCCATTGAATGGGATTCGGCCCGAAACCGGATATCTTTCGGGGGTGGAATTCCTGCTCCCAGCGCATCTGCCGCTGTTCGGCAACGCCGTCGAGCATGGGGTTCACCATCGTCTCAACCCCTGCCGGGCAATTGGCGCCAATGCTGCGCGCCCCCACCGTGCCCAGCCATGTGCCATCGGCCGGGATGATCGCCGGAAACAGTGCAAGCTCGCATTCGCCCGAACCACCATAAAGCAAATCAAGGTCTTCAACCGACATCCGCGTCCAGCTTAGCGTGCCTTCAGACCCTACCAAAACCGCCTCGCCTTCGCCTTCCGGCGGATCTTCGCCAAGGGTGATGCGCGCCTCCTCTTCGGTGAGGTCGGTCAGAAGGCAGCTACAGCCGCCCTCGCCGCATTCGGCAAAAACCACATTGCCTTCGGCCCAAACGGGCAGGGCGAAAACCGTAAAAATGGCACTGATGCTCAAAAACTTCTGCATTGTTTTCACCTTTTCTGTTCAATCCGCAAAAGCTACACCATTTTGCCGCCCGCTGGCTACTTGCACGGCGCGCATGGCCTTGACCATTGAAGCGTTGTGAAATATCCACCGCCCTGAGCGCGGGTGTTGTGTAATGGTAAGACCCTAGCCTTCCAAGCTAGAGACACGGGTTCGATTCCCGTCACCCGCTCCAATCTGTTTACTGACAAAGGTGTCGCGATTTGGCGCGACAGGTCGGCTTTGGGCTGCGCCTGTGGGTGCAAAACATACAGGTCTTCATGTCTTCCGCCCTTGCCACCGATAATGCACGCTTTGCCATTACCTGCGCGCTTGGCGCATCTTTGGTGTTTTCCATCAACGATATTGCCGTGCGCTCCTTCTCCTCGACACTGCCCTTGCACGAGGTTGTGTTTGTGCGCAGCATCGTCGGGCTGGCCTTTATCATGCTGGTTCTCTCACCGCGCGGCATGTGGCTTGGCATGTTCCGCACCAAAAACCTGCGCCTGCAACTTGTGCGCGGCATGTTTGTCGTGACCTCGAATTTTGCATTCTTTGCCGGGCTTGCCGTGTTGCCAATGGCCGATGCCAGCGCGATATTCTTTGTTGCGCCATTGGTCATAACCGGCTTTTCGGCCATTTTTCTGCGCGAGGCGGTGGGCATTCGCCGCTGGTCGGCGCTGCTGGTCGGGTTGTTTGGCGTGATGCTCATCATCCGCCCGGGCACAACCAGCTTTCAATGGGCGGTGCTGTTGCCGCTTAGTGCGGCGGTGGCCTATGCGGGGCTGCACACGCTTACCCGCAAGATTGGCCAGCGCGATACGGCGCTGACCATGTCGGCCTATATCCAGCTTGTGTTCATAATCACCTGCATCGGCATGGGGCTGGTCTTTGGCAGCGGCTGGATGGATGGCAGCGGCGGGCGTGTCGGCGCGTTCATCTTTCGCGCCTGGCAAATGCCCACATTGGGTGAATTCGGGATCATGGCCATTGCCGGGGCCTGCAGCGCCTTTGGCGGCTATCTGATCACCCAGGCCTATCGTAGCGCCAGTGCGGGGATTGTGGCGCCGTTTGAATATTCCGCACTGGTGCTGGCCACCGTCTGGGGCTTTGCCTTTTGGGCCGAGGTGCCGGGCTGGCTGTCGATTGCCGGGATCGTGCTGATCATCTGTTCGGGGGTGTTCATTGCGCTGCGCGAGGCGCGCCAGGACCTGCCCGCAAGTGCGCGCCGCGCCGCTGGCCGCCGCTAACGCACAACACCACAGGTGTAAACCGTGCGCGTGCCTTCGTGCTGCAACAGGGCCACGCCGCTGACCCTGTCAACCGTATAGGTCCATTCGCGCACGGGGGCATCGCCATCGCCCGTGCCCTGACCGCCCCAGAATTCAATGGTCAGCGGGGCGATGCGCATATAGGTAATGCCACCGACATTGCCAAAGGCCTCGGCCTCGGAATTGGTGACGCGTTGCAACCGCCCGGTGGAAAACTCTGACAGGCCATAGCCGCTATCGGGTGCGCAGGGGGTCAGGCCGCGAATGAAACGCGCGTCGATGCAATGCAGTTCAACCCCGAACACCGATTGGCGCCACAAATCCAGCGTGATCGGCGCGGCGTTATTGGCAAGGCAAACCACAACAATCGCGCGGCTTTGTGCAGTGACCAGAAGTGGTAAAAGCCAAAGAAACAATACCGAAAAAACCAAACGCACGCCAATTCTCCTGCTTAACACCCCAAAGCCGCGCCGCGCGGGGGCATTGACCAGCCGCTATTGTGCGTGGATTGTAGCCCGCTGATCAATGTATAACCCGCCGCATCGGCGGCTCTTGGCCGAAGGAGAGGCAAATGAATCGCCTGAAGGGAAAAACCTGTCTTGTAACCGCCGCCGGGCAGGGGATTGGCCGCGCCGCGGCGCTTCGGCTGGCCGCAGAAGGTGCGCGCGTTATCGCAACCGACATCAACACCCGCCTGCTTGACAGCCTGACGGCGCTTGAAACCGCGCAGCTGGATGTGACCCGCCCCGGCGAAATTGCCGAATTCACCGCCGCCATTGGCCCGGTCGATGTGCTGTTCAATTGCGCGGGCATTGTGCATCGGGGCAACGTGCTTGACTGCAGCGAAGCGGATTGGGATTTTGCCTTCGATCTGAATGTAAAGGCTATGTTCAGCATGATCAAAGGCTGCCTTCCGGGCATGGTGGAACAAAAAAGCGGCTCCATTATCAACATGTCATCGGTTGTATCAAGTCTGCGCGGTGTTTTGAACCGCTGCGCCTATGGGGCCAGCAAGGCGGCGGTGATCGGGCTGACCAAGTCTGTCGCCGTCGATTTTGCAAGCCGGGGCATTCGCTGCAACGCCATCTGCCCCGGCGCGATTGACAGCCCCAGCCTGCATGACCGGCTTGCAGAGGCCGGGGATTTTGACGCCGCAAAGCGCGATTTCACCGCCAGCCAGCCCATGAAGCGGCTCGGCACGGTTGACGAGGTTGCCGCGCTGGTTGCCTTTCTGGCCAGCGACGAGGCGGCGTTCATGACCGGCCAAACCCATGTGATTGATGGCGGCGGGGGCAACTAAGCCCGGTGCCCAGGTTGTGCTTTCGCCAATCGCGGCATAAATGTGCTGCGGATCACAGCAACAAGCAGCACAGGCGGGGCGCGGGATGAGCGATATTTCGGATGACGGGGCATCGCGCCCGCGCGCAAAATCGGTGCGCCCGTTGCGCCAGCTTGCCCCGTTCCTGTGGCCCTATCGCGGGCTGATGTTTGCCGCACTTTTTGCGCTGTTGCTCACGGCCGGGCTATCGCTTGCCATGCCGCAGGCTGTGGGTTTGGTCGTCGATGGTTTCGGCGCCGATGCCGCCGCCGCGATTGACCGCTATTTCATGCTGGCCATTGCCGTGGCCGCCCTGCTGGCGCTGGGCACGGGCTTGCGGTTTTACCTTGTCACGCGGCTGGGTGAACGGGTCATCGCCGATATTCGCCGCGTGGTTTATGACAAGGTCATCGGCATGTCACCGGCGTTTTACGAGCGTCTGATGACCGGCGAAGTGCTTAGCCGCCTGACCACCGACACAACGCTGGTGCTGTCGGTCATCGGCTCGTCGGTTTCGGTTGCGCTGCGCAATGTGCTTATTTTCTTTGGCGGGGCGGGGTTCATGCTGGCCACCTCCACCAAGCTCAGCGCCATTGCGCTGCTGCTGGTGCCCCTGGTCATCATCCCGATTCTGACGCTTGGCCGGCGCTTGCGCAAACTGTCGCGCGAAAGCCAGGACCTTATTGCCGAAAGCTCGGCCATCGCCTCGGAAACGCTGCAAGCCGCGCAAACCGTGCAGGCCTATACGCATGAAACCGTAAGCCGTGGCCGGTTTTCCGATGTGACTGAGCGCGCCTTCGGGGCGGCCAAGCGCCGCATTACCACGCGCGCGCTCATGACCGTCAGCATCATCTTCATGGTGTTTACCGGCATTGTTGGCGTGCTGTGGCTTGGCGCGCGCGATGTGCGCTCGGGCGTCATGTCGCCCGGTGATCTTACGCTTTTCGTGATCTACGCGGTCATGGTTGCGGGCGCGGTTGGGGCCCTGTCCGAGGTTTGGGGCGAATTGCAGCGCGCAGCAGGTGCCACCGAACGGCTGGTTGATCTGCTCACCGCCGAAGACCCGATCAAAGACCCGCAAGCCCCCGCCAAACTGCCCGCGCGCATTGCCGGGGCAATCGGGTTTCAGAATGTCAGCTTCCGCTACCCGGCCCGGCCCGAAGCCCCCGCGCTGAGCGGCTTCAACCTGAGCATCCAGCCCGGCGAAACCGTGGCGCTTGTTGGCCCTTCGGGTGCGGGCAAATCGACCGTATTCCAGCTTTTATTGCGGTTTTACGATGCGGATCTTGGCGAAATCACGCTTGACGGCGCCCCGCTTGCCAGCCTGCTGCGCCATGACTTTCGCCAGCAATTCGCGCTTGTGCCGCAAGATGCGGTGATCTTTGCCACCTCGGCGCGCGAGAACATCCGCTTTGGCCGCCCCACGGCCACTGATGCCGAGGTTGAAGCCGCCGCCAAAGCCGCCGCTGCCGATGGGTTCTTGCGCAAGCTCCCCGAAGGCTATGACACTTTCGTGGGCGAGCGTGGCGTGATGCTTTCGGGCGGGCAAAAGCAGCGCATCGCCATTGCACGGGCCATCTTGCGCGATGCGCCGGTGCTTTTGCTCGACGAGGCCACCTCGGCGCTGGATGCCGAAAGCGAAGCGGCGGTGCAGGTCGCGGTTGATGCGCTGGCGCAGAACCGCACGACGATTGTCATCGCGCATCGTCTGGCGACCGTAAAGAAGGCCGACCGGATTGTCGTGCTTGAAGACGGGCAGATCGTGGCCGAGGGCACGCATGATGCGCTGGTCAGCCAAGGCGGGCTCTATGCACGCCTGGCGCGGCTTCAATTCACCTAACGCTGCGATAGACTTGCACCATCGGGAAATTCTCTCCATCCTTGAAAGAAAAAGGAACCTTGGGAGGGGTAACCGGTGCAGAACCACATTTCCACAATGGCCGACGTGCGCGCTGTCGAGGCTGAAAAGACCTATGCCGAACGTGTGGGCGAGCGCACGCTGTTTGAACAGATCACCAGCACCGAAGCCGCGCATGGCGCGCGCCCGGCGGTGACATTCCAGCTCCGCTCTGGCCCAAAGGAGCCGGCGGAAACCCTGAACTGGACCCAGCTCAAAGCCAGGGTTGCCCAGACCGCCAACCTGTTTCGCAGCCTTGGCGTGGGCGAAAAAGATGTGGTCGCCTATATTCTGCCCAATTGCAACGAGGCGGTTCTCAGCTTTCTGGGCGGGGCTACGGCGGGCATTGTGAACCCGATCAACCCCACGCTTTCGCCCGAGCATATTGCCGCCATTCTGCGCGAAACCAAGGCCAGGGTCGTGGTCACGCTGGCCCCGTTCCCCAAGGCCGATGTCGCCCAGAAGGTGGATGCGGCCGTGGCGCTTGCCCCCAATGTGCAGACCGTTTTGCAGGTGGATCTCAAGCGATACGCAAAGCCGCCTTTATCGTGGATTGTCAGCCTTATACGGCCAAAACTTCAGGTAACACACAAAGCAAATATCGCCAGTTTCGAGGCCGAGGTCGCCCGCCAGCCCGAAACACTGAGCTTCGCGGAAAACCTGAGCGACCGCATTGCCGCCTATTTTCATACCGGCGGCACAACCGGAATGCCGAAGGTTGCGCAGCACCGGTTTTCGGGGATGCTCTATAACGGTTGGTGCCCGACAGACCAGATCATCGCAGAAGACGATGTCATGTTCTGCCCGCTGCCCATGTTCCATGTGTTTGCCGCCTATCCGATATTGATGACCTGCGTGCGTTCCGGCGCGCATATGGTCATGCCCACGCCAGCGGGCTATCGCGGCGACGGGGTTTATGACAATTTCTGGAAGCTTCTGGAACGCTATGGCGTGACCTTCATGGTGACGGTGCCAACGGCGGTGGCCAAGCTGGTGCAGGTGCCGGTCAATGCCGATGTGAGCAGGCTGAAATACGCGCTGTGTGGTTCGGCCGCGCTGCCGGTGGAATCTTTCCGCAAGTTCGAAAAGACCACCGGCGTCAAAATTCTCGAAGGCTATGGCATGACCGAGGCGACCTGCCTTGTGTCCATCAACCCGGCTTTTGGTGAAACGAAAATCGGCTCGGTCGGGCTGCCCTTTCCCTATTCAAATGTGCGCATTCTGCACTGCGCCCCCGATGGCAGCATCATCAAGGACTGCGCCACCGACGAGGTGGGTGAGATTTGTGTGCAAAACCCCGGTGTGATTGCGGGTGCAACCTATCTTGATGCCGACAAGAACAAAGGCCTGTTTGCGGGTGGCACGCATTTGCGCACCGGCGATCTGGGCCGCATCGATGCCGATGGGTTCATCTTCATTACCGGCCGCGCCAAAGACCTGATCATTCGCGGTGGCCATAACATCGACCCGGCGGTGATTGAAGAAGCCCTTGCCGGGCATGATTGTGTGGCGCTGTCCGGCGCAATCGGCCAGCCCGACGCGCATTCGGGCGAGGTTCCATGCGTTTATGTTGAACTGGCTGCCGGTAAAACCGTGACCGAGGCTGAATTGCTGGAATTCGCCACCAAACATATCGACGAGCGCGCCGCCGTGCCGAAACATGTCGAAATACTGCCCGAACTGCCCAAAACCGCCGTGGGCAAGGTGCTGAAGAACGAACTGCGCAAACTCGCCATCGCCCGCATCTATGCCGGGGCGCTGGAAAAAGCCGGTGTCAACGCCAGGCTGGTCGAGGTCTACGAGGATAAGAAACGCGGCCTCGTCGCGCGCCTGTCACGCACCGGCGAGGATGTCACCGACGAGGCTGTTACAGCCGTTCTGGGCAGTTTCGCCCGCCCGTGGGAATGGCAGGACGGATAGAGGCAACCAGACACGCCCCCAAAAGGCCGGCTGCTTCAAATGTCCGGAACTGGTGCTGCCGGAGAGATTTGAACTCTCGGCCTCTCCCTTACCAAGGGAGTGCTCTACCCCTGAGCTACGGCAGCATCGAGCCGCGTTTTACTGGATGCGCCGCCAAGTGCAAGAGCTTTTATCGGCTGCCCTTGGGGAAAAGTGCAGATAGCGCGCGCCTGCCTATAGGCATGGGCTGTCTTGTGCCTTATCTGCTTTGCTTGACTGGACCAATCCCAATGGCTTGCGCTAGAAGGGCGGCATGAGCAGCAAAAAACCGGATCAGGGGCAGAATGATGCCGCAGCGGCCCGCGAAGCGCGGCTGGCCGCCGCCTTGCGCGCAAACCTGCACCGCCGCAAGGCACAGGGGCGTGCGCGCAAAGCGGAAAGCGCGGATGACGCCCCGAATGACCCTATAAAGAAAGATGACACCTGATGGACCGAATCATAGTCACCGGCGGCAAAGAGCTTTCGGGCCAAATTCCCATTGCGGGGGCCAAGAATGCCTGTCTTGCGCTGATGCCGGCCACGCTGCTCAGCGATGAGCCGCTGACGCTGACCAACGCGCCGCGCCTGTCGGACATCAAAACCATGTCGGCGCTGCTCTCCAGCCTTGGGGCCGAGGTCTCGTCCCTGCAAGATGGCAAGGTGCTGGCGCTGTCCAGCCATGACATCCACAACCATACCGCCGATTACGAGATCGTGCGCAAGATGCGCGCCTCCAACCTTGTGCTTGGCCCGATGCTGGCGCGGCTTGGCCATGCGATTGTATCGCTGCCCGGCGGCTGTGCGATTGGCGCGCGGCCGATGGATATTCATATCGACGCGCTGGAAATGCTGGGCGCCGTGATCGAGCTGAAAGACGGTTATCTGCACGCCAAGGCCCCGAACGGGCTGAAGGGCGCGACCATTCCTTTGCGCTTTGCCTCTGTCGGCGCCACCGAAAACGTGGTCATGGCCGCAACGCTGGCCAAGGGCACGACCGTTTTGCAAAACGCCGCGCGCGAGCCGGAGATTGTCGATCTGGTTTCCTGTCTGCGCAAAATGGGTGCGCAGATCGAGGGCGAGGGGACAAGCACCATTACCATTCAGGGCGTCGACCGGCTGCACGGCGCCACGCATCCGGTTGTGACCGACCGGATCGAGCTTGGCACCTATATGCTGGCCCCGGCCATTGCGGGGGGCGAGGTTGAGCTGCTGGGCGGGCGGCGCGCGCTGGTGGGTGCTTTTGCCGACAAGCTGGAGGCCACCGGCATCGAGATTACCGAAACCGAAGCGGGCCTGAAAGTGCGCCGCGCCAATGGTCGCGTGCAGGCGGTGGATGTGAAAACCGAGGTTTTCCCCGGCTTCCCGACCGATTTGCAGGCGCAGATGATGGCGCTGCTCTGCACGGCCAACGGCACCTCGGTGCTGGAGGAGACGATTTTCGAGAACCGTTTCATGCACGCGCCTGAACTGATGCGCATGGGCGCCGATATCGAGGTGCATGGCGGCCATGCCACGGTGAAGGGCGTGGACCGGCTGAAAGGTGCGCCGGTCATGGCGACCGATCTGCGCGCCTCGGTCAGCCTTATCCTTGCCGGGCTGGCGGCCGAAGGCACCACCATTGTCAGCCGCGTCTACCATCTGGATCGGGGCTATGAGCGGGTCGAAGCCAAGCTTTCGGCTTGCGGTGCGCAGATCACCCGTGAAAAGGAGCCACAATGAGCGACGACGCACGATTTGAAGACGGTGCCGAAAAGCCGCTTGCGCTGCGCGCCGAAGCGCCGGATGACCTGGCCGTTATGGCCGCCCTGTTGCAAGACGCGGTTGGACAGCTTGCCGAAGTCAGCTGGCAACCGAAGCGCCACCGCTTCGCGCTGCTGCTGAGCCGGTTTCGCTGGGAGGACAGCCCCCGCGCCAAACGCGCCCGCCGCAGCTTTGAACGTGTGCGCAGCCTGCTGGTGTTTGACGGCGTGCTTGCCGCGCGCAGCGATGATCTGGCGGCCAGCGGCAAGGATACCGTGTTCGCGCTGCTCGACATCACCTGGCAACCGGGCGCAGAGGGGGCAGGCCAGCTTCAGCTTATCCTGTCGGGCGATGGCATCATCGCGCTGGACTGCGAATGCCTCGATGTGACCCTGACCGATGTGGCCCGCCCGCACAAAGCCAAATCCCTTCCCGACCACGACGGCTGACCCCGCAACTGGAACCCTGCCAATGCCGCTGCACCTTTCCGCTGCCGACCCCGACTTCGCGCAACGTTTTACCGCCTTTCTGAACGCCAAGCGCGCGCAGGAGGCCGATGTCGATGCCGTGGTCGCGGGCATTCTTGCCGATGTCGAGGCGCGCGGCGATGCGGCCGTGCTGGAGCTGACCGCGAAATTCGACCGCTTGCAGCTTCGCGCCGAAACGCTGGCCTTTACGGCGGCTGAAATGGAGGCCGCCATTGCCAGCGTGCCGGCCCCCGAGCGTGCAGCACTGGAGCTTGCGGCATCGCGCATCCGCGCCTATCACGCGCGTCAGCGGCCCGAGGATGCAAGCTGGACCGATGCGGCTGGCGCCACGCTGGGCTGGCGCTGGTCGGCCGTGTCGGCCGCCGGGTTATATGTGCCGGGCGGGCTGGCCAGCTATCCGAGTTCCGTGCTGATGAACGCCATTCCCGCACAGGTGGCCGGGGTCGAGCGCCTGGTCATTTGCGCGCCCACGCCCGGCGGGCAGGTCAACCCGCTGGTGTTGCTGGCCGCCCGGCTTTCCGGCGTGGAAACGGTCTATCGCATAGGCGGTGCGCAGGCGATTGCCGCCTTGGCCTATGGCACCCAAACCATTGCCCCGGTTGATAAAATCACCGGCCCCGGCAATGCCTATGTGGCTGCGGCCAAGCGCCGGGTCTTTGGCCGTGTGGGCATTGACATGATCGCCGGGCCAAGCGAAATTCTGGTCATTGCCGATGGCGACAATCACCCCGACTGGGTGGCGCTCGACCTGCTCAGCCAGGCCGAGCATGACGAAAGCGCGCAAAGCATCCTCATCACCACCGATGCCGCATTTGGCGCGGCGGTGGCGGCGGCGGTCGATGCGCGGCTTGAAACGCTCGAACGCCGCAAGGTGGCGGGGGCAAGCTGGCGCGATCATGGCGCGATCATCACCGTGGACTCGCTTGATCAGGCGGCGGACCTGTCCAACCGCATTGCGCCCGAACATCTGGAATTGCTTGTGGCCGACCCCGAAGCACTGGCCGCCAAAACCACCCATGCGGGCGCAATTTTCCTTGGGGCTTACACGCCCGAAGCGATTGGCGATTATGTGGGCGGGCCGAACCACGTGCTGCCGACCGCCCGCTCGGCGCGGTTTTCATCGGGCCTGTCGGTGCTGGATTTCATGAAACGCACAACCCTGGCGCGGATGACACCCGCCGCGTTGCGCGAAATCGGGCCAAGTGCCGAAACGCTGGCCATTTCCGAGGGGCTGGAGGCGCATGGCCTGTCGGTGCGCGCGCGGCTGAATGTTTTGAACGAGGGGCAGCATGACTGAAACAAACCGCCTGATGGATCTGGTGCTGGATGAGTCCGGCCTGCCAGCCCCCACGCCCGAAATCGAACAAGAACGGCGCATTGCCATTTTCGACCTTTTGGAGCGCAATCTGTTCGGCCTGCCGGGCCGCGACGGGGCAGAGGGGCCAGTTGGCCCGTTCCGCCTGACCCTCTCCATCCGCGAGGGGCGACTGGCCTTCGAGGTTGCTACAGAAGATGGCAGCCAGCAGGCGGCGTTCTATCTGTCGCTCTCGCCGTTGCGGCAGGTCATCCGCGATTATTTCCAGATTTGCGAAAGCTATTATGACGCCGTGAAACGCCTGCCGCCCAACCAGATCGAGGCGATTGATATGGGCCGCCGTGGCATCCATAACGAAGGCAGCCGCGTGCTGATGGAACGGCTCGAAGGCAAGATCATCACCGATATGGAAACCGCCCGCCGCCTGTTCACGCTGATCTGCGTTCTGCACTTCAAGGGCTGAGGCATGAGCAGCCACGCCATCAGCGCGGTTCTGTTTGCCTGCGATCATAACGCGGTCCGCTCGCCTATGGCCGAGGCGATCATGAAGAAATTCTACGGCCAGCGGATCTATGTGCAAAGCGCGGGCGTGCATCATGATATGGAGGTCGATGGTTTTGCCATTGCGGTATGCGAGGAAATCGGCGTGTTTCTGGAGCAGCACCGTTCGCGCAGCTTTGAGGAAATGGAGCAATGGGGCGATGATATCGACAGCTATGACCTTGTCATCGCGCTGTCACCCGCCGCACAGCGCCATGCGCTGGAATATACCCGCATTCATGCCGTGGCGGTGGAATACTGGCCCATTTTCGACCCGACAAATATTGGCAAGGCCCGCGAAGACAAGCTGGCCGTCTATCGCCAGACACGCGACCAGATCATCGCCGAAATTCTGAAACGCTTCGGCCCGGCGGATATGCCCAACGATTAGGCGGCGCGCACCCTTGTGCGGGCGGGGTGCTGCGGGCATTCTGGCGCGATGAACGCCAGCAGTCTTGACCATTACATCCCGATCGCCAAGCACGAGCTGATTGCCGCAATCGTTGGCGAAAACCCCAAGGAAGGGGCGCAGTGCCGCCGGTTGCTGCATTGGCTGGGCCTGCTTTACCATGTGCAGTTTTTCGAACATCAAGAGCAACTCAAAACCAGCTACGAGGCGTTTGACCCGGATTCGCGCTATGGCGCTATGGTCCAGCCCGACCCGGCCGCCTATCGCCGACTGCGCGCCGAATTGGAAGAAACGCTCGATGCCGCCAATTTCAAACGTCTCAGCCGGGTAGAGCTGCGCACGGTCGACCCCAATACCGGGCGGCTTGGCCAGAAGGTGAGCCTGCCCAAAGGCGTGTTTCGCGACATCCGCTTTTATGCGCGCGGCGCGCGAATGCGCAAGATCACCACGCCGGGTTTTCTGGGCCTGCCGCTGTTTCGCCGCAAGATCGAGGTGCTGGGCTATGACCATGTGCTGCTGGCCGCCACCGCCAGCTATGGGCTGAAGGACAAATTTGTCACCACGGCGCGGCTGCGCCCCGGCGCGGTTTATCTCAAGCTGTTTCGCGACATTCCGCAGGGCGATCTGATGACCCTCATCCCCCATGCCCGCATTTCAATGCTCTGGCGTGACCGGATGTTTCTGGGCGTGCCGGCACTTGTTGCCGGCATTCCGCTGCTGCTCAAGGTCGTGCCGGCGCTGTCGGTCATGCTGCTGGTCAGCGGCGCCTATCTGGGCATTTCGGGGCAGGTCGAGGAAGATACCTCCAAGAAAGCCATTGCCGCCGCCGTGGTGCTGGGCGGGCTGATCGGCTTTCTCATGCGGCAATGGACAAGCTATGACCGCCGCGCGTTGCGCAACCAGAAACAGGTGATCGACAACGCCTATTTCAACAAGCTCAACACCAATGCGGGCTGTTTTGACTACCTTGTCGGAACGGCGGAAGATGCTGAACTCAAAGAGGTTTTCCTTGCCTATATCATGCTGGCGCGCAGTGACGGGCCGCTATCCGCGCACGCGCTTGACGCGCTGGTCGAAGACTGGATCGCCGCGCATTTTGATACCTCGATCGATTTTGAGATCGACGATGCGGTGCAAAAACTCCGCAAGCTCAAGCTGGTTTCCGGCCCCGATACGGCGCTGCTTGCCGTGCCGCTGGCCGAGGCTCTGGCCCGCGCCGCGCGTGCATGGCATGATCAGGCACATCGGCTGGGTATGGGGCCACTTGTGTAACATTGCCGCCTATTAAAGCCGCAACCGCCGAATTCACTTGAACTTTGTGCCATTTGGGGCCATTTTCCGCGCGCGCCCGATTGGGCGGCCCCGAGACGGGGCAATTGTAACAAAATCGGAGACCACATGGCCAAGGAAGAGCTTATCGAATTCCCAGGTGTCGTGACCGAGCTTTTGCCGAACGCGACGTTCCGGGTCGAGCTCGAGAACGGCCATGTCATCATTGCCCATACTGCGGGCAAGATGCGCAAGAACCGCATTCGCGTGCTGGCAGGCGACAAGGTGCAGGTCGAGATGACCCCCTATGACCTGACCAAGGGCCGCATCAACTACCGCTTCAAGTAATGCGTCTGGTTCTGGCTTCGGCCAGCCCGCGCCGCCTTGAACTGCTGGCGCAGGTCGGCATTGTGCCCGACGCCGTGCGCCCCGCCGATATTGACGAAACCCCGCTGGCGGGCGAGTTGCCGCGCCCCTATGTGGCGCGGGTGTCACTTGCCAAGGCGCAGGCGATTGCGGCCGACGGCACCATCGTGCTTGCCGCCGATACCACCGTTGCCGTTGGCCGCCGCATTCTGGGCAAGCCCGCAACAGCGGCCGAGGCGGTGGCGTTTTTGCAGCTTATGTCGGGCCGTCGCCACAGGGTGACAACCGGCGTCGCCATTGTGGCCGCTGGCCGTATCTGGCAGCGCGCGGTGGAAACTTCGGTGCGCATGAAGCGCCTGTCCGATGCCGAAATCTCTGCCTATATCCGCTCCGATGAATGGCGCGGCAAGTCGGGGGGGTATGGCATTCAGGGGCTGGCGGCTGCGTTCATTCCCGCCATCAACGGCAGTTATTCCAACGTGGTCGGCCTGCCGCTCACCGAAACGCTGGGCCTGCTGGCCGGCGCTGGCTATCAGGGGGCGCATATATGATCGGGCGCGTTGCAGCAATCGAACGTGGCGAAGGGCGCGAGATGGCCGCGCTCATGCTCGATGGTGAATTGCACGATCTGCTGGTTGATGCAAAGCCAGATGACCTGACCCCGCGCCCCGGCGCCATTTACCGCGCCGTGCTGGACCGCACGCCAAAAGGGATGCATGGCGCATTGGTCAAACTGCCCGATGGCCAAAGCGGATTTCTGAAAGAAACCAAGGGGATTGCGCCCGGCGCTCATCTTTTGGTTCAAGTCAGTTCCACTGCCGAGCCGGGCAAGGCTACACCCGTAACCCGCCGCATTCTGTTCAAAAGCCGCTATGCGATTGTGACGCCGGGCAAGCCGGGCCTGAACATCGCGCGCTCGATCACCGAGTCCGATGCCCGCAGCCAGTTGGGCGATATCGCCAGCGCCGCGATGCAGGGGGTTGATGATGGGCTTGGTCTCATTCTGCGTTCGGCCTGTCTGGAGGCTGAGCCCGACGAGATTGCCGCCGATATTGCCGAAATGCGCGACCTGGCCGTGGCGGTGCTGGCCGAAGAAAAAGCCAAAGGCACCGCGCTGCTGGTCGATGCGCCAAGCGCCGGCCATCTGGCCTGGCGCGACTGGTCCAGCCCCGACCCTGACATTGTGGCCGATCACGAAGGCGCCTTTGCCGCCCATAATGTTTGGGAGGCGATCGAGGCGCTGAAATCGCCGCGCGTCGCGCTTGGCAACAGCGCCTGGATGAGCATCGAGGCCACCCGCGCGCTGGTCGCGGTCGATGTGAATACCGCGGGCGATTTTACCCCCGCCGCCGCCCTCAAGGCCAATATCGCCGCCGCCCGCGCCCTGCCGCGCCAGTTGCGGTTGCGCGGGCTTGGCGGGCAGATCGTGATCGACTTCGCCCCCGGCCCGAAGCGCGACCGTGCCATCATCGAACAATCGCTGACCGCGTCGCTGCGCAACGAGGGCACCGAAAGCCATATCGCCGGATGGACCCCGCTGGGCCATTGCGAGGTGCAAAGAAAGCGCGACCGCCGCCCGCTGGCCGAGCTTCTATGACCTGCCCGATCTGCAAGAAACCGGCCGATGCCGCCTATCGCCCCTTCTGCTCGCGCCGCTGCGCCGATGTCGATCTCGGTCGCTGGTTCAACGAATCCTACACCATTCCCGTGCCCGCCGAAGAGGCGGAGGATGACGCGGAAAGCGGCACGACCGAGACCTGACACCACCACCCGAACCGCCTGTTTCACCACCCGCGAAATTGGCTGCGATATTTAGCTTTTTGACTCTGGACAGCGCGCAACATCTCCCCTAAAACCCCCACACCCAAGGCGATCAGCCTTCCCGTGCCCGGGTAGCTCAGGGGTAGAGCAGTGGACTGAAAATCCTCGTGTCGGTGGTTCAAATCCGCCCCCGGGCACCATTTTCCAGATGTTTGCGGCAACGCGCCCGCCTATACCGAAAACCGCAGCGACATGCAGGACAGGCCGCCATCGACCTTGGCGGCCTCGGTCACGCTGAGGGTGGCCACGTTGTAACCCTCGGTTTCCAGCAGCGCCCTGGTTTTTGGGAAGCCTTTGGCGCAGAACACCTTGTCGTTGAAGCGGATCAGGTTGGCGGCGGGCTCTTCGCCCGCGGGGCAGGTGATGGTGCGGTAGCCGGGGAAGCATCCGGCCAGATCCTGCACCGCGAAGATGGTGGTATCATCCAATATCGCGCAGCCGGTTTTGAAATGCAGGATATGGGCGGGCGTGTTGACCACGCGCAGCGCAAGGCCAAGCGGTTCGACAATTCCGCGCAGCAGATCGACACCCGCTTGGTTTGTCCGCGCCGACAGGCCGACCAGAACCTCGTGGCCGGAAACCAGAATATCGCCGCCATCCACCAGGCCGCCCTCGGGCAGGTCGATTATGTTGTCCGGCCCCAGAATGCGCGCCAAAGCCGCGCGTGCGCCGTCACGCTCGCCAAAGCGGCTGGGCGCACCGGGGCGCAGGATGATCGCCTTGCCCATGATGCACAAAGCCGGGTCTTCCACGAAGACGCTGTCGGGAAAGTCTTCCTGTGCGGGCTCTACCACCACGGTGGCCCCCGTGGCGCGCAAGGCGGCCACATAGGCGGAATGCTCGTCCAGAAAGGCCTGTGCAACCGGGTCGCCACCATCTACCGCGCGCAGCCCGTGGGCCACGCTTTTGCCGGGCTGGCGGCACAGGGCATGGGTGAATTTATACGATGAATGCGGCATGGGCTGGCTCCGTTGAAACTGGGTGAAGGCTACAGGCTAAAGCGGCGCGACACAATTGCGCTAACGCTGGCTGGGCACGCGGTTTTCCACCAGCTTGAAGGCCAGCGCAATCACCCCGGCGATAAGCATATAGACCACGGCCAGCAGCAGCAGGGGTTCGTAAATGATGAACGTATCCTGCCGCACGCGCGAAGAGACCGAGAAGATTTCGACGACCGTGATCGTCGCCACAAGCGGGGTGGCTTTGAGCTGCAAAATCGTCTCACCGCCCAGCGTGGGCAGCACGTTGTGCACCGCCAGCGGCAGCCAGATGCGGCGGAAGATCATGAAGCGCGGCATCCCGAAGGCACGGGCCGCCTCCAGCTCGCCCTTGCGCACGCTCAGGAAGGCGCCGCGCATCACCTCGCCCTCATAGCCCGCAAAAGACAGGGTCAGCGCCAGAACCGCATAGGGCCATGCGGCGCGCAGGTAGGGCCAGAACACGCTGTCGCGGATCCCGTCGATATAGGGAAAGACCGAGCCGAGCCCGTAATAGAGCAGCCAGATTTGCAGCAAAAGCGGCGTGCCGCGGATGATGGTGCAAAACAGCCGCGCGGGCCAGGCCAGATACCACGGCCCCACCGCCTGTGCGAGGCCAAGCGGCACGGCCAGCAGAAACCCAAGCACCACGGTTGAAACCAGCAGCAGCAGCGTTGTCCAGATGCCCTGAACGGCCAGTGGCAGGTATTTGGGCAGCCATGTCCAGTTCAGCGCCACGGCGCACCACACGACAAGGGCGGCGAACAGCACCAGCATGACCAGCCGGTGCGGCAGGAAAAAGGCGCGCAGCTTCATCATGCGCCGCCCCCCTTCATAGAAGGCTGGCCGCGCCGCGCCCATTTTTCGATCCGCCCGAAAAACAGCGCCGAGAGCAGCGTGACCACCAGATACAGCCCGCCCGCCGCCAGAAAGAAGGTGAAATAGGCGCGGGTGCTGCTGGCCGCCTGCCTGGTTTCAAGCGTCAATTCGCTAAAGCCGACAACGGCCAGAAGTGCCGTGTCTTTCGTGGCAATCAGCCACAGGTTGGCTAGGCCCGGAATGGCGAAGGCCATCATCAGCGGCAGGGTCACGCGGCGCATGGCCAGAAACGGGCGCATCCCATAGGCGCGCGCCGCCTCGATTTGCCCCGGTGGCACGGCCAGCATGGCGCCACGCAGAATTTCGGTTGCATAGGCGCCCTGCACAATGCCCAGCACCCAGATGCCCGCCGCCACGCCGCTGATTTCAACCCGCCCATAGCCCCAGGCCAGCGCAAGCTGGTTGATCAGGTCGGTTCCAATGAAATACAGAATGAGAATCAGCACCAGTTCGGGCACGGCCCGCACAACAGTGGTGTAAATGGCGAGCAGATCGCGCGTGATCGGCCCGCCATAAAGTTTTCCATAAGCCCCGAACAGCCCGATGATCAGGCCAAAGCCAAAGGCCCCCAGCGCGATTTGCAGCGAATTTGCCAGCCCGCGCAACAGGTTCATCCCCCAGCCGGGGGAGGAGAGCGACAGCAGGGCAATGCTGTCGCCCAGGCCTAGCCATTCAATCAGGGCCTCCAAGCAGCGGCCCCTTAATTGGCCAGAATGCTTGTGGTGAAGTAGCGCGCGGTAATTTCCTCATGCGTGCCATCGGCGATGATGGCGGCAATGCCCGCATTCAGCGCGGCCAGCAATTCAGAATCGCCCTTGCGCACACCGGCGCCAATGCCAAGGCCGAGAATCGCCTCGTCATTGGCGACAGGGCCAAGGATTGCGCAGCAATCGCCCATGTCCGAGGCGATGAAATCGGCCATTGCAAGGCTGTCGGCCTGGGTTGCATCGATGCGACCGGCAAACAGGTCCTGGTTGGCCTCATCCTGGGTTTGATAAACGCGAATCTCGGCATCGGTGAAATAGGCCTGCGCATAGGATTGATGCGTGGTCGAGGCCTGAACCCCAAGGATTTTTCCGGCCAGACCTTCGGGTGTCGGCGCGAAATCGGCACCTTTTTCAGCCACGATCACCGAAGGCGTGTTGTAATACGGGTCGCTGAAATCGATGGTTTGCAGCCGTTCATCGGTAATCGACATCGACGCCATGATCGCATCGATCTGGTTGCCGGTCAGCGAGGGGATGATCCCGTCCCAGGCCACGGGCACAATCTCGCAGTCCAGTTCGGCGGCGGCACATACAGCGCCGATTATCTCAACCTCCCAGCCTTCCCATTCACCGCTTGCGGTGGGGGCGGCGAAGGGCGGGTAGGGTTCGGCGGCAATGCCAATGCGCACGGTTTGCGCCTGGGCGATGCCCGCCATTGCGACCAGCGCGGTGGCACAGCCAAGCATTATGGATTTGATATTCATGTTAAGACCTCGTGTTGGGTTAGGTGACGGATTGCAGGAATTTTTTCAGCCTGTCGGTTTGCGGGTTGCCCAAAACCTGTTCGGGCGGGCCCTGCTCCTCGATCTGCCCCTGATACAGAAAGAGGACATTTGACGCGACATCGCGCGCAAAACTCATTTCGTGGGTGACGATGATCATCGTGCGCCCTTCGGCGGCCAGGTCTTTGATCACCTGTAAAACCTCGCTTACCAGCTCCGGGTCAAGCGCGCTGGTCGGCTCGTCAAACAGCATCACATCGGGGTTGACCGCCAGTGCCCGCGCAATGGCGGCGCGCTGCTGCTGCCCGCCCGACAGGAACAGCGGATAGGTGCTTTCCTTCTCGGCCAGCCCGACGCGCGCAAGCAACGCGCGGGCCTGTCTGATCGCCTCGGCGCGCGGCACTTTCAGCACATGCACGGGCACTTCGATGACATTTTCAAGCAGGGTGCGGTTGGACCACAGGTTGAAGCTTTGGAACACCATCGCCAGTTTCGTGCGGATCCGCTCGATCTGGCGGCGATCGGCGGGGCTGCCATCGGGGCGCATCTTGACGGTCTCACCGCCAACGATAATCTCGCCAGATGCGGGTTTTTCAAGGAAATTCATACAGCGCAGCATGGTCGATTTGCCCGAGCCGCTGCCGCCGATAATGGCAATGACATCGCCACGCCTGGCGGTCAGGCTTACGCCTTTCAGCACTTCGAGCTGGCCGAAAGACTTGTGCAAGTCACGCACCTCAATGGCGATCTCGTCTGCGCGGCCGGTCTGCCTGCCATCCATCCCTGGGCAATTCCTGTCTGCGTTGTGTCTGCGAGTCTGGCACTCTGCGCGCCCGACACCCCAAGTGAACACTTTTCGCGCGGCGATGTCATGCCATAAGTTTCGTCGTTTTGCATGGCGGCCCGGGGCTTTTTGCCGGTGGGTTGCAATTTTCCTTGACTCAATCGGGAGTCCATAGTTAGTTCGGTCACTAGACGAACAAAGTAGGACACCGCATGGCTGACCCATCAAACATTTCGCGGCGCATTACGCTCAGTGCTGTTGTGCAGGCGATTACGACCTATGGGCCGGTGTCGCGCGCCAGCGTGGCCAAGATGACCGGGTTGTCAAAACAGACCGTTTCGGAAGTCGTTTCCAGCCTCGAACAAGATGGCTGGGTGCAAACCGTGGGCCGCACCGAGGGCAATATCGGCCGGCGCGCCGTGGTTTATGAAATCGTGCCCGATGCGGCAATGGTTGCCAGTGTCGATCTGGGCGGCACCAAGGTGCGGGCCGCGCTGTGCAATCTTTCGGGCGCTGTCGTGTCTGAAGCGACGGAGCCGACAAGCCGGGCAGGCGGGGTCGAGGTGATCAGCCAGATCGCCGCGCTGATCGCACAGGCCGCCAGACAGGCCGATATCCCGGCCGAAAAAATACGTGTTGCCGTGGTGGGTGTGCCGGGCGTGCTTGAGGCGGCGACCGGCAACATCCGGCTTGCGCCAAATATTTCGGGCATTGACAGCATCGACTTCCCCGCATTGCTGCAAGCCCGCCTTGGGGTTGAAGTGCTGGTCGAGAATGACGTGAACCTTGCCGCTCTGGGCGAACATTGGATGACCCATCAGGGCGAGCGTGATGATCTGGTTTATCTGTCCATCGGCACCGGCATCGGCGCGGGTCTGGTGATTGGCGGCCAACTTGTGCGCGGCGCAAATGGCGCGGCGGGCGAGGTTGGCTATCTGCCGCTTGGCGCCGATCCGTTCGAGCCGGAAAGCCTGAAGGTCGGCGCGCTGGAGCGGATGTCGGCGACAAGCGCCATTGTCGGGCATTATGCGGCACTGACCGGTCAGGTGGCAAGCGTGCCGGAAATCTTTGATGCCGCCACTGCCGGCAGCGCGGCGGCGGTGCAGGTGCTTGAACGCGCGGCCAGCTATATTGCCCGCGCCATAGCCGCAATTGCGGCGGTGGTCGACCCGGCTTGTGTTGTTATCGGCGGTTCGATCGGTGCGCGTGATGAGCTGATGCGCATGATCATCCCCGAAATCCAGCGCTGTTTTGCCCGCCCGGTCCCGGTCGAGGCCTCGGTGCTGGGTGATCATGCCGCTCTGGCCGGTGGCGCGTCGATTGCGCTGTCGCGCCTGCATGTCGCGCTCTTTTCGCAAGGTTTGCCGGGGGCGGAAATTACCGTGCCGCCCCCGAAGCTCGCCTCATATCAGGAGGATGTCGCATGACCCTTGCGTCGCAACTCCTGGCCGCGCAGGATGTTCAGGCCGATCTTGCCCTGCTGCGCGCCGCCATTGGCGTTGAAAGCATAACCGGCAACGAGTCTGGCTTTGCCCGCTTTTTGCACGACACAATGAAAGATCTGGGCCTGACCGCCGACATGGCCGAATTTTTGCCCGGTCGCAGCAATGTCTGGGGCCGCAAACCGGGGGCGGGCGCGGGCCAGAGCCTGATGTTTGTCGGCCATACCGACACTGTGCATGTGCGCGGCTGGGCCGAGCATTGGAAGGGCGATGCCCGCGAAAACCCCTTTGCCGCCATGCTGATGGATGGCGAAATCTGGGGGCGCGGCGCTTGTGATCTGAAGGCCGGTATCTGCGCCGCACTTGCCGCCTATCGTCTGCTTGGCAGGCTAGGTATTGCGCTGAACGGCGATATTTCCTTTGCCTTCATCGGTGATGAGGAAAGCGGCGAGCCCGGCACAGGCGTAAGCGCCGGTGCCAGGGACATGGTGCAGCGCGTGGCGCGCGGCCAGATCGCCAGACCGGATTTTGCGGTTTATGTCGAGCCGACCAAGCTGAATGTCTATACCGCGCAGATCGGCTTTTTCATTGCCGATATCGCTGTCATTGGCAAATCGGCCTATTTCGGCACGCCCGAAGACGGGGTCGATGCGCTCAGGGCCACATATGCCATTCTTGGCGCGATCTGGGCGCATGGTGCTGAACTTGCCGCAGGGCCGCAGCACCCGCTTCTGGGGGCATCGAACATTCTTGTCACCGCACTCAACGGCGGCGGCTATATTGCCGTGCCGGGCGAATGCTCGCTATCGCTGATCCGCAAGCTTTGCCCGAGCGAGGGCCTCGATGATGCGGTTGCCGCTTTTGAGGCGGCGGTGCATTCCGCCCCGCTGGAACCGGGCATTTCGCTCAAGATCAGCTATCCGGCAGGGCGTGACCACAGGTTCGGCGGCTCGCCCATAGAGATTGACCCGCGACACCCGGCGGCGCAATTGCTGGCGGGCAGTGTGGCCGAAGCCGGGGGCACGGGCGGTGCCATAGGCGGTGCGCCCTACTGGTCTGAAACCCCGTTTCTTGTCAACGAAATAGGCTGCCCGGCAGTCTATTGCGCACCGGGTGACATAAGCGTTGCCCATACTTTTGAAGAGCGCGTGAAGCTGGATGACTACCTTGCCGCTATCCGGGCCTTTGCGCTGTTCATGATGCGTTACTGCGGCACTGAAAATAGCAACCCAACAGGAGAACCCCAATGAATCCGATGCTCAAAACCCTTGTGTCTGGCGCGGCCATCGCGCTTGCCAGCCTTCCCGCCCTTGCCCAAACCGTGGGCCCGCAGGGCGAAACCGCAACGCCGACCTCGGCCATTGTCGTGCCCGAAGCCAGCGCCGACGCCGTGCGCGCCGGTGGCTATACCGCGGCCCTGCTCTGGCATGACCAGTCCGATTTTGTGAACGCGGTCAGCGCCGGTGCAACCGCCGAGTTTGCGCGCTTCGGCATAGAGGTTGTGGCCACGACCAGCGCCGCCTTTGACGCGGCCCAGCAGCGCAGCGACATCGAAACCGCTCTGGCCAAATCTCCCAGCATCATCCTGTCGTTGCCGCTCGACCCGGTTACATCGGCTGCCGCCTTTGCCGAGGCGCGCGACATGGGCGTGAAGCTGGTCTTTCTGTCCAACCTCCCCGCCGGCTATACCCACCCCGACGACTATGCGGCCATCGTGACCGATGATCTGTTCCAGATGGGCAAGCAGGCCGCCGATGCGCTGGCCGCCGCTATGGGGGGTGAGGGCACGGTTGGCTGGATCTACCATGATGCCGAATATTACGTAACCAACCAGCGCGACAACGCCTTTCGCACGACAATCGAGAACGACTATCCGAATATGACGATTGTTGCCGAACAGGGCATTTCCGACCCGGCCCGCGCCGAGGAAATCGCCAATGCCATGCTGCTGCGCAACCCCGATATCGGCGGCATCTATGTCACATGGGCTGGCCCGGCCGAGGGTGTTCTGGCCGCGCTGCGCGCCAATGACAACACCACCACCAAAATCGTCACGCTCGACCTGTCCGAGCCGATTGCGCTGGATATGGTCAATGGCGGCAATGTCGTCGCAATCGTGGCCGATGAAGCCTACGAGCTTGGCCGCGCGATGGCCGCAGCCGCCATTCTTGACCTGCTCGACCAGGATATCCCGCCCTTCATCGTTGCCCCGGCGGTAACGGCGACGGCTGAAAATGTAAGCGAGGCCTGGATGCGCTCGCTGAATATCGAAGCCCCTGCAAGCCTGCGCTAAGCCGGATCAACCCAGGCGCGGGCGCGACTGCCGCCCGCGCAAACTTTCAAAGGAAGCCCGAAATGGAGCGACTCAAATCACGGCTGTTCGGCCTGGATGTCCAGCAACTGGTTGTCTATGTCGGGTTTCTGGCGATCTTTCTGTTCTTCGCCGCCACCTTGCGCGATGACGGGTTCCTGACCCAGCGCAACCTGACAAATATCGTGCTGCAAACCGCACCGGCCACAATCATGGCCATCGGTCTGGTCTTTGCGCTGTCGGCGGGCGAGATCGACCTGAGCTTCGGCTCGATCGTCGCGGTTGCGGCACTGACGGCCGCCGTTACGCTGCAAAGCTACCCAATGGTGGTGGGCGTGGCTGCGGGCCTGGGCGCCGGCCTGCTGATCGGCGCGCTCAACGGGGTGCTGGTCGCCTATTTCAAGCTGCCGTCATTCCTTGTAACCCTTGCCACGATGGGCCTGTTTGCGGGTATCGCACGCTCCATGACCAATCTGCGGTCCATCCCCGTTGTAAACGACAGTTTCACCGGCATTTTCGGCTCGGGCAAGCTGTTCTCCGTGCCCTCGCTGGTGTTCTGGACGGTGATCGGCGTGGCCATCGGGCATCTGGTCTACAAGCATACGAAATTCGGCGCGCATGTCGTGGCCACGGGCGACAATCCGCGCGCTGCGCAGGTTTCGGGCATCAGGGTGCCGCGTGTGCGCTTTTATGTGCTTACACTTTGCGGCGGCTGTGCCGGGCTTGCCGGGCTGCTTTATGCGGGCCGTTTGCAGGCTGCCAAATATACGCTTGGCGAAAGCGATCTGATGACCGTGATCGCGGCCGTGATCGTGGGGGGCACTCTGCTCAATGGCGGCAAGGGCTCTGTCATCGGGGCGCTCGTCGGCTCTTTGCTGATGGGGATGCTCAATAACGGGCTGATCCTGATGAACCTCGCCGTGTCTGACCAGATGATCGTGCGCGGGCTGATCATCCTGCTTGCCGTTGCCGTGTCGCTGCGCGACCCCAGCCGTTAAAGGAAAGGGCAAACCATGTTTCTCGATGTGTTGATGCGCCGCAATCCGCGCTTTATCGAAGCCGCGATGGCGCTGCACCAGGCTGGCAAAATTCCCGCCAATGCCTATGTGCTGGATCTGGATGCGGTCGAACGCAACGCGCGGCTGTTTTCAAAGGCGGCCAGCGCGCTGGGCCTGAAAGCCTTCGCCATGACCAAGCAGGTCGGCCGCCATTCCGGCTTTTGCGCGGCAGTTTTGCGCGGTGGCATCAACCGTGCCGTGGCCGTTGACATGGATTGCGCGACGGCCTGCCATACTGCCGGGCTGAAAACCGGCCATCTGGGCCATCTGGTGCAGGTGCCCCAGCGCGATGCCGATTTTGCCGCCGCAACCCTGAAGCCGGATTTCTGGACCGTGTTCAGCCCCGAAAAGGCAGCCGAAGCCGCGCGCGCCGCAGCCAAAGCCGGACGTGTCCAGAACCTGCTGGCGCGCATTCAAACGGCGGGCGATACATTCTATCGCGGCCATGAGGGCGGGTTTGAAGCCGATGAGATTTGCGCCGTTGCCGACCGGCTCGACGCGCTTGACGGCGCGGTGTTTGCGGGCATCACCACCTTTCCTGCGCTGCTCTTTGACCTGGAAAGCCGCAAGGTCAGGCCCACGCCGAACCTGGCCACATTGGCGCGCGCCGCCGAGGCTTTGGCCAGATCCGGCCGCAGCAATATCGAGATCAACGCACCGGGCACAAATTCCACCGTCATGCTCGACGCGCTGGCCGATGCCGGTGCCACCCAGTGCGAACCGGGCAATGCGCTGCATGGCACAACGCCGCTCCACGCGGTTCAGGACCTGCCCGAAGACCCGGCCGTGCTATACCTGTCCGAGGTTTCGCACCGGCATGGCGATTCGGCCTATTGCTTTGGCGGCGGGCTGTATATTGACCCGGTTTTCCCGAAATATCAGGTCAAGGCGCTTGTCGGCGCCACGCCGACCTCTGGCGCCAATGCGCTGGCCAATGTCGAAATCCCCGATTATTCGGCGATAGATTACTATGCGATGATCGACGCGACCGGCCCCGTGAAACCCAAAACCGGCGATACCGTGATTTTCGGTTTTCGCGGCCAGGCCTTTGTTACGCGCGCCAGCATTGTCGGGGTTGCGGGCGTGGCACAGGGTGCGCCGCGCGTCACCTCCATTGAAAACATCTTCGGACAGGCCATAGACTGGCCGGAAAGGGCGCGCTCATGACCACCGATCATCCTGTCCTGTCGCTTCAGAATATCCACAAATCCTTTGGCGGCATCGTGGCCATACAGAATTTCTCGCTCGATCTGCGTGCCGGCGAAATTGTGGCGCTCGTGGGCGATAATGGCGCTGGCAAATCGACGCTCATCAAAATCATCTCGGGCGTTTACACCCCGACCTCGGGCACGATCAGCCTGGACAATGCGCCCGCATCCTTCAGCGATGCCAGCCAGGCCCGCGCGCGCGGAATCGAGGTTGTGTATCAGGATCTGGCTTTGGCCGACCAGCAGCCGGTTTACATGAACATGTTTCTGGGCCGCGAGCTTACAAAACCGCCCTTCGGCCTGCTCGACAAGGCACGGATGCGCCGCCAATCACAGGAACTGGTCGACGAGCTGGATGTGCGCATTCCATCCGCAAGTTCCACGATCTCGGCGCTTAGCGGCGGGCAACGTCAGGGCATTGCCATTGCCCGCGCCACCCATTGGGCCAGTAAGCTCATCCTGCTCGATGAGCCAACCGCGGCCCTTGGTGTGGCTGAAACCGCCAAGGTCGAGGCGCTCATCGCCAGCCTGCGCGCCAAGAACCTTGCGATACTCATCATCAGCCACAGCCTCGATCAGGTCTTTCGTTTGTCCGACAGAATTTGCGTGCTGCGGCGCGGTGCGCAGATCGGCGTGCGCGAAACCGCCAAAACCGACAAGAATGAAATCGTGTCGATGATCACCGGCGTGTCCTGATCTGCCAAAAGCGGCAGATCAGCCCTGACCGGCGGGAAGGGGCGGCCCCGGGGGTGGCCGCGGGGGTGGCCTGGCCTTCCGCCGGGCAGATGTGCAGGCTTAATGCCGCAACCCTATTGACGCCGCCCCAGCTTTCGGGCTGCATGGGGCGATGAACAAGCAAGCCGAATTTCTGTCCCGCATCTGTGCCAAGCGCGACGAGCTTGTTGCCCTGACGGGCGATCTGATCCGCATTCCCACGCTCAACCCGCCGGGCGAGAATTACCGCGATATCTGCGCGTTTCTGGACAGGCGGCTGAAGGCAAGCGGCTTTGAGACCGAGCTTTTGCGCGCCATCGGCACGCCGGGCGATTCTGAACGTTACCCGCGCTGGAACATCATTGCGCGGCGCGACGGGGCCAGGCCCGGTGCCTGTGTGCATTTCAACAGCCATATCGACGTGGTCGATGTCGGCCAGGGCTGGAGCCTGGACCCGTTCGGCGGTGCGCTGATCGATGGCAAGGTCTACGGGCGCGGTGCTTGCGATATGAAAGGCGGGCTTGCCGCCAGCATCATCGCCGCTGAAACCTTCATCGAGGTCTGGCCGGATTTTGAGGGCGCGATCGAAATTTCCGGCACGGGGGACGAGGAATCGGGCGGCTATGGCGGTGTTGCCTGGCTGGCGGAACGCGGCTATTTCAGCCCCGAACGCGTGCAGCATGTCATCATCCCCGAACCGCTCAACAAAGACCGGATCTGCCTTGGCCATCGCGGTGTGTGGTGGGGCGCGCTGGAAACGCATGGCCGCATCGCCCACGGCTCCATGCCGTTTCTGGGTGATTGCGCCGTGCGCCATATGGGCGCGGTCATTGCCGAAATGGAAGCCAGCCTTTACCCCGCCTTGGCCGCGCGCCAGACCGAAATGCCGGTGGTGCCCGAAGGGGCGCGCCAGTCCACGCTCAACATCAACTCGCTGCATGGCGGGCAAAGCGAGGGTGCGGCCGATTTCACCGGCCTGCCCAGCCCCTGCGTGCCGGATTCCGCGCGCATGGTGCTGGACCGGCGTTTCCTGATGGAGGAGAATCTGGCCGATGTAGAGGGTGAAATTCGCGACCTGCTCGAAAATTTGCGCAAGACCCGCCCAAATTTCCGCTATGATCTGCGCGAAATGCACCATGTTCTGCCCTCCATGACCGACCAGAAGGCGCCGGTTGTCACCTCGGTGGCCAGCGCGATTGGCGCGGTTCTGGGGCGTGCGCCCGATTACGTTGTCTCCCCCGGCACCTATGATCAAAAGCATATTGACCGGATTGGCCGCATGAAAAACTGTATTGCCTACGGGCCGGGAATCCTCGACCTTGCGCATCAGCCCGATGAATATGTCGGGGTTGATGATATGATCGACTCGGCCAAAGTCATGGGGCTGAGCCTGGCGCATCTGCTGGCGGGCGAGACCCTTGACGATAACAGCGGGCCCGCCCGCACCTGACAGGAGGACGTGATGTTTCAGAAATTTCTGCCGCTGGTGGCGGCCAGTATGCTGGCGCTTGGCGCGGGCGCGGCTTGGGCGCAAAGAACCACAATCACCGTGGGCGGCCAGCTCGAACCCCCGCATCTGGACCCGACAGGCGGTGCCGCCGCGGCCATTGACAACGTGGTTTATTCCAACATCTACGAGGGGCTTACCCGTTTTGCCGCCGATGGTTCCGTCATTCCCGGCCTTGCCGAACGCTGGGATATTTCCGAAGACGGGCTTGGCTATACCTTTTATCTGCGCCAGGGCGTCAAGTTTCATGATGGCAGCGACATGAACGCCGCCGATGTGGTCTTTTCGCTCGACCGCGCGCGCGCCGAAGACAGCACCAATGCGCAAAAGGGCCTGTTTGCCGCCATTGCAAGCGTCGAGGCGCTGGATGAACTGACCGTGCAGGTCACGCTGAGCCAGCCAACCGGCGCCTTCCTGTTCAACATGGCCTGGGGCGATGCGGTCATCCTGCCCGAGGAAGCCACGGAAGACCAGCTCAAGACCGCGCCGAACGGCACCGGTGCCTTTGTGTTCGGCAACTGGGTGCAGGGCGATCAGATCACGCTTAACCGCAACCCGAATTACTGGGGCACACCGGCAATGCTGGAGAGCGCGACAATCAAATACATCTCTGACCCGAGCGCCGCCTATGCCGCACTCATGGCTGGCGATATCGATGCGTTTCCGGTTTTTCCGGCCCCCGAGAACCTGGCGCAATTCGCTGCCGACCCGCGCTTTTCGGTCATCGTCGGCTCAACCGAGGGGGAAACCATTCTGGCCATGAACAACGCCCAGCCCCCGCTGGACAATGTGCTGGTGCGCGAGGCGATTGCACATGCGATAGACCGTCAGGCCATCATTGATGGGGCGATGTTTGGCTATGGCACGCCGATCGGCACACATTTCGCCCCGCACAACCCCGATTATGTCGACCTGACCGGCATGTCGAATTATGACCCCGAGCGCGCCCGCGCGCTTTTGGCCGAGGCGGGCTTGCCCGATGGGTTTACCACCACGTTGAAGCTGCCGCCGCCATCTTATGCGCGCCGGGGGGGCGAGATTATCGCGTCTCAGCTGCGCGAGGTTGGCATCCAGACCGAAATCACCAATCTGGAATGGGCGCAATGGCTGGAAGAGGTGTTCAACGGCAAGGATTTCGGCCTGACAATCGTGTCCCATACCGAGCCGATGGATATCGGCATCTATGCCAATCCGGATTACTATTTCCAGTATGACAACCCGGATTTCCAGGCGCTGATGGAGACATTGAACGCCACGACAGACCCGGCCAAACGGTCGGCGATTTTGCAGCAGGCCCAGGAAATCATCGCCGCCGATTATGTCAACGGCTACCTGTTCCAGCTTGCCAAGACCGGCGTGGCCGATGCGCGCATCCGCGGGCTGTGGGAAAACGCGCCCACACAGGCGATAGACCTGACCGGGGTCTATTGGGAAGAGTAAGCGCCTCAAAAAGGTGCGCAATGAATGCGACCAAAGTGGTGCGCAATGAATGCGCACCCTACGGGTTTATGAAAATGTAAGGTGCGTATTTATTGCGCACCTTTTTTTTACGCGCCGCCCATCTCAACGCTCACAATCTCCGCGCTTTGGTGCAAGGTCTTATGCACCGGGCATTTATCGGCAATTTCCATCAGCTTTGCGCGATCCTCGGCGCTCAAATCGCCCTCCATGCGGATTTCGCGGCGAAACACATCAACCTTGCCACCGGATTTTTCCGCCTCATCGGCATGTTGTTTGTTATGCGTCACATCCACCACCACATGCTCCAGCGGCATTTTCTTGCGCCGCGCATACATGCGCATGGTCATGGATGTGCAGGCGCCAAGCCCGGCTGAAACAAGCTGGTAAGGCGATGGCCCCAGATCGGTGCCGCCAAAATCCTTCGGCTCGTCGGCGCGCAGCTCGTGGCGGGCGTTGATGATGATATCCTGCAAAAACCCCGCGGCATCGGCCTCGCGCACCCGCACCACGCCTTCGGGCGCATCTTCGGGCACGGGGCAGGGGGCAAGCGCCAGATAGCGCCGCGACCAGGTTGAGATCAGCTCGGCGGCATAGGTGGCATCGGCCTGCTGGCTGACCAGATGGTCGGCCGTGTCGAGGGTTACAAAGCTTTTGGGGTGTTTGGCGGCCAGAAAAATTTCCGCGGCATTTTCGATCCCCACAACCGCATCCAGCGGTGCGTGCAGCACCAAAAGCGCGCGCTTGCCGAAATTCCCCAAAGCCTCGGCAATGTCATGGCCCGAAATATCGTCCAGAAATGCCTTGCGTATGGTAAAATTCCGCCCGCCCAATGAGACTTCGGCCGCGCCCTGATCGCGGATTTTGTCCAGCGCCGCGCCGAAATTGTTGGTCACATGCGCCGGGTCGGCGGGGGCGCCGATTGTGGCCACGGCGCGCACCAGGGGCAGGCGCGTGGCCGCGCGAATTACCGCCGCCCCACCCAGCGAATGGCCGATCAGCAGTTGCGGCGCGCCATGTTCGGCTTCCAGAAACGCCGCCGCCGCAACCAGATCTTCGATGTTGGAGCTGAAATCGGTATTGCCGAACTCGCCATCCGAATGGCCAAGCCCGGTAAAGTCGAACCGCAACACCGCAATGCCCTGTGCGGCCAGATGGCCGGAGATCTGCCGCGCGGCGGCAATGTCCTTGGAGCAGGTAAAGCAATGCGCAAAAATCGCACAGGCGCGCAGCGGCCCGTCGGGCGTATCAAGCCGCGCGGCGAGCATTTCACCGGAATGGCCGGGAAAGGTGATTTTCTGGCTGGGCATAGGGCCTCCTGTTTTCTGGGCACAGGGGCAGCCTAGCGCGGATTGGCCACGGGTGCAAAAAGGGTGCGCAATGAATGCGACCACAAAGGTGCGCAATGAATGCGACCACAAAGGTGCGCAATGAATGCGCACCCTACGGTTCTTGAAAATCTATGATGCGCATTTATTGCGCACCGTTCGCCGCCTCAATTCACCCCACCACGTTAAACTCCGGCCCATAGCGATATTTGGTAATGTTTTCAGCGCCATCGGCCCCCACAAGCAGAATATCATGCTCACGATATCCGCCCGCCCCCGGCGCGCCATGCGCAATGGTCAGCATCGGTTCCATCGAAACCACCATGCCAGGCTCCAGCACCGTGTCGATATCCTCGCGCAACTCCAAGCCCGCCTCGCGGCCATAGTAATGGCTGAGAATGCCAAAGCTGTGCCCGTAGCCAAAGCTGCGATATTGCAGCAAATCCTGCGCCTCCAGCATTTCGTTGATCGCCGCCGTTATGCCCGAACAGGTCGCGCCCGGCTTGATCAGGCTGATCCCAAGCTCATGCGCCGCTACGTTGGCCTGCCAGTATTTCAGGCTGGCGGCATCGACCTCACCGGCAAACATCGTGCGCTCCAGCGCGGTGTAATAGCCCGAGATCATCGGGAAAGTGTTGAGGCTGAGGATATCGCCCCGCGCCACCTTGCGCGCGGTAACGGGGTTATGCGCGCCATCGGTGTTCAGCCCCGACTGGAACCATACCCATGTGTCGCGATATTCGGCTTGCGGAAAGCGGCGGGCTATTTCACGCTCCATCGCGTCGCGCCCGGCCATTGCAATGTCAAGCTCGCGCGCGCCAATCGCCACGGCATCGCGAATGGCAAAGCCGCCGATATCGGCCACTGCCGCGCCGTGGCGGATCATCTCGATCTCGGCGGCGGATTTCAGCATTCGCTGGCGCATGGTCGCGCCCGCAATATCGGCAACAGAATTGGGCGCAAGGAAATGCCTCAGCTTGTCCATGCCTTGCAGGTTCAAATGGTCGCCCTCATAGCCCACGGCCTTGCCGGTGCCAATCACATGGGCCGCCGCGCGCCAGTAATTGTCGCGCGCCCAGTCGGTATAGGTGATGTTGTCACCCACAGAACGGCGCCACGGCTGGCCGGCATCAATGCCCGCGCTGAGGGTAACGCAGTCATCGGCCGTGACCACGCAGGCATAGGGGCGGCCAAAGCTGCAATAGAGAAAGCCCGAATAATAGGCGACATTCTGCATCGAGGTCAGCAGCACCGCATCCAGCCCCTGGCTGGCCATAATGGCGCGCAGCCCGCTTAAGCGCGCCTCATATTCGGCAGGGGCAAAGGGCAGGGCGGCCTTGGCGCCATTGTGCTGGCGAAAGAATTCCGGGCGGTTTGTCATCTTGTCTCTCCGGCAGGGGCCCCGCCGGATAGTTACGGCGCGGGCAGCAAACACCCCGGCGTTCAGGGCAATTGCGGCATGTGCCATAGGCTGCGTGCAAGCACGCTGCGCGACGCCATCGCGCGGCCTGCCGCATCTATGCGCGAAACCCCGAATTTTGGCAAATGATTTTCGCAATCATCGCTGGAAAGCCGCGCGCCCCTTGGCTAGCATCGGGGCAAAGGGCAACAAGAGGGGCTTATGGCAGTTTACACCGCGCGGCGGCTCGTCTCGCTCATCCTCAGCCTGTTTGCCGCCAGCCTTGTCATTTTCGCGGCGATCGAGGTGATACCGGGCGATCCGGCCAGCTTCATGCTCGGCATCAATGCCCGCCCCGATACCGTGGCCGCCTTGCGCGCCGAAATGGGGCTCGACCAACCGCTGCTCATACGCTACGGCGCCTGGATGGGCGGAATGCTGAGCGGCGATTTCGGCATCAGCTACACCTATCGCACGCCGGTGGTCGATATGGTTGCCGGGCGTATGTGGGTGTCGATCCCGCTGGCCATTTACGCGCTGGCGCTGTCCACGCTCATCGCCTTT